>CAZAGT010000159.1:0-11299 GCA_964484515.1 uncultured Desulfobacteraceae bacterium | reverse complement strand
CACCGCAGAGGCTGGAAACGGTTTTTTCGCCCACAAATTCTTGTGAGGAGCCCTTTTTCTTGTCCACACGTTCGGATGAAGTAACACCAGCACCGCGTGAATCTCCAGACGCCCGGCCCACATATTGAATCCCAAGACCCACTTGGCCCATCCAGGCATGGCGGACGAGGTGATGCCGGTCGAGGGACTCACGGCCGGAGCACTTCTGCTTCTGAATCACGCGCTTTCACCAGGTCTACCCACCTTGGGCGGCATGCCCCGTACCTGAGCACGGGGTGCATCACTTTCCGAGGCTCTCAATTTCTACCGGGCGGGATCGATATGGTATGTTTACCGCATTCGGCGCCCCGAAAGGGATGTATCCCGTTTCGCCCTACCCACTCGATGTGCCGGATTATCTCGTTTTCGGAGCCAAAAGAAACGGCTGCCATCATTTTCTTTCCCGTTGGAACCGTGTAGAGTGAGTTCGCGTCCTTACCCTGACACCGCATAACCGACAGGTTCCGCTACCCCCCCTGAGACCCGCGATAAGAGGATCGCATGAAAATCATAGAGGCCCGGAATGTGGTCAAACGCTTTGACAACGACGTCACCGCCGTGGACGACGTGAGCTTTACCGTGGAGAGCGGCGAGTTCTTTGGCCTGATCGGCCCCAACGGCGCGGGCAAGACCTCGGCCATCCGCATGATTTACGGCTTTTCGCCCGTAACCCGAGGCCGGCTGAACGTCTTCGGGCTGGACATCAGGACCGATTGGCGCAAAATACGTTCACGCCTAGGTGTCTGCCAGCAGGACAACACCCTCGATCCCGACCTGACTGTTCTGCAGAACCTCCTGCTCTACTCACGTTACTTCGAGATGAACGGAGCCGCCGCGCGCAGGCGCGCTGAGGAGCTGCTGACATTTTTCGCCTTAAGGAACAGGCGCCAAGCCAAGGTCAACGAACTCTCGGGCGGGCTGCTCAGACGCCTGCAGCTGGCGCGGGCGCTGATGGCCGGACCCGAACTGCTCATCCTCGACGAGCCCACCACCGGCCTGGATCCACAGGCCAGACACCAAGTCTGGGATCGGTTTTTCGATCTGAAAAAGCGCGGGCTGACCATGCTGCTCACGACCCACTACATGGACGAGGCCGAGAGCCTATGCGACCGGCTGGTGATCATGGACCATGGCAGGATCATCGCCGAAGGCCGCCCGCGCGACCTGAAGGCCGAGTACGCCGCTAAGAACGTCATCGAAATCGAGGGCCCCAGCGAGGAGCTGAAAGACTATCTCAGGGAGAGCAGCATCAAACACGATGACCTCGGAGAGCGGATGATCATCTATGCCGAGGCGCGCGGTGATCTGGAGAACGACATTCGACGGAGGTTCTGCATGGATTCCTGTATCTTTCGCCCGGGGAACCTCGAGGACGTGTTCTTGCGCCTGACCGGAAGGAAGCTTCGCGAATGAGCCGGGTCAGCCTCCGTTCCATATCCTTCCGCTTCCGTCATGTCTGGGTCAGGAATCTGACCACCTACCGCCGCATCTGGAAGATCAATTTCATGGTGCCGCTCCTTGAGCCCGCCTTCTATATCCTGGCCTTCGGCCTGGGTTTCTCGGGTCTCATCGGCCGGGTGGACTATGCCGGAATGCGCCTGGAGTACACCCACTTCATGGCTCCGGCCCTAGTGGCAACGGCCTGCATGTGGAACTCGTTTTTCGAGACCACCTACGCCTCGTTCGTGCGTATGTACTACCAGAAGACCTTCGACGGGATGCTGGCCACGCCGATGTGCCTCGAGGAGATCATCGTCGCGGAAATTGTGTGGGCGGCGTCGAAGGCGGCGGCTGCCGTGACGGTGATGCTCGCAGTGCTCATCCCGATCGGCTACGCGGGTTTTCCGGGCGCTCTGATGTGCATTCCACTCGCGTTCTTGGGCGGGATGGCTTTTGCCTCCATCGGCATGTTCTTCACCGGCATCATCCCGACGATCGACATGTTCAACCTGCCGATATTTTTGTTCATCACACCCATGTTTCTGTTCTCGGGCACGTTTTTTCCGGTCTCGGGTATTCCGGATTGGGCCGGCATCTTCGCACTCATATTCCCGCTCTACCACCTGGTCGAGTTGACCCGTCTTTTCTGCATCGGCGCCATGGAGTCCAGGCTCGTCTTCAACCTGATCTACCTGGTGCTCTTGACGCTGGTATTCGGATACCTGGCGCTTCTGGCCATGAAACGCCGCCTGATCAAATAGCGTCTCTCCGCTACCCGCGCTTGGTCGGAGCGGACGCCGATGCTCCTCCAGAGACAACCCATGAAAAGGTGGTGTCCTCCGAGTCTGGACGCTAGTCTTCTCCCAAGTGACGGATCAAATCTTCGAACTTGGCCCATTCGGTCGCGGTCCATATCTCGGTCTGGGCGTGCCCAAAGGAGCGGATGATAGCGGCCACCTTAAAGGCCGTATCGGCGTCGGGGGGGCGAAACACATCAAGGTAATCGTAGGGGCCTAATACGGCAAAATTGTGTACCCATTCCACCTGCGGACACTCCGACCGGATCGTCGCTACCGCCTTTTTTCAAGCTCCTCCAGCGTTTGAGGAGATTGAATTGAGGCAGCGGCGAGCCGGGTCAACATAATGTACGTGGACATCAGAATCCTTCCGGGTAGGCTTTGTATTGGTATTTCCGGGCCGCACAGGAGCCGGCCAGCGCCAGAGTACGGATGTAACGATGTGAAGTAAATGGGTGCGAGACGGTATTTCGCTTGGTTGGATACATTCGCCGGGATGGCACGTCGATCCGTTGATAGGCCCCGGCGTTATCGGCGCCTTGTGCTCCTCGCTGCGGTTTCCCCAACTGCAGGGACCCTTTCCTACACCCTCCTCCGTTTGGAGATCGAATTCCGAAGCCGGCTTTCGAATACATGATCGAACCCATTGAAAGAAATTTGGGATCGCCCAAGAGTTAAACCCTATTTCGACAAGAGGAGGAAATCATGAGACTAACAAGTTCGGCCTTTGAGCATCAGGAGAAAATTCCGGCAACATATACGTGTGACGGGGACAACATAAATCCGCCCTTGGATATATCGACGGAAGCCGTCGGCGAAGAGGGATGCAGGGTGGCTTGTCAAGATGCAGAGATCTTTCAGGATGAAGAGGGTTGGAAATTGTTCCTGGAGGGCTTCATGGAACCCTGGTTCTTGGGTAAGACGGTCGATAAGGCCAGCATACGTGAGTTCGCCTCCATGGGGTTCGGGTTGAACTCGTTTCCATCCTGAAACGGACAAGTCTCGACTCCTTTCCTTAGACACACCCCGGCAATCGCTTCCCCGTAGGCATAAGTGTAAACCCTACTGTTGCATAAACAACACGACAGAAGGTGCGTAAAGACAATAATAGCAGTGCTCTCAGCCATTCTTGGCGTTAATCCTGGATGTCATCAACCGTGAGATCTAGCGAAACCCAGAAGATGTCGTGTTGTTTACCCTTTGGGAAAGCCGAGGATACCGCATCTTCTGCGTTGTCAAGGGCTTGCAGTAGTTTACTACGGCTGCACCCTTGACGCCTTGAATCTGCAGCATCCTCGACTTTTGCAACGTTAGGGTAAAGAGTACCGTCTCTGTTTTGCCTGACGCCGCAGAATCCCCCTCCCCTGATCAGGATCATACGGCTCCTTTGCGGGCACAATACTATATTCACCTTATTTACTTCGGCCGGCTGAGGCCCCAGGATCCATCCATCAAATACTTGACGCAAGGAGGAATGGCATGGAAAGAAGGGATTTTTTCAAAGCCGCCCTGGCGGGAGGCGCCATGGCGCTTGCAAGCGAGGGTATCGTGTTCGCCGAGCGATACTTCCCCATCCCGGTGGACAAGGGTCTTTTCGAAGACATTAATCGGGTTGAAGACTGGGGAAAGGCCACAGCGCTTCAAAAGAAACACTCGCCGCTCATCAAGGCTCCGAACAAGGTCACAGCGGGAGAGGCCTTCGGCGTCGATGTAACCGTTGGAAGGATCCTTCATCCGATGGGTACCGAACACTGGATCGAATATATCCACCTGAACGTCGGGAATGAGCCCGCGGGCATGATCACGTTCCGTTCCCACGGCTATCTGAACCCCACAGCCAAGTTTGAGGTGGTGCTGGGAAAGAACCTGAAGGGGAAAAAGGTCTCCCTGATCGTTCAAGACAGATGCAACCTCCACGGCCTCTGGGAAAGCTATGTTAACGTAGAAGTGATCTAGCGAGAAGGACGGGAAGGGCAGTTCAGGATGGAAGTCAATAAAGGAGGAGCGCCATGAACGTCTTAGTCGTTTACTACTCGCTATACGGCCACGTGCTTAAGCTTGCTCGGGCCGTGGAAGAAGGGGCCTCTGGTTTCAAGGAGATCGAGGTGGTAATGCGGCGGGTACCCGAATTCAGTGAAGTGCGGGCGGAGATTGAGCAAAGCGAGCATGCCAGGTCCGTGTGGGAAGAGCACAAGGACATTCCCGAGTGCAGCCTGGACGACCTGCGGCAGGCCGAAGGGATCATTTTCGGATCCCCCACCCGATATGGGAACATGATCGCCCAAATGAAAAGGCTCATTGACAGGACGGCCGATCTGTGGATGGAAGGGGCGTTTGAAGGGAAGCCGGCCGGCGTTTTTACCTCGACCGCCACCACCCACGGCGGTCAAGAGACGACCCTGGTGTCCATGATGGTGCCGTTGTTTCACCTTGGAATGATCCTCGTCGGCGTGCCCTATTCGACCCCGGGGATGTTGCACACGGAAGGCCGCGGCGGGACGCCTTACGGCGCCACAACGCTGGCGGGACCGAAGAATGAACTGCAACCGGCCCCGGAAGACCTGGAGATTGCGCGGGCCCTGGGCCGGCGCGTTGCCGAGGCGGCCCTGAAGCTCCGGGGGTAAGGGATTCGGATAGGAGAGACACGGATATGTTCCACGAGGCATTCAGAGGACGTGGGAAGATAAGGCGTTCGCGATGGCCGCTCCCGATCCGTCTGGAGGAGTTCGAATATACGGGGTAAATCCCGTCAGTAACGGAACTGGCCGCGATCCCCTGGACCGAAGGCGTGAGCCACGTGTATGGTGAGATCGGTACGGCCTTCGCCACCTCGGCGGTAACCTATCCGCGCCACTGCGCCGCGTTGCTGGGAACGCTCGTCAAGGGTCTGGGAGTCGATCACGTGCTGTGGGTCACGGATTCGATCTGGTACGGTTCACCCCAGTGGCAGATCGAGGCCTTCCGGCGGATCGAGATACCCGAGGACCTTCGTGACCGGTATGGGTTCGCCCCGCTGGGCGCCGCAGAAGGACTGGTCAAGAACGCCGTACTCGGTTACAATGCCGCCAGACTCTACGGAATCGGACTGAAATCTCGGGGACCATCGGGGGCATTCGAAAACGACCGTCTCGCCCGGCTGAGAATAGAACATCGCAGGCATTAAGGACGCAGGATCATCCCGCTCCGATCCGCCGTTGGAAGACGCGGGAGCTCTTCTCACCGAGGTTCTCTGCTCTCCGAGTTCGTTTTCTGTGTCGCGATGAGGAGGAGGATGTGAAGCGTTTAGGAATAAAATTAGCGCTTTCGATATGTTTTGCCGCATTGGCGTTTCTCAGCGAACCCTCGTCGACCGAAGCGCAATCGTCTTCGCATCCCGAGTCCGGCGACACGGTTTCAGGGGATGCCTGGTCGCCTCCCCGCTTCAAGGGACGAGAGGCGGAGCGGCGGAACATGGTGGATGTGATCCGTTCTTACGGGCTGAAAGACGAAAAGGTGCTCAAGGCGATGTCCCGTGTCCCGCGGCATGAATTCGTGCCCGAGAACCTCCGCCGGCATGCCTACGAAGACTCCCCCCTGCCCATCGGCTATGGACAAACCATCTCCCAGCCCTATATCGTGGCTGAAATGACCCGCCTTTTACATTTAAATGCTCAATGCAGGGTGTTGGAGGTTGGGACGGGATCGGGGTATCAGGCTGCGGTCCTGACCGAGTTTACCCCCCACGTCTACACGGTCGAAATCATCCAACCGCTTGCTACCGCCGCCGAGGAGCGGCTCCACCGCCTGGGCTACACGGTCGTGGTCGTGCGGCACGGCGACGGCTACTACGGCTGGCCGGAAAACGCCCCCTTCGACGGCATTGTGGTCACCGCCGCGGCCGGCCAAATCCCGCCTCCCCTCATAGAACAGCTGAAACCCCGGGGACGAATGGTGATCCCGGTCGGACCGGTCTTCGGCACCCAGTCTCTGATGCTCGTGACAAAGGATGAAGCCGGCACGGTGCACACGAAAAGCCTCATGCCGGTTCGCTTCGTCCCCCTGACGCGGGAAGACAAGAGCGAACACTGAGGCGATGGTCTTTCGAACACGTTTGGCCGTCGTGCTGGTTTCGTCCGTGGCGATCGGACTTGAACTCGGCTTGATGCGGATCCTGTCCCTGCGTTTCTGGTACTACTTCGCCTCGATGGTGATCGGAGTCGCGCTCTTGGGTTTCGGCTTCAGCGGGACCATCCTTACCCTCGCCCAAGACCGGCTTCGCCCCCGCCGCCGGCTTTGGTTGACAGGCCTTGCCTTTGCGACTTCACTGGCTCTCCTGCTCTCGGCCTGGGCGGTCCAGTCCGTTCCCTTGGATGTCCACTACCTTGCCTGGAGCCTCCCGACGGAATGGCTGCACATCCTGGAAATCGAGCTGTTGATGCTGTTGCCCTTTCTCCTGGCCGGCGGATTCTTGGGCCTGGTGCTGATGGATCGTTCCGAGCGAATTCATGGGCATTACGGTGCAAATCTGATCGGATCGGGTACGGGAGCCGTGCTGTCGGTGGGGCTGATGTTTTTCGTGTCAACCCCCAAGCTGCTGCTCGTGTTGGCACTCTTCTGTTACGGGGCAGGCCTCTTGCTGGCCAAATGGAAAACCCGCAGAAGTCTCGCCGGGAGCATCGCCGTCGGTGTACTCTGGCTGGCGGCGGCCTGGTTTTTCCCTGCCGAGATCCCCGTGTCTCCTTACAAGAAGCTTGCCCAGGAAAGATCGAAGCCCCGGACCCGGGTGATCCTCACCACGGAAGGTCCGCAAGGGCGCATCGACGTGGTCGCAGGTCCGTCGATCCACGACGCTCCGCCCGGCATGAGCCTTCAGAATCCGCACGCCATACCGCAGCGGACCCTGCTGATCGTGGACGGAGACCGAACCCACATTGTCTACGACTACAAAGACCGGGAGGATTGGCGATTTCTCGATTACACCACGACGGCGCTTCCTTTTTTCCTGGCCGAACCGTCGCGGGTCCTGATCATCGGTCCGGGCGGCGGCGCTCCACTGGCACTGGCGGATCTGCACGGAGGCACAGAGATCGTCGCTCTGGCATCCAACCGTCAAGTGGTCGGGCTCCTCAACGGCCGGCTTGCTGAACGGGGGGGGAAGATTTATCGGCTTCCCGGAGTCCGCGTGCATTTCGAAGCCCCACGGGGCTATCTCCGCCGCGCTGAGAAGCCTTACGACCTGATTGTCCTCCCCCTGCTCGATCCCGCGGGGGGCGGCGCAGAAGGCCTTCGGGCGGCAGAGGAAAACTATCTCTACACGGTCGAGTCCTTTCAGACGTTTCTGAGACACCTAAAGGAAACCGGGATCTTTAGCGTGACGGTCCACGCCAAAATGCCCCCCAGAGACGGCCTGAGAGTCTTCAACATCGCGGTCGAGGCCTTTTCGCGCGAAGGACTTGCAGCACGGCCCCGGCTGGCCCTCATCCGGAGCTGGGAAACCGTGACACTGCTGGCCAAGAAAAGCCCCTGGTCCGCCGCTCAGCTCCGGAAGGTTCGTGAGTTCAGCGACAGCCGGGGCTTCGACCTCTGTTACCTCCCCGGTCTGGAAGCGGAAGAGGTCAACCAATTCCACATCCTCCCACGTCCCTACTACTTCGAAGGGGCCAAGGAGCTTCTGAGCCCCGTAAAAGATCGCTACATCGAGGACTACCTCTTTGCCCTCGATGCGCCCACAGATGACCGCCCTTATTTCAACCACTTCATACGGTGGCGGTGCCTTCCGGAGCTGAGGGCGCAATTGAAAGGCAGGCTGCCGGCCTTCCTGGAGCTGGGTTCACTGATGCTCGCTACGGCACTGATTCAGGTCGTGCTCCTCAGCGGCGCATTGGTGTTTTTGCCTCTCTTTCCCTGGATTCCGGGCCTGAGGAGCACGCGGAACAAAGGGAGCGTCCTGCTCTATTTCTTCTTGCTCGGCCTCGGCTTCATGCTCCTCGAGATGGGCCTTCTTCAAAAAATGATCCTGTATCTCGCCGACCCGATCTACTCCGCGGCCGCGGTGATCGCATCCTTTCTCGTCTTCGCGGGGATCGGCAGCCGGATAAGCGGTCGCCGGCGACGCCGCCTCCCTTTCGCGGCCCGGGGAGCCTCACTTGCCGTCGTGATCCTAGGCCTTCTCTACCTCTTTCTGCTGGACGTCTGGTTGGCATGGACGCAAAGCTGGGGCCTGTCCCTGCGTTTCTTGGTGACCGCCTTGACGATCGCGCCTCTGGCGCTGGCGATGGGTCATCTTTTTCCGCTGGGGTTGCGCCGGGTCAGTCAGGCCGTTCCCGCCCTGGTGCCTTGGTCGTGGGCAGTCAACGGCTTCGCCTCCGTCCTGGCGACGGTCTCGGCCCCGCTGCTGGCCATGTCCATCGGCTTTTCGATATTGATCCTGGCGGCGATCGCCTGTTATGCCCTGGCGGGTGTGCTCTTCCCTTCTCTGGTGAATGGTGTGGTGAACGGCACACCCTCCTCCGCTTCCGCGGACTAAGGTCTTCTTGGCGGACAAATACGGGATCGACCTGATGTACGCGGGTGCGCGGGACGTTGTATGGTTTACAAATGAGACGAAAAGCTTTCGCGGAGAGGAGCCTTGGAGCACTCTGCAAATAGCACCGGGCGGGAACTCCCGGAGAGGGTCCAGGCAGCCGAGGTGGCCGTTTTTCTCCTGCTCATCCTTCCATCCCTGCTCCTATCCGGCGCCATCGCCAAGCCGGAGAACCTGACCTTCACCCTTCTCGCCGGGTCCACCATCCTCACTGACATCGCCCTCTTGGGCCTGGTTCTTTATTTCCTCTGGCGCAACGGGGAATCCTTCGCATCTATCGGTCTCACGTGCCGGAATGTATGGGGGGAAGCCGCTTTGGGTGCTCTTCTGTTTATACCGCTTCTGGCGGGCATGGGTTTGGTTGAAAGGATCCTCCGGGCAGGAGGGCTCTCCGTGCCGCAGAAGCCGCCGTCGTTTCTCGTGCCTTCCGGAGGCGGCCAGGTCGCACTCGCCGTTCTGCTCCTGGTGGTGGTGGCCGTTTCGGAAGAGGTCATCTTCCGAGGCTACCTTATTCACCGTTTCAAGGCCCTTTTGAAACACCCCGGGGCTGCCCTCGTGCTGTCAGCTGCTGTTTTCGCTTTGGGGCATAGGTATGAAAGATCGGGTGGTGTCGTAGGGGTGGGCATTCTCGGCTTGGCATTCGGAGCCGTCTACCTCTGGAGAAGAAGTCTGGCGGCTCCGATGGTCATCCATTTCATGCAGAATTTCGCCGGTATTATCCTTGCGCCCCTTGGCGCGCCGTCGTGATGCGTTGTGGGCGGGTAGGGATTGCGGAATGCACAAAGACAGCGTGATGAACTGGTGGTGGTACCTACCGAAAAGGCTGATGACCGCGAAATCGGCGAAGCGATCATGCGGTCCCTGGAGCAAAAAGAGAGCATCAAGGAGACGGCGAATCACCCAAAAGTGGAAAACGGGATGTGGTCTTCCTCTCCGGCACGGTTCCGTCGTGGCGTGCCAAAGAGGATGTCTGCAAAGCGGCGCAACACACGCTCGGCGTCAGAGATATCGAGGAGAATATTACAGTTACCCCTCGGCCCGGAAGGAACCCCTAGGTTCCCCCTTCTCCGGACACCATATGCCGGACGGGAACCGCTGCATCCTGTTCAATGACGGGACTGATCTCGGGACGCAGCGCCTCCACGTAAGCTTCCATGGCCCGGATAAGTGGATGAAGGGTATTTCGGGACAGGGCGGAGACGGCCACCCCGCCGTACTGTCTCGTCAGCGCGTGCAAGACGGAGGATTTCGCGAGATCCATCTTATTGAAGACCGTAATGGTCGGTTTCTGGTCGACGCCGAGCTGACGAAGAATGCCCCGGACCGCTTCGATCTGCTCGTCGATCTGGACCGCCCCGGCGTCAACGACGTGCAGAATTAAATCGGCTTCCACGAGCTCCTCCAGGCTGGCGGCGAAGGCATCCATCAGGTCTCTGGGCAGATCGCGGATAAAGCCTACCGTATCCGTGATTACGACCTCGATTCAAGAACTGCCCCAATTGACGCCCGGACTCGTAGGAAAGCCGCGCCATGTCGCGACTCAAATCCGCCGCTACCATTTCGTTCGGCGAGACCTTACGCTGGGCGAGCTTCTCGATCCGCCGTCGAGTGTTTCTTCTGAGACCTATTAGATTCCCTTCGATCTTTCTGATTTATTTCCCTCCTGAAGACCATTCAACAAAAAAACAAGTTGTTTTAATAAGTTATATTAATCACTCAAGTCAAGCCCGTCAAATCGCGCGGGTCTCCCTCGGAACGCCGGAACGAAGAAGGGGCCCCTTAAACTGAATACACCATCGATCGTGAGGATCTTGAATGTCGGTTCCGGGCTCAGACCGCCAAGATAAAGGAGCGGTCGACCGGGAATTCCGGTTGGAGGAAATAAAGGCGGATCTGCGCGTCCTGATCGACCCCGATCTCGAGAAGCTGGCCGACATCGTCCAGGGGCAGAGCGGGGGGCCGGTTGTCATCCCGTGCAACGATCACCTCATCGGCGGAGAGGCCCTCTGTGCCCTGATGCAAAGGATTCGGAATCCCGTTCTGGTGGTGCGGCCTTAGCCGGGTCTCCCTTGCTTCGGTGGACTTTCCGAGGTCGCAGACGCCCGGCGAATGACGACGGGCGCGTGTTTCGCTGTCGATGATCTGCTCTCATCTGAGACGACCGCTGATATGAGATAAAAGGTGACGCCGTCCAGCCCGAAATCACTCCAGCCCAATGATCTCATGCGGGCTTCCATCTCTTCGAGGTTTGCGGAGGGGTCCTCGACCAGAAAATGGGCTAGATTCCGAATATAGGTGGGAATGATCTTGGTGTCCATTCCCTTTGCGTTCAGTCTCTCAATCAGGGCTGTAAAGATTTTGTCCATCTGCCTGTCGCCGCGAAGTCTTCACCCTACTGTTTCATAATCAACACGTCGAAAGGTGTGGAAAGACAAAAATAACAACGCTCTCCGCCATTTTT
>CAZAGT010000158.1:0-11397 GCA_964484515.1 uncultured Desulfobacteraceae bacterium | reverse complement strand
TGCACCCTCGGCGTCTTGAATCTGCAGCATCCTCGACTTTTGCAACGTTAGGGTATAGTACCTGTCAAAAGGCCAATGGCTACTTTCTCATCAGGCTCTTGCCCTGAAGGGCGAAGACGAGAAGGGTCAGGCCCGCCACGATAAGGAGAACCGCTACCAGGGGTAGTGTAGTTTCAAAAGTGTCCCAGAAACCGACGAGGATGAAGATCAAGCCGACAATGACCCAGAACCACTCGAAGGGCAATTTAAAGTACTTTCGGCCCACCTGCAACCCCAAGGCAATGGCTCCGATTCCGAGCACGCCTCCGCCGGCACCGAGTTTCAACAGTAAGACCAGGCCGATCCAAATGAAAAAGAGCCCCCACTTCACGCCCACCAGTTTGTCGGCCAATGCCTCCTGCTCGTTTGCCTTGAGTCCCGGTGGGACTTCCTTCTTTTCCTCCGCCATAACCTCTACCCCCTCTCTTTGGCGCTGGCAGGCCTTTGATCAGCCCCGTCCTCAGCGAGACAGAGCGGAATCGCGGGGTGGCCGGCACAGGGCTTTGCATTTTGGTTGAAGAGGATAACAGGATCAGCGCCAAAATGCACCAAAAGCGTGAACGAGCCACCTAGAATTCGACCGCCATCCGGCCACACACGATATCCCGTTGATTGCGTCCCTCTACGTCCCCGTCGGGAAAATGGTCGTGGAATTAGCGATCGGGGTAGGAATTTTGAAATCACCTAGGAAGACGTTGGTCATGAGAAAGCCCCCAAGCAGACCTTGGGGGGCTTGATTACCTCGATTCGATCTAGTTATCCAACTCTTCCATCGCCCGGACGATGCTCTTGAGCCGCGGCGGTTTGTTTATATCGTGCACGTCGATGTAGCGGATGATGACTTGCTTGTCGATCACGAAGATGGCCCGCTCCGTCACGCCGTTCAAGCGGAGGATGCCGAGCTTCTGAGCGTACCCGCCGTGAGGATAGAAGTTGGAGAGGACCGGAAACCAGAGGTTGCCCATGTGGTTGGTCCACGCAAACAGGGTGGGGATGTTGTCGACCGAGATCCCGATGAGGATCGCATTGTGGGCATCAAATAGCTCCTTTGCGATGTTGTATCCGGGCCACTGATCCGAACAAACCGCTGTCCAGGCGGCCGGAATAAAGGAAAGGACCACGTTCTTCCCTGGCAACAACCGATTTGCCAGCGCTCAGTCCTCACAAAGGAAGACGTAAAGGAGCTCGACGGACACCTTCGGCGTCCGCACGGCAAGCCAATGCCGAACACAAAAAAATAGGCTTGACGGATAAGATTGATTCCTTATAAGGAGAAACATGCAAAAAGGCAAGAGTAAAAATTTTCTTGGTTTCTTTAAGGAGATATGCCGGCAACACGGCCTCAGGGTCACGCCGCAGCGGGTCGCCATCTATGAGGAACTCATCACGTCGAAAGAACACCCCTCGGCCGAGACGGTGTTTCAATCCATCAAAAAGATCTTCCCGAACGTATCGTTTGATACGATCTACCGGACCCTTTTGACCTTTGCCCGGATCGGCCTCATTGACGTTGTGGAGGGCCAGGGCGGCCCAAGGCGATTCGACCCCGACCGGAATAAGCACCATCACCTGCACTGTGTCCGGTGCGGCAAGATCATCGACTTTTCCGACGAGCGGTACGACAAACTGAAAGTGCCCAAGGATATTGAGAACCGGTTCAGGGTCTTGAGCAAGCGGGTCGTCGTGAACATCCTCTGTGAGGAGTGCGAGAAAGAATAGTGCGTGGTGCTCAAGGCTCTCAGCCATCGGTCAAAAATCGATCCTGAAGTCGTTTCAGGAGCAAGGAGGTTGCCTATGCCGGAAGAATTTAAAGCGGGTTGTGCACGCCCGACAGGCGGCCCTGTCGGCGAATCGAAGACACGAGAGGCCAAGGAATCAACCGAGACGGGGAAGGAGGTGAAATCTATGGTGATGGTCGGCAGAAAGGCGCCCGATTTCGTGGCTCCGGCCTATTTCGAAGGAAAATTTGTCAATGTGAAGCTTTCTGAATACCTGGGCAAATGGGTTGTCCTTTGCTTCTACCCCGGGGATTTCACCTTTGTTTGAGCAACAGAGATTTCAGCAGTTGCTGAAAGATATCCGAATTTCCAGGAACTCGGTGCGCAGATCCTTTCCATGAGCATTGACAGCGTCTTTGTGCACAAAATGTGGAACGACCACGAGTTGTCGAAAATGGTCGATGGCGGAGTGCCTTTCCCCATGCTTTCCGATGCCGGCGGCAAGGTAGGAACCATCTTCGGCGTTTATGACGATCAGGCGGGTGTGGAGACAAGAGGGAGATTTATCATCGATCCTGACGGGGTGATTCAGGGGTACGAAGTCCTGACGCCGCCGGTGGGCAGAAACGTAGCGGAATCCCTGAGGCAGATTGAGGCCTTCCAGCTTGTCCGTAAGAGCAAGGGCGCCGAGGCGACGCCTTCGGGCTGGAAACCAGGGAAAATGACGTTGAAACCGGGGCCGGATCTCGTCGGAAAGGTCTGGGAAGTCTGGAAGACATCCATGGCCTTTGATTGACAGCCATTCGCCAACCCCGCTCTCGTCGAAGACCTCAACTCATATCTTGTTGATCAAAACGAAAGGAGGGAGAAATCTTGAACAGAATAACAGAATACTACAAAGGGATACTGTGCGCCGGGGCTGTTGCGGCGGCCTTTGTGGCGTGTGTCGCCTTTGCGGCGCCGCTGGGTCTGCCTCCGGTGCCGGTTCCGGCTGACAATCCGATCACACCGGAGAAGGTTGAACTCGGCGACAAGCTGTTTCACGACACCCGGTTCAGCTACACCGGCGAGGTGAGTTGTGCCACCTGCCATGATAGGGAGAAGGGCTTTACGGATAACCTCCCCGTGTCCGAGGGGATCCGGAAGCTCAAGGGTACCCGAAGCGCTCCCACCGTCATCAATGCGGCATACCTAAAGACCCAATTCTGGGACGGCCGGGAGCCGACCCTCGAGTCCCAATCTGCGCAACCCTTCCTGAACCCGGTCGAGATGGGCCTTGAAAATCATGAGCCGATCCTCAAGATCGTGCGAAATGACCCGGAATACCTGGCTCTTTTTAAGAAGGCCTTCGGCAAGACCGGTGACGAGATCACGATGGTGGAGGTGGAGCAGGCCATTGCGACTTTTGAGCGAACGGTGATCGGCGGCAATTCGCCCTTTGATCGCTATTACTTCGGCGGAGACAAGACAGCGATGAGCCCTGCGGCGATCCGCGGACTGGAGATCTTTATCGGCCAGGGGCGGTGCGTTTCCTGTCACGTCATCGAGCAGACCCAGGCCCTCTTTACCGATAACCGGTTCCACATGATCGGGGTGGCGGCCCACCAGATGCCCCAGGACCTGGACGAGCTGTCGGCGGCCGTGGAGGACGTGAAGAAGAGGGGAACGGACATCGCCGTGCTTAGCAACGTGAAAACCTCCTCGCTCGGCCGCTACGCGGTGACGCGCGATCTGACGGACATCGGCGCCTTCAAGACGGCAACGCTTCGAAACATTGCTCTCACAGCCCCCTATCTGCACGACGGGAGCGCCAAGACCCTGGAAGAGGTGGTTCAATTCTACAACAACGGTGGACGGCTGGAAGAGACCGACCCGGTGCCGGAGCTTTTGAGCGGTGGAATCCGGCCCCTGAACCTCACCCCGGAGCAGGAGGCCGACCTGGTGGAGTTCTTGAAGGCCCTGACAAGCCCGGAGTTCGTCAGGAAGTGAAGCACCTGGTCTCGAGAAGATTCAAGGAGGGAGAACCAATGAACATAAGTCGACGTTCATTTCTTAAGACAACCGGAGCGGCCCTAATAGCCGGCACCGTTCCCATGAGCCTGGTAAAGGTCGCCTTCGGTGCTGCGCAGGATTTTACGTTTGCCTACATCTCCGATGCCCACATCCAGCAAATCAAGGGGACCGAGTTCGTACGCAACTGGGACAGGGGGCTCATCCGGGCGATCCGGGAAGCCAATCTGCTGACGCCGCGGCCCGACTTCTTCATGTTCGGCGGGGACCTGGCGCAGCTCGGCAAAAAGGAAGAAATGGATCACGGGCTGGAGATCATATCGAGTCTCAGAGGCAAGGTCCACTACGTGATCGGGGAGCACGACTACTACCTCGATCTGGGGGAGTATTGGCAGGACAAGATCTCGCCGCTCTATTACAGCTTTGATCACAAGGGGGTTCATTTCGTGGTCCTCAACAGCATCTTGACTTACGACAGCTGGACTTTTAAGAACTGGGCTTCGCCGATGGACCGCATGCTGGCCATGGCGCGGCTTGACAACCCGCAGGGTTCGCCGTTCATGGTGGGAGGGGAGCAGCTTGCGTGGTTGAGGAAGGACCTGCAGCAGATCGACAAGCGCACCCCCGTCGTGGTCTTTTCGCACTCCCCTATTCAAAAGATCTACAAGGGATGGAACTTTTGGACCGACGATGCCGAGAGAGTTCAGGCCCTGCTGAAACCTTTCGACAAGGTGACCGTGATCTACGGCCATGTCCATCAGATCCAGTACAACCAGATCGGCAACATCACGTTCCACGCCGTGATGGCCACGGCCTGGCCATGGCCCTATCCGCAGTCGTATGTCCAGGTGGAGAGCCACCTCCCGGAGCTCACGGTGCCCATGAACCGCGCTGACCCTTTTTTTGAGCGCGATGCCACGGGATGGCAGTTCATCGATGTGCACTCAGGCAAGGTAGCCATGCACTACGAATTGCCCGACAACGGTAACCGGACCGTCGCCTTCAACGCCAAGACCGGCTTTCCGCAGGATCTGTCGTATCAGGATGTCCGTGACCAAATTCCGCCGCAAGATCATTACTAGACGTAGCAAGGAGGTATCCCATGGGAAGACATAGAAGATTCGTCGGAGCTTCAGTCGCCGTGCTGATCGTGGCGGGCATCCTGGCCGCGGCATTTTCGACAAAGGCAAAGGAGTTCACCAAGGAAGATCAGGAGCGCTGGGACAGGGAATTCATGACCGTCGTCATGGAGGGCGAAAAGCTCTTTCATTCCGCCCTGGGCAGCAACAAGGTGTCCTGTGACCAGTGTCACCCCAATGCGGCCAACACCCACCCGGAGACCTATCCCAAGTTCCAGCAGCAGATCGGGAGGGTGGTTTCGCTCTTTGAGATGGTGAATTGGTGTATCCGAAACCCTCTGGAAGGTGATCCCCTTGCCGCCGACGATCCAAAGATGGTGGCGCTTCTGAGCTACATCACGTTTGAGAGGCGCGGCGTACCCTTGGCACCCGGAAAACACTGATCGCCACGCACGTGGGATTATGGAAGCTGAGCTCCGGCTTGCTCCTACGTTGCTTTTCAAAGTTTGACCGGCTCGCTTCCAGGGGCGGAAATTCCCCGACGCACGAGCAGCGATCCGTCCTGCCGGTAGAGATCGATCAATGCCTTAAGGTAGTTGACAAGGGCTCGCACCTCAGCGATCCGACTGACCAGCAGATCCCGTTGAGCCTGAGCCACTAGGAAGCTGGTTGATTTTCCCACTCGCAGCTTTTCGGTTTCGGTCCGGAGTTTTTCCTCATCGAACATCCGGGTGGCCGATGACGCCGCAATCTGCTGCTTCGTGCGGTTGACCTCGATATGGGCGCTGCGGACGTCGACTTCCACAAGCTGTGAAAGGTTGTTCAAAGCTTCTTGCGCCTGCTCGCGGGTTAGCTGCGCTCGCCTGTGAACGGCCTTCGCATCCCGATTAAAAATGGGATAATTGAAACGGAGGTTCACCAGAGCGTCATAACTGTCGTCGGTGATATCGCGGACGGATTCGCCAAAGGAACTTGCATACCCGCTTTTGCCGAGTGTGATAAAAAGGTCCATTAAAGGGAGTAGTCCATTCCGGGTTTTGACCAGCTCCAGATCGCCGTGCAGTATGTCCAGGCGGGCCTCGTTTAGAATCGGACGCATGCGCATCGATACGGCCACGTGCAGGTCTACGTCTTCCAGCTTGATTTCGGGCATGGTCGGTTGGTAGATCAAGTCAACGTCGCGCTCCCAGATTCTCGGACCGGCGGGAGTGAGGAGCCGCAGCAACTGCAAGCGAATAGATTCCTTGTTGGCCTGTGCCTCGATGAGGGCCTGTTCCTGTGCTGCAACTTCGGCCTGGACGGCCGCCAATTCAGACCTGGCTAAGCGACCAACGGCGATCAATTGTTTGGTCTCGTTGAGCTGTTGGTTGGCGACCTTCAGTGATTCCTTGACGATTTCGATCTGGCGCCGGGCCAGTGCAAAGTCCCAGTAAGTGCTTTCCACCTCCGCCACCAGCGACTCGGTAAAACCCCGCAACTCATATTCCGACATCCGCGTGTTCAGGCGCGCCTGCCGGAGCCGGGCCAGATTCACGTCCGTTCCGAATCCTCTCAGCAATGCCTGGGTAACCGTCATGCCCATGCGGGTTGAAAAAAAGCTGTCATCGTAGAGAGAGGAGTCCGTCATACGGGTGCCGGCTTCGACGGTAAGCCTCGTGCCGCTGGGGAAATATTGCTCCAGAAAAATGATGCCTTCGGCGGTATCGGATGTGAAATTCTCTGTCTCAGATCCGGCCCTCGCAAGGCGTTCTGCCCGTGCACTGCCACCGGCCACGTCCGCGGCTATCGTCGGATCAAACACCGCCCTTTCTTGATCCTCGAAGGTTTGCCGGATCGAGGGATTCAATTTTTCTACCGCAAGCGAAGGGTTGTTTTCGAGGCTAAGCAAGACGGCTTCAGCGACGGTGACTTTCAACGGCCCCGAGGGCGGCTCTCGGGCCGCGATCTCTTCAGGTTGCCCGGTGGACGCCACACGCATCTGCACCGTTGTGTCGGCAGGTACATTCGGCCCTCCCACCGTGTGGTCCATCCGTTCCTCGACCAGCGTACAGGAGGCCCCCGCCAGTAATAACCCGCTTATGGCGAGGAACCCCAGCATCCGATGACAACATCTTGCACACATCATAACAGGTCCTCATGAATACCGGTCTCACCCAACGGCGGCCGGTCTTGTTGAATTTTCAGGCGCTGCAAAAGGGGTCTGCAGACTTCAAATTCTTGCCTCACATGGACCCATTCAGCAACCATTTTTTGATTGTAATATCAGTCCTAGGAGTGCAATGTTTCCCCATCTTCAAAAAAGAGGCCATATTTTTGGGAAATGCCTGTTTTATGAACAACGGAGAGGATTATTTGCCATGAATTCGGGCGGTGCGCGGATTTTGATATTGACTGTTCTCCTGATAGGAGCCGTGGCAGGACTTGCCTGGGGAATTTTAGATCGATTGCAGGGGCGGACCGGATCGCACAAGAGCAGTAAGGCGTTTCGACCGGTGCCGGTAGAAGTGGCGCAGATTCAGCGCGGTCCGATCGCCTTAAAACGGGAATTCAGCGGGGAGTTGGAGGCCCTGGCTGAGTTTGTGGTTGCGCCGAAGGTAAGTGGCCGCGTGGAGCGGATGATGGTGAACATCGCCGATGGGGTACAGCGCGGCCAGGTTGTGGCCGAGCTGGACAATGATGAATATGTCCAGGCGGTAGCTCAGGCCCAGGCCGATCTGATGGTGGCCAGGGCCAACCTGTCCGGGGCCAAGAGCGCCCTGGAAATCGCCAATCGCGAGTACAAACGTACCGAGTCCCTCTTAAAGCGCGGGATCGCATCAGATTCTGAATTCGATGCCGCGAGGCAGGATCAATTGGCGAAGCAGGCTCAGCTCAAGGTGGCCGCAGCCCAGGTAACGAAAGCTGAATCATCGCTGGAAACCGCCAATATCCGGCTCGGCTACACCAAGGTGACAGCAGGCTGGCCCGGCGGCGACGAGGATCGCGTCGTGGCTGAGCGCTATGTGGACGAAGGCCAGACCGTGGCAGCCAACGCGCCGCTGCTCTCAATCGTCGAACTAGACCCCATCGTCGGGGTGGTCTTCGTCACGGAGAGAGACTACGCTCGCCTGGAGCTCGGACAGGTTGTCTCGTTGACTACGGATGCCTATCCGGGCGAGCAGTATAAGGGCCGGATTGATCGCATTGCCCCGGTCTTCCACAAGTCCACCCGGCAGGCGCGGATCGAAATGACCATCGACAATCCGCAGAATCGGCTCAAGCCAGGCATGTTTATCCGGGCCACCGTGGTATTGGCCCGGGTGCCGGAGGCCACCATCGTCCCGGAGCAGGCGTTGACCAAACGTGATGACCGGAGCGGTATTTTTATCGTCAGTGAGGATGGTCGATCGGTAACCTGGCGCCAAGTGAAGGAGGGTATCCGCGAAGGAGACCGGGTGCAGGTGGAAGGCGAAGGGTTGTCCGGTTGGGTCGTGACCCTGGGGCAGCAACTGGTAGATGACGGTACGCGAATCACGATCCCTGCTGAGCAGAACAAAGCCTCTGCCGGCCGTGAAAGGGTTGACTCCCGATGAATCTGCCGAATTTTAGCGTCAAGCGCCCGATTTTCACGACCATGGTGACCCTGATCTTGGTCATCCTGGGAGCCGTTTCTCTGAGCAGGCTGCAGATCGACATGCTGCCCAATATCGAACTTCCGACGCTGAGCATCCGAACGGATTACGAGGGTGCCAGTCCCGAAGTCATGGAGCGGCTGGTGACTCAAATTATTGAAGAGATCGTTGCCACGGTGCCCGGGGTAGAGGAAATCGCATCATCATCATCGGAGGGCCGAAGCGACGTTCGTGTCAGTTTCGTGTGGGGTACGGAAATCGATACTGCGGCGATTGACGTTCAAAGCAAACTCGAAGACGAGATCGACGAGTTACCGGATGATATCGTCAGACCGCGCATCCGAAAATTCGACATCGCCAGTTTTCCGGTCGTGCTGTTGGGAATTTCCAGCAATCTTGATCCCGTGGAACTCACGGAACTGATCGAAGTGCAGATCCGTTACCGTTTTGCCCGCATCCCGGGTGTTGCGCAGGTTGACGCATGGGGAGGCTTCAACCGCGAGGTCAGGATCGAACTGGATCCTGACAGGATCAAGGCCGTAGATCTCCCCCTGGACCGCGTGCTTGAGGCCATTCGCGACGCCAACCTCGATCTTCCGGCGGGCAAAATCGAACGAGGACGTTATGAGGTCATGCTGCGGGCACCGGCCGAGTTCATCAACCTCGATCAGATTCGTGATACGGTCATCATCCAACGTGACGGGGCCGCCATAACGTTGGGTCAAATCGCCGAGGTCAAAGACACCTATGAGAAGCTGACGCGCATCGTGCGCGTTAACGGTGGGCGCGGCGTGCGCGTCGCTATTCGAAAACAGGCCAATGCCAATACGGTCGAGGTGTCTAAGCGCATCCTGGCTGAAATTGACGCAGTCAACCGAGCGTTTCCTCAGATTAAAGTTGTCCCGGTCATCAACCAGGGCAATTTCATCGAGCGGTCAATCGCCAATGTTGCCCGGTCGGTTCTTTACGGGGGTGGTTTGGCCATCGTGGTCTTGCTCTTTTTCCTGCGTAACATCCGAAGCACGTTGGTGATTTCCCTGTCGATCCCGATCTCGATCGTGACCACGTTTGCGTTCATTTTCTTCGGGGGATTCACACTCAACCTGATGACCCTCGGCGGACTAGCCTTGGGGGTGGGCATGATGGTCGACAGTTCCATCGTCGTGCTCGAAAACATCTTCCGCCGCCGCAGCGAGTATGGCGAGGGGCCGGAGAAGGCATCGGTGGAAGGTGCCCGTGAGGTCGGAACGGCAATCATTGCCAGCACCTTGACCACGCTCGTCATCTTTCTGCCGTTGATCTTTGTACGCGGTGTCTCTGGCATCCTCTTCAAGGATCTGGCGTACGTGATCATCTTTGCGTTGATCTGTGCGCTGACGGTGGCGCTGAGTTTGGTTCCCATGCTGGCGTCCAGACTCCTGACGTCAAGCCAACAGCGCGTCGAGGGGTCGGCGTCTCGAAGAAACGGCTGGGCCGGCGCGGCCAGTTCCTTCTTTTCGGGTCTCGAAAACGGGTACCTGGATTTGTTGCGTTGGTCCCTGGGCCATCGTCTGGTTACCGTCCTTGCCGCTGCCGCCGTGCTGGGCGCGAGTCTGTTGCTCTTTCCCCTGATCGGCAGTGAATTTCTGCCTCCCAGCGATGAAGGCGAGGTTCGCGTAACCGGTAAGATGGAAATTGGTACCCGTCTCGGGCTGGTTGATCGGCAGACACGTATCATGGAGCAGATCATTCAACCGGCCGTGCCCGAGGCCGTGGCCTCGGTGGTCAGTGTCGGTTCTTCCGGCTGGCGCGCCGATGCGGCCTCGGAGGGTGACATAAGCATGTCTTTGCTTCCCGCCGCCCAACGCGAGCGCTCCAATGCGGAAATCGCCCAAGACCTGAGGCGCCGTTTGGATGGCAAAGTGCCCGGCATGGATATCCGTATCCGAGCACCGCAGGGCCAGTTTTTATTGGAACGACTCCTGGGCGGTGACGAGGGGCTGACCATCGAGATTCGCGGCTACGAGCTCGCCACGCTCGACGCTTTGGCCGCGAGCGTGGCGAAGTTGATTAGGACTGTGCCGGGCATCACGGACGTTCAGACCAGTCTCGAAGCCGGCATACCCCAACAGGAAATCCGTGTGAATCGGGAAAAGGTCGCTGATCTCGGTTTGAGCGTTCGCGACGTCACTCAGCTCCTGCAAACCGCGGTGGCCGGTTCGAAGGCCGGCGAGTACCGAACGGGGGGCAATTCCTATCGCATTCTGGTGCAGCTCAAGGATGCGGAGAAACGATCATTAAGCGAAATCCTCAACCTCACGCTGACAACTGCATCGGGTGAAAAGGTGGCGCTGCGCAACGTTGTCACGTCTGAACCGAGCCGCGGTCCGATTCTGATCGATCGCAAAGACCAGCAGCGGATGGTGACGGTCCGGGCCAACGTCGTGGGGCGTGATCTGGGGTCCGTCGCCTCTGACGTGCAGGCCCTGTTCGATCAGATTCCGCGGCCGGTCGGTTATGATCTGACGGTCGCCGGGAATTTCGAAGAGCAACAAAAGGCCTCCAGGGAAATGGTCATCTCCCTTGTGCTGGCGTTGGTCCTTGTGTATATGGTGCTGGCCTGTCAGTATGAATCCTTACGGGACCCACTGGTCGTCATGTTTTCCGTTCCCTTGGCGGCGGTTGGCGTGCTGGTGACGTTGTTTATCACGAAAACGACGCTGAATGTGCAGTCTTACATCGGTTGCATTATGCTGGGAGGAATCGTGGTTAACAACGCGATTCTCCTGGTGGACCAGGCCGGTCGCCTGGTTCAAGACGGCATGCGCACACGCGACGCCGTGACCGAGGCCGGGCGACGCAGATTGCGGCCGATTCTGATGACAACCTTGACCACGGTCCTCGCCCTATTGCCTTTGGCACTTGGCATCGGCGAAGGATCCGACGCCCAGGCTCCGCTGG
>CAZAGT010000157.1:0-11423 GCA_964484515.1 uncultured Desulfobacteraceae bacterium | reverse complement strand
TGACCCCCCGGCGGATATAAAGCCCCCCTATACCCGTCGGACCATAAAAGGGGTTTGAGGCGAAGCTGAGCAGATCCGCGCCGAGCTTCTGCACGTCGATCGGGACGATGCCGACGGAGTCCACGGCGTCCACATGGAACAGGACCTTCTTCTCCTTCGTAACCTGGGCAATCTCCTCGATCGGCTGGATCGTGCCAACCTCGTTGTTGCTGTGCATGATGGAAACCAGGATCGTATCGTCTCGAATCGCCTTCGCCACCAGGCCGGGATCGACACGGCCGTATTCGTCGACGGGCACCGAGGTGATTTGGTAGTCCATCATCTTGAGCTGTCGCATGCTCCGGATCACGGACTTATGCTCGATGTTCGACGTCACAAGGTGCTTGCCCTTATCTGCATGCGCAAAGGCGACCCCCTTGATGGCATGATTGATGGATTCCGTCCCGCTTGAGGTGAACACCACCTCCTTGGCAGCGGCACAGTTGATCAGAGCGGCGACCGACTCACGGGCCCTCTCCAAGGCCTCTGCGGCCTTTTCTCCCAACCTGTGCTGGCTCGATGGATTGCCATAATGGGATTTGATGGCCGCGATCATGGCCTCCTGTACCTCGGGCAGCAGCGAATTGGCGGAGATGTGATCTAGATTGATGATACCCATGATCTAACCTTCCCCCGTTTGCGCTTTCTTCGGGTCATCAACGCTTAAGGCGCAGCCCTTACACACCGTCTCCCCTTCCGGGATCTCTTCATCACAGTAAGGGCAGTAGCACTTTTCGTCCTCATGATGATGTTCATGCGACTCTTTGCGTTTCAACTCACCTGGTGCTTTGCCCGCCTTGCGGTCTTCGTAGTCCTTGATGGCCGCATGAAGGGCGTCCGCCCCCAAATTGGAGCAGTGAAGCTTGTTCTTGGGCAATCCATCAAGGGCCTCGGCCACATCCTTGTTGGTGATCGCCTTCGCCTGCGTGATACTTTTTCCCTTCGCGATCTCCGTCAGCATGCTCGATACCGCAATGGCCGCCCCGCAGCCAAAGGTCTGGAACTTGATGTCATCGATCTGGTCATCCTTTACCCGCAAATAAATTGTCATCATATCGCCGCAAATGGGATTTCCGATTTCTCCGATCCCGTCGGCGTCCTCTATCACCCCCACATTGCGCGGCTTCCTGAAATGATCCATAACCGTCTTAGAATACATATGAATTACCTCCTTTTTATATCTCTACTAACTTAATCATTACTTTTCCCTAGTAAAGCCATAGGATAAAGATAACTAGAACCGGGCCCGGTGATCTGGAAGGTTTCACACGGGAGATCGACTCACGCAAACGTCAAATCTCTAAGAAACGAGCCGGCCGCGGCCGGCGACAAGCTCCCGATCCCAAAGGGAATGCTTGACAATACATGTGTTTGGGGTATTTTATATCCGTTTGATAGGGATTGGGTCAATGTGAGAAACAGGCATCCATAATCGTGCTTCAAAGCTGACTTTGCGATGTCTTTGCGGCTAAAGGACCGTGGCGAAGTCCTCCTCCACCAAAGGCACCGTGGGCCGTTGACGGGGCTTTTATCATTATTCGGCGTATGAGCTTGCATGTCTTCGAGACATCCGTACCGGGGATACTGGATTCGAGGAAAGGGGTCGAATCGGAGTGAAAATATCGACCAGAACCCGCTACGGCACCAGATTCATGCTCGAACTGGCACGACGCTATGGAGATGGATTCGTCCAACTGCGGGACATCGCCCAGCACCAACAGATTTCACTGAAGTACCTCGAACAAATCGTCATTCCCCTGAAAAGAGCCCAATACATCACGGCAATTCGCGGTGCCAGGGGCGGCTATCGGCTCGCAAGACCTCCGCAGGAAATCACCATGGGAGAAATCGTGGAGCTGCTCGAAGACGGAAGGGCACTGATCGGGTGCGTGACCGATCCAGATGTCTGCGTTCGCTCTCAAGATTGCCCGACGCGCGAGCTTTGGAAAGAGACTACAGATGCCATGTTTGAAAGACTGGACGGCATCACATTGACGGATTTGCTGACCAAGACCGGAACAACACGCAGCCCCAACTCGACCTGAGCCCGCCTTTTCCCTATTGCCTTCCCCATACTCACGGCTTGGACCGCCGCAACGGGTGATGGTCCAACGCCGGCAGCAGAAGTCGCATCAACGGCCACCCGGTCCCTTTACTCTGATTTCACAGGTATCGTGATCACCGCAACAGGCGAGTTCTTGACCACCTTTTCAGCGACACCGCCAAATTGGAATTGGGCCTTTTGCCCGTGCGTAGCCATCACCACGACGTCTACTTTCTCCTTTTCAACGAGCTTCAAGATCTCCTGGGCCGGATCGCCGATGGCGATGTGCTTGATATAGAGTGGACATCCCTCCAGGTAACCTTCGCAGATCTCGTCGAGACGTTTCTCGGCCGTCTTCCGTTCCCATTCATGGATCTTTTCCGCGTGAGCGCGGTCGAATTCGCCATACCAGCCCTCGTGTTGAGCCAACTCCGGAATCACGTATAGAACATGAACCTCGGTCTGGTATTTCTCCGACAGGGACTGCACCGTAGGCAACGCCTGCGCCGCGTTTTCCGAGAAATCAGTCGGCCAGAGGATCCTTTTCATCTCCATTCCGTCATCTCCTTTGCCAATCCCCGTCGGTCTTGTTCGGGGTCTGTTCCTAGCGAAGCTGTCGAAAAACCTATTTCTCTGAGGCTGATGGAAAATGTCCAGATGCAAGGCTTCCGAAATCCCGAGGAATGAGGCGTACATAGAAGTACGCCGCAGTGACGAGGGATGAGGGTAACGCAGCAGATCGGCGTTTTCCGACAGCCTCAGCAAGAGTAGTCATCCCGCAAGGATGCACTGCGGCCGCTACGTTAGCGGCCCATCCAACCGCCGTCAACCAGAATGATGCTACCGTGGACATACTGGGAGGCCGGCGACGCCAGAAACAGGACGGCCCCCTTGAAGTCTTCGGGCTCTCCCCACCGTCCAGCGGGGATCCGGCCTAAAATCTGTTCATAGCGCTCCCGGTCGTTCCGGAGCGCCTCGGTATTGTCCGTGACGATGTAGCCGGGGGCAATGGCGTTTACGTTGACCCCTCTTCCGGCCCATTCATTGGCCAGGGCCATGGTCAATTGACCGATCCCCGCCTTGCTGGCCGCATAACCGGGGACATTGATACCACCCTGGAAGGTCAAGAGCGAGGCCGTGAAAATGACCTTCCCGGAGCCCCGTGCGACCATATCCTTGCCAATTTCACGGCTCAGGACAAATTGAGAGCTCAGGTTGACCTCCATGACCGTATCCCAGTATTCGTCAGGGTGTTCGACAGCCGGCTTGCGCAGGATGGTACCCGCATTGTTCACCAGGATATCAATCACGGGAAAATCCTTTTTGACCTGATCGACAAAGGCGTAAAGGGCCTTTCGGTCGGCGAAATCACAGGCATACCCCTTGAACTTCCTGCCCAGAGCGGTCACCTCCTGCTCGAGTTTGCTGCCGGTCTTTTCCATGTTCGCACTGACGCCAATGATGTCAGCGCCCGCTTCGGCCAGGGCCAACGCCATGGCCATCCCTATCCCCCGTCTCGAGCCGGTCACCAGGGCCGTCTTCCCATCAACCCTAAATTGGTCCAGTATACTCATGACGTCTCCTCTATGAAATTCTGCATTATTTCAGCTTCTTGAAAATACTCCATGGCCGGACGCACTAGATCTTAACGGGTTGCAAGAAGGTAACCCATTACGAAGATTACTTCTCTATGCTTCTGAACACTGGATCAATACCTTCATGGCCTTCGGGTCGGTTGCAATGGACTCGAAGGCACCCATGGTATTGTCGAGGGGCTCGACCTTCGTAATCAATCTCTCAAGGGGGAGCTGGCCCGAATTGGCCAGGGCGATGGCCTCCTCGAAATCCCGTGCCTCATAGACCCGCGCGCCCAAGAGACGCAATTCACGCCAGAAAAAACGAAAAAGGTCCACCTGGGTCGGTTGGGGAAAGATCGCCACCAGGATGATTCGTCCTCGCGTGCGCAGGATCTGGGTCATGACTTCAGCGCCGGCCTTGGCCCCGGAGACCTCAAAGACCGCATCGGCACCGGTACCATCCGTCTTTTCCTCCACATAGGTGACCAGATCCTCTTTCGTGGGATCGATACTTGCGATTCCCATCTCCGTTGAAAGACCACGCCGGAATTCCTGCGGTTCGGATATCATCACCTCGGCACCCTTGGAACGCGCCACGAGCCCCACCAACAGGCCTATCGGGCCACCCCCTAGGACAACGACCTGTTCACCTGCCTCGATTGCCCCGAGCCGTACATCGTGACACGCCACCGCGAGAGGCTCGATCAAGGCGCCCAGCCGCATGTCGAAACCCCCTGGAAGACGGTGGATTGTGTCAGCCGGAACCGTCCAGGAGCCCTGAAGCGCACCTGGGGAGTCGATCCCGATGAAATTGAGGTTATGGCAGATGTGACTGTGTCCTGCACGGCAAGCAGGGCAATCGCCGCAGGGGTCGAGGGGGCGCACCACAACGGCTTCACCCACGCTGAGACCCTTAACGCCGTCGCCGATGTCCGCAATGACCCCGGACATTTCATGGCCAATCACCTGAGGCATCTTGACACGATGATCCATATGGCCGTGAAAGACATGGAGGTCCGTGCCGCAGATCCCACAGTATGAGACCTGGAGACGGACTTCATCCGGTCCTGGTGGACGCTGTTCACAATCGCCGATTCGAATACGCTTATTCCCTTCGTAATATGCCGCTTTCACGATGACTCCCTTCGTCTTTCGTCCTCTCCTTAAGGGCGTTGGGCACCATAGCAGAAGGCACCCAAAACCTCAACTCCTCTTGAAACCCTTTGGGGTGCACTTCGAAGATCGATTTTCCCTACGACCTCGCACCATGGACCCAACCAACTCAAGAACGGCTCTCACAAGGGCGGGACTCGCCTCTTCGGCCTTGATGACCTTCACGCAGGGGCCCAGAGGGCGCCATTGGTGAACCGAGCTGCTCCTGAAAAGAGCCATTGTGGGTGTCCCCAGGAACGCCGCCAGGTGGGTGATGCCGCTGTCTTGTCCCACATAGGCACACGCATCCTCAAGGAGCATTACGAGTCTATCGGCCTTAGGGCTGACCTGTACTTCGATCGCCCCTTCATGAAGTCTGCTCCTGAAGACCGCGGATCGGCGTTCCTCCGCCGGACCCAGGAGAAGCGTAACGGGTTGGCCAGGCATGCTGGCCTGTATCGCTCCTATCACCTCAAACCAGAAATCAACGGGATGATTCTTGCCTTCGCTTCCGGAACCGGGATGCAGGACAAGCGGCCCATGTCTAGAGAGCTGATCCCTTCGGCCCAACAACGCATGCTTCTTGGCCTGGGCCATGCTCTTCGCGGGGTCAACATCCAGACCTGCGGCCTGAAGACACCGCGCCACATAGAGGGCAATGTGGGTCCGTTCATCGTTAGGGGGAAATGCCGAGAAGAGATGAACTGAGGCACGCGCAAAGCGAGACTGAAGGTTGCGCCTGAGGTGTCCATCGGGGTCTCTCAAAAAGGCGACGACAGATCCCACTGCCGGTATCTGCAATGAATCGAGGCTGTTTGGCTCTTCCGCGAAGAGTCCATGCCAGTCAGCCCCTTCGAAATCCACGCCGAGCGCTACACATGATTTCAAGAACAGGAGCCCGGGTGATCTTGCTGCCAGAATGATTGAGATGGAGCGCTTCAAGCTGACGATAGCCGGCAGCAACATCAAGGTATCGCCTAGCGCGCCGGGCCGGATAATGAGTACTTTCACGAAATGACCCTTCGATCGAAATCAGGGCCTTGTTCACCTTGACAGCGCGGCCCCAGTCATTATCATTTCTTCTATTCAGCTGAGGAGAAAAGCAATGGGAAACTGGTTTAAAACCACCTTGCTGCTTGGCAGCCTGACTGCCCTGATCGTCTGGATCGGACACCTCTTCGGGGGCCGTCAGGGGATGGTTTTCGCCTTCATCCTGGCTATCGGGATGAATTTCTTCAGCTATTGGTACTCGGACAAGATCGTCCTGCGAATGTATCGTGCCAGAGAAGTCACCCCCCGGGATAACCCGGAGCTCTATGAGATAGTCGGTCAGATTGCGAGAGACGCGGACCTGCCCATCCCCCGCGTCTACATGATCCCTGAAAGCTCACCCAACGCCTTTGCAACGGGCCGCAACCCCGATCACGCCGTGGTTGCGGTGACCGAAGGGCTCTTAAATCTCATGAATCGAGAAGAGATCTCGGGCGTCCTCGCCCATGAGTTGGCCCACATCAAGAACAGGGACATCCTGATCGGGTCCATCGCCGCCACCCTGGCCGGAGCCGTCATGATCCTGGCCAGTATGGCACGCTGGACTGCTTTCTTGGGTGGAGGCTCAGACGATGATGAGGGGGGCGGCGGTCTCGGCTTCATCGGTTTGATCGTCATGTCGATCCTGGCCCCGCTCGCCGCCATGCTGATCCAGATGGCCGTCTCCAGATCCCGGGAATACCACGCCGACGCCACCGGCGCGGGGTTTGTGGGGCACCCGCAAGGGCTCGCGGCAGCCCTCGAAAAACTGGGGGCCTATTCCCAACGTATCCCCATGTCGGCCCGACCGAACACGGCCCACATGTTCATTGTTAATCCCCTCCGGGGGGGGAATCTGGCTCACCTTTTTTCAACCCACCCACCACTCGAGGAGCGGATCGCTCGGCTCCGGGGACGGCGCTCACCCACGTCGCCGCCGCCGGATGACACCGACCGGGGACGAAGAGAAGCGGAATCCGCCTGGCAGCGCCTATCGAGGTAATGGCAGACACGTCCCTTCCAACCGCGGCCCATCCACACCGCGAAGACCTCACGGCTCTTTGAACATCTTTGCTAGCTTCTCGGCCTCCTCCGCGGGCATCCCGTAACAGTTTTCCGCCGCGGGGAAGGCGCCCGACTCGACGTCTCTCATGAAGGCCTTGACCGCATCCGTGATCTGCTCCCCGATGTTGGCGTACTTCTTCACGAATTTGGGGGTAAAGGCCTCGAACATCCCCAGCATGTCGTGGACGATCAGGCACTGGCCGTCCAGGTGGGGGCCGCCGCCGATGCCGATAACAGGCACCCCGGCACGGTCACGCACGATCTTACCGACCTCCGGTGGTACGGCCTCAACGAGAATCAGCACGGCGCCGGCCTCTTCAAGGGCCCTGGCGTCTTCAATGATCCGGGCGGCATTCTCAACACTACGGCCCTGTGCCTTGAAGCCCCCGAACATGGCGATGGACTGGGGCGTCAAACCCAGATGGCCGACCACCGGAATGGTCGCCTTGGTCAGGGCCTTGACCGTATCCAGGACCTCACGGCCGCCCTCCAGCTTCACCGCGTCGCAGGAGCACTCCGCCATGAAGCGGCCGGCGTTTCGGACGGCCCCCTCGATACTCACCTGATAGGTCATATAGGGCATATCACCAATCAAAAAGGCACTTGGGGACCCTTTACGGACCGCCTTCGTGTGGGGGATGATGAGGTCCATGGTCACCGGCAGGGTCGATTCATACCCATAGGTGGTCATTCCGAGAGAATCGCCCACCAGGATGATATCGATACCCGCCCTCTCTTGGGCCTGCGCCATCGGATAGTCGTACGCGGTCAGCCAGGTAATCTGTTCACCCTTTCTCTTCTTCTCGTACAATGTCTGAATCGTAACTTTTTTCCTCATCTTATCATCCTCCTTCTAAATCATATTATGGGGTTGGTGGGTCTGTCTCGCGCCCGCACCAGGCAAGATAACAGGCCGCGCTTTTAGACGTCATAGTAGTAGTCGAGCCCTAGGTGGGTGATCTGCTCTTCGCCCATAAGGTAGCGGAGGGTGTTTTTCAGTTTCATCAACTGGATGAACAGATCGTGCTCCGGATAGAGTGTGGGAGCGCATTGAGGGCTCTTGAAGTAGAAAGAGAGCCACTCCTGGATGCCCTTCAACCCGGCCCGCTGTGCCAGATCCGCGAAGAGAACCAAGTCCAGCACCAAGGGCGCCGCCAGGATGCTGTCCCGGCAGAGAAAATCCACCTTGATCTGCATTGGGTAACCCATCCAACCGAAGATATCAATGCAGTCCCAACCTTCCTTCTGGTCCCCTCGCGGAGGGTAGTAGTTGATGGAGACCTTGTGGTGAAATTCGCCGTAGAGCTGAGGGTAGACGTCGGGTTGCAAGATGGTCTGAAGGGCGGAGAGCTTGCTTTGCTCCTTGGTCTTGAATGAATCATCGTCATCAAGGACGAGCCCATCCCGGTTCCCGAGCAGGTTCGTGGAATACCACCCGGTCAGACCGAGCATCCGGGCTTTGAGACCGGGCGCCAGGATGGTCTTCATCAGGGTCTGGCCGGTCTTGAAATCCTTGCCGGCGATGGCGACCCCTCGATCTTCCGCCAGCTCCTCCATCGCCGGGATGTCGACCGTCAGATTGGGTGCGCCGTTAAGGTAGGGAATCCCACTACTCAACGCAGCATACGCATAAAGCATACTCGGTGAAATGGTTCGATCGTTGTTTCTCAGGCCCTCTTCGAAATTTCGCAGTGAGGCATGCGTCTCGGTGGGCTCCAGGAAAGCCTCGGTGCTGCCGCACCAGATCATGACACAACGTGTCGGCGAGTTCTCACGTCGAAACGTGTCGATATCGGCCTTGATGCCTTCGATGAGGTCCAGGCGGGACCTTGCGGGCTTGACATGAGGACCATCCAGATTCTTGACGAATGACCGATCAAACGCCGCCGGCCAGGGCTGCACCCCCTCGAGGAAAGAGCGCAGGGGCTTCAGGTCCTCAGCCTTCAGTACTTCCGCCTGAAGGGCTGCCTGGTAACAATCATCAGGAAAGATGTCCCAACCGCCAAAGACGAGGTCTTCCAACGGAGCCAGCGGCACGAAGTCTCTGATCAGAGGAATGCGGTATTCGAACCGTTTGCCCAGGCGGATGGTTCCCATCTGGCTCATTGAACCGATCGGAACGGCCAAATTGCGACGAACCGCTTCAACCCCTGCCAGAAACGTCGTACTGACAGCACCTCCGAGACCGGGAATCAGAATACCCAGTTTGCCTTTCGGCTCTTGAATCTCTGCGCTGCGTCTCATGACACTCCTTTCGAGGATCTGTGGTGACTTGCCTTGAAACCCCGAACGCCCGCGCCATTCACGGAGGAATCGGGAAACAACCTAAGTTGCGGAAATCCTATTCGAAGACCCCTGAGGGGTCAAGCGTCATGCGGTGGAGAAGAGGCGTCAAGCCTTCCGCATTGATATCCAACACCGGTTGATCTCGCAGCAAGACACGCTTAGATTAGAGGCCGAGTTGATACACGTCCAGGCTATCCTGCAAGGTCTCATCCCAAGGAAGGAGACTGGCGATGGATGAAAGCGCTTCTCAAGCCATCATCCGCTATCACGAGACGACCAAACATCACTTCCAACGCTACGCCAGGTCGCGAGGGTTCATGGACTGGGATAACCAACCGAACCCCTTCCGGTTCTATGAAGGCCGGGAACCGGTGGTGTTGCCTTTGCTGGAAACGGACCCCCCCGGGGTCCATATGGATTTGTATTCTCGAAGACACAACCCGGTTCGCTGTTTCGACATGAAGCAGATTGCTGGGCTGCTGGAGTTATCGCTGGGGTTGTCCGCCTGGAAGGCCGTGGCGGGCTCCCGCTGGTCGCTCAGGATCAATCCCTCCAGCGGAAATCTTCATCCCACTGAGGCCTATCTCCTCCTTCCCGCCATGGAGGGGCTTTCCAGCGGTGTGTATCATTACAACCCCTTCAGCCACGCGCTTGAACCAAGAGCGGAGATTCCGATTGACCTTTGGCAAAAGGTCTCGGACCATTTCAAAACGGAGGGATTTCTGATTGCCTTGAGCAGTATTTTCTGGCGCGAATCCTGGAAGTACGGCGAACGTGCCTTCCGGTACTGCAACCACGACGTGGGGCACGCCTTGGCCTGCTTGAGCTTTGCGGCCAACCTCCTCGGATGGAAGATCGTGTATTTGAACGCCCTTTCGCATGAGGATGTCGAGCATCTCCTCGGTTTTGACAAGGTCGGTTGGAAGGAACTGGAAGAAGACCACGCTGAGCTGATGTGTTTTGCGCACCGCAGCGACGCCAGTGTGGCCTCGCGCGGGCTACCCCAGGAGATCACCTCTGCCTTTTCGAACCTCCCTTTCAGCGGTAGACCAAACATCCTGAGTGCCGATTGCGTCAATTGGGAAATCATTGGTCACGCCGCAACCGTAACCCGGAAGCCCAAGACCTCGGAGCAATGTTACGAGTTTGGATCGCGGCCCTATCGGCGCGCCGCCGCCGTTCAGACTGCGGCCGGGATCATCCGCCAACGCAGAAGCGCGGTAGATTTCGATCCGATCGGCTCATTGTCCCGGGACGCGTTCTTTGCGATGCTGGACAAAACACTCCCCCGCGATGGGGGTTGTCCCTTTGACATCGAGCTCGGCGAACCCTGTGTGGATCTCCTCATGTTCGTGCACCGCGTTGAGGGGCTGGCACCGGGTATGTATTTCTTCCTCCGGCGCCAAAATGCCCTCCAAGTAATGAAGTCCGAGTCGAGTCCCGAACTCCAATGGAAAGAAGTAGAAGCGGGGTTCCCCCTGTACCTGCTCGAGGCGGGCGACTTCAGGCATCGCGCGCGGGCTGTGAGCTGCGAGCAGGACATCGCGGGGGCCAGCGCCTTTTCCCTGGGCATGATTGCGCGATTCAAAGACGTCGTTGAGGAAACACCTTACCGCTACCGTCACCTCTTCTGGGAGAGTGGGATGATCGGGCAGGTCCTCTATCTGGAGGCGGAAGCTCACGGTGCCCGGGGGACCGGCATCGGCTGCTTTTTTGATGATCCGGTTCATGAGATGTTGGGTCTGGAGGGGATTGCGCATCAGAGCCTGTACCACTTCACCGTCGGCCAACCGGTTGAGGACAAGCGCTTGACGACCTACCCCCCCTATTACCATTTGAAGGACATACGAAAAAGGGAGTGACACCCCCGTCAATGGACGGGGCTTTTGGGGAAGCAACCTCTGTAGTTACCGTAGGACGTTTCTGCTTTGATATCATAAATTCGAAGCACGAAATCCGAAACTCGAAATGGTTCGACAGGCTCACCACCCTGAGCAGAGTCGAAGGGTAATACCGAATGACCAAAATCCAAATGATCCAAACCTTCGACCACATTCTCCTTGACCCTAAACCCGAAAAACGAGGTTGTTTCCGTCATTGGGACATTCGGGCTTCGAATTTGTTTCGGATTTCGATATTCGAATCATTTTAGGTTTTTGAAACGACTCAACGTCCAGCCATGGGGGTCTCTTTTCAAAAACGAAACGTTACCCGCTCGAACACTGAAGAAG
>CAZAGT010000156.1:0-11447 GCA_964484515.1 uncultured Desulfobacteraceae bacterium | reverse complement strand
TGAGGAGCCTATTGATTAACACCTTTCGCGCATCTACGCTTCTATATCTTCCATACCGACCGCCATCAAGTAGCCTCTTGCCCTTTCGGTTCGGGGATATTGATACACCAGCTCCCAGAATGCCGGACCGTGGTTCGGTTCGATCAGATGGGCGAGCTCATGGACGATGACGTAGTCGCTCACGAATCGAGGCATGGCGGCGACACGATCGGAAATGCGAATCGAGCCCCTGGTCGGCGTACAACTGCCGTGGCGTCTATACTGATTGGTCACCCAGCGAATGGACTTCCATCGAGGTAGGCCACTGAAATAACGACGGCTCAGATCACGCGCCCGCTTGTTGAGTGCCTCGTCATCGAGTGCGGATTTGGCCTTGTGACGCTCGATCCGTTCCCGTAACTCCGCAATGTGTGCTTCAAGCTCCTTCTTGGACAGACGGGCCGGCGCCAGGATTTCGAGTGTGCCGTCGACCTCGCGTGCCTGAATGGTCTTACGTCGTTTTCGGCTGCGAATAACGCGGATTTCCATAGACTGCTCTTCTACATCCGGATATACCAATTTCAATCGGACGCCCCTGAGCCGCACCGCGGAGCAGTGCCCGGTCGCAATCCTCTTCCTGTTAACACAAAAGCCGTCCAAAAGGAATTCGTTTCGACGCCTTAGGGAAGGTCAGAGTATGACGGCACTCAACGCTATGTCAACGAAGTGATTGACTATTTTCAGACAGTGTGGTAGCGTGCCGCAGTTTTAGGTCTGTGGAGGATGGATCGACAAAGACGTCCCATAACCAACTAGCTCGTGTCCATTCAGAAATGCAATGTCGGCACTAGCGAAGTCTCTAGCTCAAGGAGGTGCAAGATGGCCATAGATACGATCAAAGCTCCGCCCCTGATAGACGACCTGAAGCCGGGACGGTTTCTCGCCATGCTCAAGTTCTTCGGCCCCGGGGCGATCATGGCTTCCCTGACGATCGGCTCCGGTGAGACCTTCTTCGCGTCCCGCGGTGGGGCCGTTTTCAGCTACTACATCATTTGGGCCTTTGTCCTCGGGTGCCTCTTCAAATGGGTCCAGTGTTACAGCGCCATGCGCTATCTAACCCTCACGGGTGATCACCCGATCAACGCCTGGGCCCATTTTCCCGGTCCCAGGGGATGGTTTCCTTTTCTGATCGCCGTCCTCAGCATCCTCTGCTTTCCGTTCTGGTTGGCCTTTTTGCCGACCCTCCTCGGAGATCTGTGCAACTGGATGTTCAAGTTTGGTGCGCGGGAGGTCTGGGGAACCATCTGGCTCCTCATCGCCATCGCCATGACCATCCTGGGAGGATACGATATCCTCGAGAAGGTCCAATTGGTCCTGGTTGGCATCTTGATTGCGGTGATCATCTTTTCGGTCTTCTGGTTCGGCCCGGACTGGGGAGCCGTCGTTGTGGGCTCGATCGTCCCCCGCATCCCGGACTATGCACCCTGGATCGTCGAAAAGTATCCCGAGGTCGCCGCCCGACCACCCTGGGTGGAGGTGGTCACCTACGTGGGCGCTATCGGCGGTGGGACCTACGACTACATCGGCTACATCGGGCTCCTCAGGGAGAAGGGCTGGGGCGTTCTCGGTCTTCCCAATATCGACGAGGTAGAGCAAAAGATTTTCGCGATCGAGGATACGGGGGAAAAGATCCCTCTTTCGGAAGAGGAAACGGAGGTCAAGAATGCCCTCGGTTGGCTGAAGGCCCCGACAATCGATTCGGTCGTATCTTTCCTCGCTGTTGCCGTCTTTGCGTCCGGCTTCATGATTGGTGGTGCACGGGTCCTTTACACCCAGGAGCTCATTCCCTCCGGAAAAGCGCTCCTCCAGCATCAGGCAAAGTTTCTCACGGGCATCCATCCCTTTCTCGTTATCATCTATGATGCGGGGGTCTTCCTGGCGATCGCCGGGACCATTTACGGCGCCTTTGAGGTGTACACCCGCACCGTTTTTGAAGTCCTGCGCGCCGTCTTCGTAGGGATGCGGGACGTCAGGGTCGAAAGGGTGCGCCCTTGGGTCCTGCTCTATGTGGGCGCTGGCGGTATGTTTCTGATGTGGCTGACAAAACTCACGAGCATAAAGCTCATCGACCTCCCAACCGCCGCGGGTATTATCGGTGGCACCATGACCTGCGGTCTCTGGTGCCTGGCCATGATCTGGACGGATCGCAAGTTTCTCCCCAAGGCCTATCAAATGGGAATAGGCCTGGTCGTCCTGAACGTGATCGGCGGTCTCGCCATGACGATCATGGGGCTCAAGGCCTGGTGGGACTGGGGCGCCGGCAAGTTCGGCACAGGCTGGCTTGCTTACCTGTACTTGGTGCTCACCGTCATTGTTTGTATGATCGTGATGGGGATCATCAACAGCCGATACAGGAAGAAGGGGCTGATCCCCTAACCACGCGCTTCAGCACTAATACGCCGCTCCAGACTCCTGCTTGTTAGCCCCTTTCCGAAAGAGCGGACGTGAAGCGGCGTGAGGTAAAAGGCATAAAGAAACGAAGGAGGGAATCATTTCGGGTCCAACGTATCGGGGGAAGGGTCCCGAACAGCAGGAGAAGATAGAGGAACTCCTTGGTATCCGGGATGGCTATCGACGCCAGCGGCGAATTTGGTATTGGCTGCTGGCGTTTTCATTTCTAAGCGCGTACATCCTGACGAACCGGGGCGGGAGCCGAATGGTGCTCTACGGTATGATCTGCCTTGCGGTAGGCCTCTATCCGCTCTGGAACATCATCAAATGCAGTCGGATCATCAGGAAAATCGATCAAGGTCTCGCACCCTATAAGGTCGAGAACACCAAAGTGGAGTAGTCATGACCTCCTGCGACTTTTGCCCACCATTTCGGCCCGCCGCGCAGGTTCTTCTGCCAAACGATGCTCTCAACGCTAAGATGTCGAGGTAAAGGTGTATTGGTCAACCCGTAGGAAATTGGGATCGTAGACAACACGCATCTCATCCTGATTAACCATGCACCGTTCCATGTAAAGGAGCGGATCTCCTTCCGCTACCCTGAGGAGCTTGGCCTCATAGGCACTGGCCTTAACGGCCTGTATGTTTTGCTCTGCCTTGACAGAACACTTCAAACGATGTTTAAAACATTAATTGAATTGTCCTCGCAGGAGGGGTCAATCTGATTTCGAACGCAATTTCAAGATCCTGGGTGAGAGCCATGAATACCAAAGCAAAGATCCTCGACGCCGCGCAGCGGGTCATCTTCGGATATGGAGCCGACAAGGCCACGCTGCGGTTGATCGCGAGAGAGGCCCAAGTGAACCTCGCGGCCATCAATTATCACTTTGGCTCCAAGGACAGCATGCTTGATGAAATCTTTGCCCGGGTCTTCCGGCCGTTGGAGGAGGATCGAATTCGGCGGCTAGAGCAAGTGGAGGCAGCCGCGGGTGAAGGCGTCCCGGCGGTGGAGGAGATCGTTCGCTGCTATTTGGAGCCCTTCTTGGATTTGGTCCGGAAGTTCCCTGGACACAACCATTTCATCTACCAACTCCACAGACCGGATGACAGTTGGCGGCGGTTTCATGGAGAACACCAAAGTATCGCCGGGCCCGGTTTGTCCCGATTTGTGGACGCCCTTGGGAAAGCCCTGCCGAGTATCCCACGCCAGACGCTGTTGGCGCGGATGGCGTTCATGCAGGCCTCCATCAGCTGGCTTTTGAACAACGCCTGGATCTTCGCGGACCTGAAGATCCTTTGCGGTCTCTCTTTGAGCAAACAGGAGATGGTCGAGGAGTTGGTCGCCTACACGGCGGCCGGTCTCCGCGGCGAAACAGCACGTAAGGAGTGAAAACCCGAGACGCCTGTCAAAGGAGCAAACTGAAATGAAGACACTCGGAATCCTTTTCTTGGCCTTGCTATGTCTACCGGCAACCGCCATAGCAGGGCGAAAAGCGCCGACTCCGCCGCCGGCCAAAGTCGTATTGGCCCCCGTGGAAGAAAAGATGGTCGCACAGATGGCCCCTATTGTTGGCGTCCTTTATTTCGACAAGGTCAGTGGTTTGTCTACCGAAGTGTCCGGTCTCATCACGTCGGCTCGCTTCCGGGAAGGCGATCGGGTCAACGAAGGGGATGTTCTGCTAAAGCTGAACACGGACTTCATTGACAAGGATATCGAGATGGTCAGGACGAAGATTGAACAGATGGCCATACGGATTGAAAAGGCTGAGAAGGATCTGGAGCGCTATGAAAAGCTCCACCACAACAAGGCCATCCGCGAAAAAGACTATGACGACATCCGTTTCACGCACCTGGACCGGATCAAGGAACGCGAGGTCCTGAAAAAGCAGCTTGAAATTGCGTTGCTGAAGAAGGCCAAGAGTGTGATTCGGGCTCCCTTTGATGGAATCGTGCTGGAGAAGTGCGCGGACGTGGGCGATTGGATCGAACCGGGAGCGGACCTCTGCCGCATCGGCTCCATCCACGATATCTTCGTCAAGGTCCCCGTTGCAGAGGAGCTTATGTGCCATTCACCTCACGGGGGTACCGTGGATGTAACCATCAATGCCACGGGCAACCAGGTGTCGGGTAGAATCGCCGGCGTCCTCCCGTTGGCGGATCCCAGGACCAAGAATTGTATGCTCAAGATCCGGCTCCCGCGTCTTGAAAGTATTGTAGAGAATATGTCGGCCACGGTCTTGATCCCCGTTGGCGAGCGCCGGCGGCTGAAACTGGTTCCACGCGATGCCCTGGTCCGCTTCGAGGGCAAGGACATGGTATACACCGTGAAGGGAGGCCACGCCGTGGCGGTACCTATTCACATCGTCTCATTTAGCGGCGAGTACGCTTGCACCGATAGCCCGGATATCTCGCAAGGGATGAAGGTCGTCGTAGACGGCAACGAGCGTCTACGGCCCCAGCAGCCCGTGGCTGTCATCAAGGGCACCTCACAGGGGAGGTGAATCTCGTACCCATGGACTTCATCAAGTTTGCCATCAACAGACCGGTGAGCGTTGCCGTGTTTGTGATCCTGATCGTGCTGTTCGGGATCATTGGACTGACCCACCTTCCGATCCAACTGGCCCCCGATACGGAGCTGCCAAAGATCGAAGTGGACACGCGCTGGCCCGGCGCCACACCCAGCGAGATGGAGAGCAACGTGGTCGAGAGCCAGGAAGAAAAACTCAAGAGTCTTTTGAACCTCCAAAAGATGGAAAGCTCCTGCTTTAACGGCTTCGCCAAGATCACGCTGACCTTCGATCTGGGCACGGACATCGACACGGCCATGCTGCGAGTGGCCAACAAGCTGGATGAGGTCTCGGACTACCCTGAAAATGTGGAAGAGCCGGTCCTTTCCATGACCGGCGCGACCAATCGGCCAGTCATTATATTTGATCTGAAGATGAAATCCGGCGATCCATCCCAGGTGGCCAAATACCAGACCTTTTTTGAGAATGAAATCAAGCAATACATCGAGCGTGTCGACGGCGTCGCGTCCGTGCAGCCCTTTGGCGGCACCCGTGAGCAGCTCGAGATCGTTTTGGACCCCGTGAAGATGGCGCGGCACGGGATCACCATTGCCGAGGTGATATCCCGGGTCAAGGCCGCCAACAGGGATGCATCCGCCGGGGTGTTGGACATCGACCGCAAGAGCTACCGCATTCGGACGGCCTCCAAATTTCGAAACCAGTTCGACCCGCTCGACGTGGTGATCTTTGATGACGGTATCAAGCGCATCCTCTTGCGAGATATTGCCGATTCCCGCATCGGGTATGAGACCCAACACAGGGCTATCCTGGAGACCGGCACGGGCAGCATAGCCATCCTTGTCAGGCGGCAGCCTGGTTCGAATGTCCTCGATCTTGTCCGGGAAGTGCGCGAGGTCGTGGAATGGTTGAACAGGGACGTGCTCGCGAAGAAGAACCTCTACCTCAAGTGGACGATGGACCCGTCGCGCTATATCCTGAGCTCTCTTGCGATCATGAAGAATAACGTCCTTCTCGGAGGCCTGCTGGCCATATGTGGACTGCTGCTCTTCCTGCGGAGTATCCGTACCACGCTCACGGCGGCCCTGGCCATACCAGTGTCAGCCGTCGGGACTTTTATCTTTCTCTGGCTTTTCCACCGCAACCTCAACGTGGTGAGCCTTGCCGGGATCTCCTTTGCCATCGGTATGCTCGTGGACAACTCCATTGTGGTCCTTGAGAACATCGACCGCCACCGGAAGATGGGCAAGCAGACCTCCGAGGCGGTCTATGCCGGGGCCAAGGAGGTCTATGGCGCCGTCCTGGCCTCCACCCTGACCACGGTGGCCGTGTTCCTGCCGGTCATATTCGTCCAGCAAGAGGCAGGGCAGCTATTTCGAGACATCGCCATTGCGATCACCTGTTCGATTATTATCAGCTTCTTTGTGTCCGTGACCGCCATCCCTACGGCCATGAACCTGCTTTTTCGCAACACCTCGAATCGGAGCCACAAAGCGAATGGATTGCCGAACCGCTTCGGCGGCTTCTTGGTCAACCGGCTCATGGCTGTTTCGGGGCTGGTGCAGAAAAATGCCTGGACCCGGGCGACCTGCGTGGTCCTCTTCACAACGCTAGCCCTTGCAGGATCTTGGGCCCTAATGCCCAAGGCCGAATATCTACCCCAAGGCAATCGAAACGTTCTTTTCAACATCCTGGTACCGCCACCGGGATATTCGGCTGAGAAACGACGCGCGGTGGGGGAATACATCTACCGGACCCTCCTACCTTATATAGAGCAAGACGGCTACGAGGGATTACCGCAGATCAAGAACCTGTTCTACGTGTCGGCCGACGATTTCTACATTGCCGGGCTCAAGTGCACGGAGGAGAATGAGACCCGGGCCAAGGAGTTAATCCCCTTGATGACCCGGATCATCCATTCCCTGCCCGGCATGTTTGGCGTCAGCCTCCAGCCGGGCATCTTCGAGGCCGAGATCGGCAAGGGCCGAACGATCGATGTGAACATCTCGGGTGAGAAGCTCGAGGGGATGGTCCAGGTCGCCCGAATGCTATTTGGAGCCGTCGCTCAGGGAGTCCCCGGCAGTCAGATCCGGCCGGTGCCTTCTTTGGAGATTTCCTACCCCGAGTGCAACATCGTCCCGGACCGAGCAAAGCTGGCAGCCAGCGGTCTCAGTGAGGCCGATTTGGGCACGTGCGTGGACGTCTTGATGGACGGCCGCAAGATCGACGAATACCGCCCCGAGGGGGTCAATCAGATTGATCTCGTGGTCTGCGGCAAGGAGACGAATTTGAGGAGCCCGGAAGACATCCTAAACTGTGCGATCGTCAACCGCTACGGGAAATTAATTCGGATCGGCGATGTTGCCCGGATCGAGTATGCGCAAGGGATGACCCAGATTGATCGCTACGAGAAGAAACGCAATATTCGGCTTGAGGTCACGCCTCCCGAGGACGTGCCTCTCCAGGCGGCCGTGGAGACAATTCAACAGATCGTCGATGGGATGGAGCAACAGGGGCAGCTTCAATCCGTCAAGGTGACCCTGGGCGGCAATGCCGACAAGCTTGTAGATGCACGCCGGGCGTTGCAGTGGAATTTTCTCCTGGCGCTCGTCATCACCTACCTGCTCATGTCGGCCCTGTTTGAGAATTTCCTCTATCCGCTCATCATCATGTTCACCATCCCGCTGGCGGCCGTCGGTGGATTCATCGGGCTGCGCTTGGCCAATATCCTGATCGCTCCCCAACCCCTCGATGTGTTGACGATGCTCGGCTTCATCATTCTCATCGGGACGGTCGTCAATAACGCCATCCTGATCGTCTATCAAGCCCTCAATAATGTGCGCAACGAGGGGTTGGATGGGCAGACTGCCATTACGGAGTCGGTGCGGACTCGAATTCGGCCGATCTTTATGAGTGCAACCACGACCATCTTCGGATTGCTGCCCCTGGTGATCTCCAGGGGCTGGGGAAGCGAGCTGTACAGGGGGATCGGGTCCGTCCTGCTTGGCGGTCTGGCGGTCTCCACGATCTTCACCCTCTTTGTCATCCCCGCCTTGCTGGCGTTTTTCATCGGGCGCGAACAAAAGGGATTCGATGCCCGCTGAGCGCGTTGCTCCCTGGACGCAACAAAAAGAGGCTTCGCGCGTGATGTTTTGGGTCAAAAGCTCAGCTGAGAAGACAATAGCATGAAGTCACGGCGAAAAGACACCAGGCCTCCAACCCTAGAGGCTGGATGATGTGCTTTTGCTTGCAACTTCTCGTGAGGAGCCCCAAAAGATAGGTCTGGGATGATACCTCTATGACGGGAGCGTCTACCTCTTCCCGCCACCATTCCGTGCCGCGTGTTCCCCGGCGATACGACCCATTACAATACCCCGCGGCATGCCGATCCTGTCGAGCCCTCCGGCAGCCTCGCCGGCTGCGTAGAGGCCCGCCATGGGGGCGCCATAGATATCCAGGACTTGGCCACTTGCGTTCGTGGCCAGGCCCCCGGCCGTATCATGGACCTGAATGCTCATCCAGACCGCATAGAAAGGCGGCGTCTCGATCCGGTGTTTGAGGTGGCCTTTGGGTTTGCCGAAGTCCGGGTCGATACCTGTTTCTACGAACCCGTTGTAGGTCGCAACCGTATCGACGAGATCAGTCGCCGGCACGCCGATCAACCGGGCCAGCTCCCTCACGGACGGTGCTTGAAAGGCAAGGTCCTGCTCAACAAGAGGGGGTTTGGGAACCAAGCCGTGCCGCTTGGCCGTGGCGGCGTCAAAGAGGGCCCAGACGACATGATCTACCTGCGCCAGGCTGGCATCATAGAAAAGAGATGGTTTCTCGGGCAGGGACTCATTGACGTACCGCCGGCCGAATTTGTTGACAAGCACGAGATCGGCCACTTCATCGTTCGACAATTGCCCGCTGCGGCCCAAGCCCGGTGCCGCATACGGCGAACCGGTCGGAAATCGATAGTATCGGGTGCCGAACATCCTGTGAAAAAGATGCCGGTCTATAGCACGATCGCTTGCCAGCGCCGCACCCACCTCCAGAGCCGCGGTGATTCCCGTTCCATCGGTCTTGACAAAAGGCTCGCCGCTGGCGACCAGGTCTTCGGTCAATCTCGGGTCAAAAAGCTTTCGCAGCCACGGATTCCCTTTCCAGCCCCCGCTGCCCAGCATGACGGCCTTGCGGGCCTTGATGTTCAGTGTCGTTCTTCCTGAATCCACCTCAACGCCCAGTATGGCTCCCTTCAAGTGACCCTCCCTGATGAGCCGCTTCATCCTGTGCTTCAAAAGAATCTTGACCCCCTGTTTTTTTGCCACCCTCGCCAGGGGTATAATCAAACCCGCTCCTGAAGACGGTCCGGGTCCATATCTATATCGCCATCCCGGGGTCTCTTGGTCCCAGAAAATAAGATGGTACCTGGGCGTCCCTTTCATTCCACCGAATTGGAGGAGGTGATCCTGGAATCGTACACCGTGAGATTCCAACCACTCAAACGTGTTCAAATTGTAGTCGCAGAAGGCGCGCAGCAGATCGGGGGCATTCCTTTTATTCTCCCGGATCCGGTAATTGGAGGATTCTTCGAACAAGAGATCAGCGGAATCCTCCACGCCCTGCCCTTTCTGAATCCGGGTACCGCCCCCGATTGAGAGGATGCCTCCGCTGATGACCCCGTTTCCGCCAATGGCCGTGTTCTGTTCCAGTAGGATGACCTTAGCGCCGTGCTCCGCGGCTGCCACGGCCGCGGGCAGACCAGCCGGACCGGACCCCACGACGACGACATCGGCCACCTCGTCCCACCTCTGGGGTGGCTCGGACGCCCTCGCACCTTTTGTCCCAGATGACGCCCAGACGGCACCAATGGACCCAACAGCTGCTGTTTTCATGAACCGTCGTCTCGTCAGCATTGTCTTTTCTCCTTTATAAAAGGTTAGACGTATCGTCTGTGATCTCTCTGCGGCGTGCGAAGACGCCTCCAGCCTCCGGAGCAGCGCAAAGCGAAGTGGATTCGCCACCCCTGGGCCGTGTCAGGGCACGGCGGGAGCCATTTTCCATCCTTGCTTCTGTCAACCGTATTTGGAAATTGCGCGGTCGTCTAGCATAATGTTATGGGATCTGGTTCACAATCACCGGCGAGTCAGGCATGAATCCATATTCAGAAAAGAACCCCTGGGGCCGCATTATCCTACTGATTGGGGCAGGCGTGGTCGCATCCTTTCAGATAGGCAAGGCCCCGCCCGTATTACCGGCGATCCGCCTTGAGCTCGGCATGAATCTGTTCCTTGCCGGTTGGATCCTGTCGATTTTCAATGTAATCGGCCTCATCATGGGCCCTATTGCGGGCGCGCTGGCGGATACCTATGGGTATCGGCGGTTTCTCCTCTCGGGCCTTGTCTGCCAGGCGGTCGGCAGTCTGCTAGGTTCATGGACGAATGGTGCCATGCCCCTCCTGGCGACCAGGACCCTTGAGGGGTTCGGGTTCTTGATCATCGCCGTCTCAGCGCCGGCCCTGATTTTACGGATCACGCATCCCGCGAAGGTTCGACTCGCCCTTGCCGCCTGGAGCTGTTATGTCCCGGCCGGCGTGGCCATGGTCATGTTCCTGGCACCGCTATTCACGACCTTGTTCGGCTGGCGGGGACTATGGCGCGTCAACGCTGCCGTCCTCGTGGCGTACCTGTTCGTCCTCTATGATGTAAGGGGTCGACCGGCTTCCCGGTCCGCCTCGAAGAGGGTCAGGCTTCGTCAGCTGTGGGCCGATACGGTGGTGACGGCCACCACGACGGGGCCGCTCCTGCTGGCACTCATCTTTGCTACCTACACCTTTCAGTGGCTGGCGGTGATGGGGTTCTTGCCGACGCTCTTTCTTGAGGACTACGGCTTCAGTACCGGCCGTGCCTCTGTCCTGACGGCCATCGTGGTGGCCATGAACGTCCCCGGTAACCTGGCGGGGGGTTGGTTGCTACAGCGGGGCTTTCGACGCTGGCAGCTGATCGCCTCCACTAGTGTGCTCCTTGGGCTTTGCAGCTTGATCATCTATTCACCGACCATTCCGTTCTTCTGGCGCTACTTCGCCTGTCTGTCCTTCTCTGGGATAGGAGGGGTGCCGCCGGCATCGGCGATGAGCGGGGTGCCGGTCTACGCTCCCTCTCCAAGACATATCGCCACGACGAATGGACTCCTCATCCAAGGGTCTCAGCTAGGTCAAGTCTTGGGTCCGCCGGCGCTTGCCTGGCTCGTCTCCAGGACCGGGAGTTGGCAAGCTGCCTCATGGCTTCTGGGAGGTGTTGCTGCGGTCGGCGCAGCACTCGGCCTCGGTCTGGCCGCCGTAGGAACGGGTGCGACGGATCTTGGCGAAGCTGTTGAAAACCCAAATCTTTAGAGGCTTATGGAAAATGCCCATCCCGCTCTCTTCGAGCGGGACGAAACCGGGGACAGAGCCGAGCGAAACGAAGATAAAGAAATTCCGAGGAATGAGGATAACGCAGCCCCGAGCGAAGTC
>CAZAGT010000155.1:11191-11453 GCA_964484515.1 uncultured Desulfobacteraceae bacterium | reverse complement strand
TATCTGGACCGCGAACAGAACATCCTCCTGGGGGCTTCTGACCGGCGCAAAGACGGCAGCGCTATCGGATACTGAGACGCGACGCGCTTTGTGCGCGGCGGCCCCGGGATCGAAGTTCGAGGGGAAAAAGTGATCACCGCTCACGGGTTCAGAGGTTCAAAGATGGTATTTGGCGTTTATGTGACGAAACCAGCATTTTTTGTGAGGACTTCGGATAGTCAGTTTTATTCTGCCCCCTAACTCAGAACGTAGAACTCTGAAC
>CAZAGT010000155.1:0-11181 GCA_964484515.1 uncultured Desulfobacteraceae bacterium | reverse complement strand
GAACCTGTGAACGCTTACAAAACGAGGATAAAAGTACCTTTCTCCTCAAGATCAAGGAGCTACGGCAAAGTCTCGGCCAACGGGGTGCGAGGCATGCGTCGCTCCTGGGTTGCAATACGAGCAGAATCTGTATAGATTCTAGGACCTTTTGAAACGCGCCACGGAGTGCTGACCGTATGAGCGATAAGATCATAGGCTCTGTCTTGGTTTCAGGTGGCGGCATTGCGGGCATGCAGGCCGCCCTGGATCTGGCCGAGTCGGGCTACTATGTACACCTGGTGGAAAAATCCTCCGCCATCGGCGGGGTGATGAGCGAGCTGGACAAGACCTTTCCCACCAACGACTGCGCCATGTGAATCCTCTCACCCAAACTGGTCGAGGTCGGCCGGCATCTCAATATCAACCTGATTACCTGTGCCGAAATAGGGCATGTTGAAGGGTCTCCTGGCAATTTCAAGGTCACCCTTCGCAAGCATCCGCGTTTCATCGATGAAACCAGGTGCACGGCCTGCGGCGATTGCGCCGAGGTCTGTCCGATCACACTTCCGGATGAGTATGACCAGGGCTTGCGAGATCGCAAAGCCACTTACAAGAAATACGCGCAAGCCATTCCCGGCGCCTTTGCGATCAGCAAGCTGGGATCGTCCCCCTGTCGGATTGAATGCCCCGCCCACATCAGTGTCCAGGGCTACATCGCCCTGGTGGCCAAGGGGAAATTCCACGAGGCCCTCAAACTCATCAAAGAGGAAAACCCTCTGCCTGCGATCTGCGGCCGAGTCTGCCATCACCCTTGCGAATCGATCTGCACCCGCGGCCGGGTGGATGAGCCCGTGGCGATCGATTTCATCAAACGGTTCGTCGCAGACCTCGATCTGAGGGCCGACACCCCCTATGTACCCGAGAGCAAACCCCAAAGGGACGAAAAGGTCGCTGTGGTAGGGGCGGGTCCGGCCGGCCTTTCCTGTGCCTATTACCTCGCGCGGGAGGGATACCGGGTCACCATATTTGAGAGGCTGCCGGTGGCGGGCGGCATGCTGACCGTTGGCATCCCTGAATATCGTCTGCCGCGGGACATCATCAACGCGGAGATCCGGATCATCGAGGCGATGGGGGTCGAAATTCGGACCGGGATCGAAATCGGCAGGGACGTAACCGTGGCTGAGTTGCGCGAGCAAGGTTACCGGGCTTTCTTCCTCGGTATCGGCGCTCAGGAATGCAAGACCATGGGGATCGAGGGCGAGGATCTCGAAGGGGTCCTCTCCGGGATCGATTTCTTGCGGGATGTCAATCTGGGCCAAAAGGTTGTTCTGGGAGAACGCGTCGCCGTCATCGGCGGCGGCAACGTGGCCATGGACGCGGTTCGCACGGCGCGCAGGCTGGGGGCCCGGGGGGCCTTCATCATTTACCGCCGCAGCGTGGGAGAAATGCCCGCCAATGAAGAGGAGATCGAGGAGTGTCGCGAGGAAGGCCTTGAGATCCGGACCCTCACCAATCCGATCCGCGTGATCGGAGAACAGGGCCGCGTCAAGGCCCTGGAATGCGTCCAGATGGCGCTGGGAGAGCCCGACGAGAGCGGCCGGCGGCGACCGACACCGATCGCCGGGTCAGAGCATACGATCGACGTGGATCAGGTGATTCAGGCCATCGGTCAGGAATCGGACTGGTCCTGCCTGGGGCCCGAGTGCGCTTGCACCCTCTCCGATTGGGGCACGATGAACGTGGACTCCATGACCCTCCAGACCGATGACCCCGATATCTTTGCCGGCGGCGACGCGGTCAGTGGCCCCCGGACCGTGATCGAGGCAATCGAGGCGGGAAAACAGGCCGCCGTCTCGATCGATCGCTTCATCCGGGGCCGTGATCTGCGTGAAGGTCGCGCCAGGGCCTGGCAAGAGATTCAAGAGATCCCCACGGAGGGATACGACCGGATGCCCCGCGCCCGAATGCCGCGGTTGGCGCCCGAAGATCGGCTCGATCGCTTTGAGGAGGTTCAGCTCGGCTTCAGCGAAGAGCAGGCGGTTGCGGAGGCCAAACGATGTCTGGCGTGCGGGGTCTGTTCCGAGTGCTATCAATGTGTGGAGGCCTGCGGGGCCGAGGCGGTAACCCTGGCCACCCATGCTGAACAGCCTGAGGACGTCCAGCTCGAGGTCGGTTCGATTATCCTGGCGCTGGGGGCCCGGGCCTTCGATCCCTCCCGCTTTGAGGCCTACGGTTACGCTCAAAGCCCCAACGTCGTGACCTCCATGGAATTTGAGCGCCTCCTCTCCGCCTCCGGCCCCACCATGGGACACCTCCTACGGCCTTCAGGCAAGCAGGAGCCGGGTAAGATTGCGTGGATCCAGTGTGTCGGCTCCCGCGACCTCCATCACTGTGATCACAGCTACTGCTCCTCCGTATGTTGCATGTATGCCATCAAGGAGGCCGTCATCGCCAAGGAGCATGCCTCCGGCGATCTGGATTGCGCCATCTTCTATATCGACATGCGAACCCACGGAAAGGACTTCGAGCGCTTTTACAACGAGGCCGAGGAGAAACATGGTGTGCGCTTTATCCGCTCGCGGGTGCCCAGCATCGAACCGGTCGCCGGGGGCCATGACCTGTTGATCGAATACATCGACAAAGACGAGAAGCTCGTCCAGGAACGCTTTGACGTGGTGGTCCTTTCGGTCGGGCTCGAAACCTCGCCCGAGACGATGGAACTGGCGCGGAAACTCGACATCGAACTGACCGAGGGGCAGTTCACCCAAACCGCCACCTTTGAGCCCGTCTCCACGACGCGGGATGGCATCTATGTCTGCGGGACCTTTCAGGGTCCCAAGGACATCCCCCAGTCGGTCATCGAGGCCAGCTCGGCAGCGGCCAAGGCCGGAGCCCTCTTGAGCACGGCGCGCGACACCTTGACCAGAACCAAAGAGATACCGCCCGAGCAGGACATCTTGGGTCAACGACCCCGCGTCGGCGTCTTCGTGTGCCAGTGCGGGATCAACATCGCCGGGACCGTGGATATCGCCGCGGTGCGCGAATACGCCGCCTCCCTTCCCTACGTGGATTACGTCAATGACAACCTCTACACCTGCTCGCAGGATACCCAAGAGCTCATGGCCGAGGTCATTAAGAAGCAAGGCCTCAATCGGATCGTGGTGGCCGCCTGCACCCCCAAGACACACGAGCCCCTCTTCCAGGAGACCATGGTCAATGCCGGACTGAACAAGTACCTCTTTGAAATGGCCAATATCCGCAACCAGGATTCGTGGGTCCACAAGGACGACCCCCGCTCTGCGACGGAAAAGGCCCAGGATCTGGTGCGCATGGCGGTTGCCAAGGTGACATTGGTCGAACCGCTGCACGAGACGGAGCTCGAGATCAATCAGAGGGCCCTGGTGGTTGGAGGAGGTCTGGCGGGAATGGTGGCGGCCAGGAGCCTGTCGGATCAAGGCTACCGGGTCTCGCTGGTGGAACAGTCATCCACCCTGGGAGGCCAGGCGAACCGTCTTTACAGGACCTGGAAGGGTGAGGATATCCAGCAAAACCTCGCCCAAATCATCACCTCTGTTCAGGACGACGGCAATATCGATCTGCACCTTTTTTCCGAGCTCAAGGATCTCGAAGGGTTTGTCGGCAATTTCAAGGCGACGCTGCATTCCAACGGCAAGGAGACCGTGGTCGACCACGGCGTTGCCCTCATCGCCACGGGTGCCACTGAATTCATACCCACCGAATATCTTTACGGCGCAGACGACCGAGTCCTTACCCATCTTGAGCTGGATCAGAAGCTCCTCGATGACGATCCTCTGTTGAAAAAGATCGACACGGCCGTTTTTATCCAATGCGTCGGTTCGCGCGAGCCGCAGCGTCCCTATTGCTCAAGGCTATGTTGCACCCACGCCATTGAGAGCGCGCTCCACTTGAAGGAACTCAACCCGGACCTGAATGTCTACATCCTCTATCGCGACATGCGCACCTATGGCGAGCGGGAGTACCTGTACCGGCAAGCACGCCTGGCCGGCGTTCTCTTTATCCCTTACACGATCGACCAAAAGCCGCGCGTGACGGCGGGGAGGGAAGGACTGAAGATCGAGGTCTATGACCGCACCCTGAGCGAAACCGTGCGCATCAGGGCCGGTCTCCTTGCCCTGGCCACCGCCATCGTCCCCAACTCGAACGAAGAACTGACGCAACTCTACAAGATCCCCATGAACGAGGACGGCTATTTTGTCGAGGCCCATGCCAAGCTGGGCCCCTCAGAGTTTGCGACCGACGGGGTCTTCCTGTGCGGCATGGCCCACTACCCCAAGACGATCGATGAGTCCGTGGCCCAGGCCCTGGCTGCATCCTCCCGCGCCGTCGCCCTTTTGGCCAAAAAGACAATTCGAGTCAGCGGCACCGTGGCCGAGGTCGACCCCATGGTGTGCAGCGGTTGCGGCGTTTGTATAGATGTTTGTCCCTACGCCGCCCCGTCAGTCATCGAAGCGGGGCTATTTGCAGGCAAGGCCGAAGTGAATCCGGTCCTGTGCAAGGGGTGCGGCCTGTGTGTCGCTTCCTGCCGGTCAGGGGCCCTGAACCTCAAGGGCTTTGGGGAGGAGCAGATCATGGCGATGATTAATGAAGTATAGAGATGAGCTCATAGCTGATAGCGATCAGTTAGCAGCGTCCTCCCATCGGGTCTGAGCCTCAGGGTCGAAGACCGCGCCTCTGCAGTGAAACGGATAGAGTAAGAAAGGTGATTTTTGATGGCCATTGACTTGGACCAGGCAGATTCGAATTTTCGCAAGGAAATCGCGGCCCAACCGGGCGGGGAGAAGATGGCGGCCTGCTTCATGTGCCGTACCTGTACGGCCAGTTGTCCGATCACGGCCGTTAATGAAAGATTCAACCCTTTGCGAATCATCCGCATGGCCCTGTACGGACTCAAACGCGAGGTGCTCGAAAGCGATTTTGTTTGGCTGTGCTCAAGCTGCTATGCCTGCCAGGAACGATGTCCGCAAGGTGTCAGTATCACGGAGGTCATGACGCTCCTGAAGAATATGGCCGTGGAGCAGGGACACGCACCGGCGGGCGTTAAGGCCCAGTTGGATCTCGTCAAGGGCGAAGGACGGATCTACCCGATAGACGACTTTGACAACAAGAAGCGAAACAAGGCGGGTCTACCGGCCCTCCCCACCTCCTGCGAGGTGGTGAAGAAACTGTTTCCTAAGGATTGAAATGAGTAAAGCATGGTGATCGGTTCTGGGTTCAGGGTTCAAAGGTTATAAACGTTGATGTCTGTAAGTTAGCAGTCAACGGGTTGGTTTGGCCTTTAGGCCCGTCGGGTGAAAGACGGTATTCGACCCAGCTGACGCTACGTACTAATAGAGACCGGTTAGGAAAATCTAACTGGGAACCGTGAACCCGCCTGAGGCGGATAAACGTTGAACCGCTCAACCTACTAGATGAGGGTTGTTTTTTAGATGTCCACGAACGACAAAGCCGAACGTTTACGATATGCGTTTTTCCTGGGGTGTACCATCCCGGCCCGATCCAGAAACTATGAGCTTTCTGCGCGAAAGGTCGCAGAGAAACTGGCCATCGAACTCGTGGATGTCGAGGAGTTCGTCTGCTGCGGCTTTCCCATCAAGACCGGCGATCGGGAATCCGCGGACATCATGGGGGCCTATAATCTCGCCCTGGCGCAGCAGAAAGGCCTGGACATAGCCACGTTGTGCAGTTCGTGCGCCTCTGCTCTGACGGAGATCGCCCATCACCTCTCAGACCCCAAGGCTGAACGCAAGGAAATCGACGAGTCCCTTGCCCGGGCCGGCGTGAGCTACGACGGCCGTGTCCATGTAAAACACTTTGCCCGGATCCTTTATGAGGAGATCGGCGCCGAAAAGATCAAGGCGCAATTTGAAAAGGACCTGAGCGGATTGAAGATCGCCGTCCATTACGGTTGCCACTATCTCAAGCCCTCGGAAATCTTCGAGCACTTTGACGATGTGGAACACCCCACCTCCCTCGACAGCCTGGTAGCCCTTACCGGAGCGGAGGTCGTTGACTACGACGGCAAAAAAAGGTGCTGCGGGGGACCCATCCTGCCTGTCGACGATAAGACCGCCATGGCGGTTGCCAAGGAAAAGCTGGATGATATCGCCCGGGCCGGCGCCAACGCCATCTGTCTGGTGTGCCCCTTCTGTTCCGTGATGTACGACGACAATCAGAAGAGCATCGAAGCGGAGTTCGCCGCGGAGTATAACCTACCGGTACTCTACCTGCCCCAAATCCTGGGCCTGGCCATGGGCTTCGAGCGCAAGGAACTGGGCCTCAACATGAATGTCGTCAAGACCAAGGCCTTACTAGAGAAATACTTCGACAACTAGTTCCCATCCAGAAATGGCCTTTTTTCGCCATCTCACCGTCAAACCTCCGAAGACAGACATCCCTTTCGTTCCATGAAGAACATGAAACCCTCGATGCCCTGGCGCTGCCGAGCGTATTGGGCCTAGATGCCCGCGGTACTAATAAGGAGTCGTTGGTTCCAAAACGATTTATGAGTTCCCGAATCTGTCTTCTTACGGATGCTGTCTGGGAGCTCAAACGAAATGTCTTTTTGAGCTTTTCGCTTAATGCGCCCGAAACATCGAGATATAATTCCCGAATTGAAACCATGAGCTAATCGTACCGACAGGTCGGGATGTCTTGATTGGACTTAGGCCCAATGAGGATTAGTATACGATTGAGGATGTTACAAAATGGGTAAAATCAAGGCCGTTGTTTTTGATTGGGGTGGAGTCCTGATTGACGATCCCGCCAGCGGCCTGGTTCGTTATTGCAGCAGGGCATTGGGCGTGTCAGCGGAACAATTTGCAGAGACCCATGAAAAATACATCCCTGAGTTCCAAAAGGGTCTTATTTCTGAACTCGAATTCTGGAAAAAGATCTGCAACGATTTAGACGTTGCAACCCCAAAGGGCTACTCTCTCTGGAGTGAGGCCTTCCGGCATGTGTATTCTCCCAAAGAGGAGATGTTTCAATTGGTGACATCCTTGAAGAAAAACAGTTATCAGACAGGAATCTTGTCAAACACCGAAGCCCCCGCCGTCAAATGCTTTCATGACCACAATTATCAGATGTTTGATGTCCTTATCTTCTCGTGCCATGAGAAAACCAGAAAGCCGGAAAGAAGGATCTATGAGATTACACTGAGCAGACTGGAAACCAAACCTTCAGAAACTGTTTTCATTGATAACAGAAATGACTACATACAAGGAGCGCGGCAGATTGGCATCAAGACCATCTTATTCAAAGATCCATCGGATACCATCGAGAAACTGACCTCGTATTCAATCATCCTGGGTCCTGCCGCCAGTATTCCCCATGACGGCTCTTGAAGCGGGCACCCCAACGGTGTTGCCGACGAAAGGCCAGGCGACCAGCGGATTTCGAACCTGGAGGCGGGGGAAACGGGAAAAGTCCCGGTCGGCCGTCCACAATTCCCTCACCCCGTGCAACTGACACAGAGCGGCGATGCGGGCATCGTGGACCTGCCCGCCGCTGACGCGTCCGGCAAGAATCACGGCGTGCAAAACGGCTCGTAACCCCCTGTTTCCGCAAGCAAGGTCAGACTTGGGCCTCCATCCAGGCCTCCACCTGGTCGGTGGCTGCGGGCAGAGGCGTTGGAGGGCTAAATATCCTCGGGTGGGTGATAATCGCCAGGAATTCATGGATGCATGCCCAGGGAATCGTCCAGAGAGCGCGACCTTCGGCCAGCTTGGCGAGAGTTGCATAGGCGACATCGTGCCACGGTGAATCTTGGCGGTAAGCGTATACCAGAATATTGGTGTCAACAGCGATCATCCGCCGCGATCCTCATAGGCCATTTCTCGTATTTTCTCCCAGGAGACGCCGACGGCGTCCGGGTGAAGGCCCTCGCCTCCTGCTGCTTTGGGGTCAGCCCTAAAGCTTTAGCGTAAGGCTACCGATTTAATTAAGGTTATCCCGTTCTTCGTTGGTTCTTTTCGCCCGTTCAACAGATGGCAATGTCATGGCTACCTAAAGATCTCAACTTGATATCCATATGCGGCCTGAACAGAATAAGAGCACGATCCGCCGGAACCTTCTGCTGAGAAACACCTCCATTGCGACAATTGGCTATACGTTACCGATCATTTCATTTTTCACTGTGAAGGCCCTCGGCGTTGCCAGCTATTCCTACACCCCTTTAGTCGTCACGACGAGTTGGGTCTACCTATCCAGGATCTTATCTCATGTCATTATCCGGTCGAGAAAACAGATAACACGGACGTTTGCTCGCTTTGTATTGTGCTACGAACTCATAAACTGGGTGATTATATTCTGTTGTTTGACCTCGTTTTTGAATGAAATTCGCCTGACCGCCTTGTTCTGCGCGTTTATAGGAATCATTTTCCTTTTTACAAGCGCCGGCTACTTGGCTTCCCTCTCACTATCCCTTTCCGTTTTCATTAGCTACACGGCGGTATCCTACTATCAAATTCACTATGGGAACCAGGCGGGTGTCTTTGCCCTTGAATTCATGTATGCCTGCTATTTCATGTTTTCAGCCATATTCTTATCAGTTGCAGCGGGTATATTTCAGAATCAGAGAAAAGCAGTGGTAGAGGCCAAACGGAAAGCTGAGGCGGCGAGTCAGGCCAAAAGTGAGTTTTTGGCCAACATGAGCCATGAACTCAGAACACCTCTGAACCACATTCTGGGCTTCACGGAGTTGATACTGGACAAGCGATTGGGGGCGCTGAACGCCACGCAAGAGGAATATCTTGGAGACGTGCGCCACAGCAGCAAGCACTTGCTTTCTTTGATAAACGACATCCTTGATCTATCCAAGGTGGAGGCCCGGAAACTTGAACTGCGTCCCTCCGAGGTCAACCTGAGATCTCTTCTTCAGAAAAGCCCCTTGATGGTGAAGGAAAAGGCTGAAAAAAACGCGATTACCCTGACTGTCGAAGCGGATGGCGTCCCGGAGACCATTCAGGCGGATGAGCGTAAGCTCAAGCAGATTATGTATAATCTCCTTTCAAATGCCGTTAAGTTTGCGCCACGGGGTGGCAAGGTCCAGGTTTCTGCAAAATTCATCTCGAATGGCGGCCCGGAGGTTGCCGATTCTGATCTCATCGGGAATGATAACAAGGTGCAGGTCTCGGTGGAGGATAACGGCATTGGCATCAAAAAAGAAGACTCCGAACGCATCTTCAGACCGTTTGAGCAGGTCGAAAGCTCTTCTAAACGCAGATTCCAGGGCACGGGGTTAGGATTGTCTCTCACGAAGAGTCTGGTGGAGCTTCATGGCGGCAACATCTGGGCAGAGAGTGAAGGTGAGGGCAAGGGTAGTCGATTTTGTTTCGTTATTCCCGTCTCGCAAGGCTAAGGGCTAGCGTGGAGGCTAGTTTTTCGACAGTCTTGTTGGCAAATCTGGAACGAAGAAAATACCCGGACTTGGAGTGCCTCCGTCGGGAGTAGTGACCTGAAATGATAAGGAAATGGGACTTGGTGGTTGTAGCAGCCCGCAGCTTGATCTCATGGCGCGCTCACCCCAGCTTTCTCCTCTCGGGCGCTTTCAAATCTCCGCTCTTCCACTGTGAGGCTCGCTCGGTATCGGTTCGGCGAACCGGATGTAGCTTTACCCGCTGCGGGCGTCGAGCCCGCTCCGCCGACCCGATTATCGCGTGGATTTCTTCCGCCAAATCCCGAATCTTGAAGGGCTTCGTGACAAAAGCCTGGATACCGAGTTCCTTGGCACTCTCTTTCGTAAGCCTTTCGCTGTACCCGGTGCAGAGAATCACAGGGATGTCCGGACGTACCGCCCTGATTCGTTCGGTCAACTCTTCACCGCTCATCCGCGGCATGGTCAAGTCGGTAATGAGCAAATCAAATTCGTCGGGGTCTGCTTGGAACACGTCCAAGGCCTGGATTGAATCCGTATACGCGCTTACTTCATAGCCCAGCGTCTGAAGGTACCTTTCCGCCATGGTGATCAAGCCTTCCTCATCGTCCACGAACAGAATCCGCCCCTCACCGGCACTAGGCTGTTTTGCAGGCGCGGGCGCATCCTCCTCACTCCCACCCTCGATCCTTGGAAGCAGGATTTCAAAGACGGTTCCTTTGCCAACCTCACTCTCAACCGTGATCCAGCCCCCGTGGCCTCTAATGATCCTGTGAACCACTGACAGCCCCAAGCCGGTGCCCAGGCCTTTCTCTTTCGTGGTAAAATAGGGATCAAAGATCCGTCCCATGACTTCCCGCTTGATCCCGTCTCCGGTGTCCTTCACGCTGAGTTTCAAATAGGGGCCGGGCTTCAGATCCGGATATGCTCCTGAGTTTTTTGAGTCAAGCTGCACACGCCTTAGGCCGACCTCCAGCATACCTCCTCGTTCTTTCATGGCGTGGTGGGCATTTGTGCAAAGATTCATGATCACCTGGTGGATCTGGCCGGCGTCGGCCATGACCATATCTGAGTTTGCGCTGATATCACGGCTCAATGCGATGTTTTCGGGTAGCGATACCTTGAGAAGTCTGAGGACCTCCTCGACAATCAGATGCATTTGCACGGGCTTTCGATCCCGTTCACTATCACGACTGAAAGTCAGTATCTGTTTGACCAGGTCTTTCGCTCTGTTGGAGGCCTTGAGGACCTGGTCAAGGCTCTGTTTAATCATTCGATTCTCAGGCCTGTTGTTTAACCCCATTTCGGCCATTTCGGCATTACCCATGATGGCCATGAGAATGTTATTGAAATCGTGCGCGATACCACTGGCCAGGGTACCGATCGCCTCCATCTTCTGGGCCTGACGAAGTTGGGTTTCCATCTTTTTGTGTGACGTGACATCCCTCACAAAACAGAGGACGGCGGGCTTACCCTCCCAGGCAAAGTGAACCGCATTCACTTCCCACCAAAGGACATCTCCTGATTTATTAATAATTCTAAATGGATACACAGATCCAGAATCCTCTTCGAGCACTCTTTCCGTGAGCCAGGTCGCGACCGAGTTGCGGTCCTCCGGGTGGACCAGGTCTGTGAAGGGGAAACGGGTCAACTCCTCTGAAGAGCACCCGATCAGTTCTTCCGTCTGGGGATTATGGTACCTGATGAATTCGTCCTGCAGGACTAATATGCCTTCGTTCGCGTTGTTAATCAGGATGCGATAGCGGTCCTCGGATGCGAGCAGGTCC
>CAZAGT010000154.1:0-11471 GCA_964484515.1 uncultured Desulfobacteraceae bacterium | reverse complement strand
TCGAAAATCCGGATGTCGATCGATAAATGATGGTACTTCAATGTATTGTGCTCTCACTATCAACCTATAGACCCTCAAATTCTTGTGAGGAGCCTCATTTTAATCCCTTCTCACCATACGGTCGCTGTTGAGAATTTTGGAATCGTTCCAGCTGCTGCGCAAAAACGCCGTGCTCGTCAGGGGAACCGGGAGGGCACGGTAGGCGAGCAGTTGTTTTCTGACGCCGGTTCTGAACAACGGACGAAGGACCACAGACTACGGACATTGAGCGTTTTCGCTAGATTTAGGTAGGAGATTTGAATGCCAGAGGTCGTGAAGATGAGAACGGTTTGTCGCAGCTGCCATGGCGGCTGCGGGGTCATTGCCCATGTAAGAGACGGTAGGGTCATAAAGGTGGAAGGCGATCCCAGCTCACCGATCAGCTACGGTACCATGTGCGCAAAAGGACTGGCTGTCACCCAACTGGCCTATCATCCGGATAGGATCCTTTTTCCTATGAGAAAGAAGAGGGACGGTTGGGAGAGGATCTCCTGGGATGAGGCCTTGGACACGACGGCCGAGAAATTCAATGCGGTCATCAAGGAATACGGCCCCGAGGCCATTCTTGTCGGGCAGGGAACCGGTCGGGACTACGAGAGCCATTTCTCACGGTTTGCCAACCTGTTGGGCACCCCCAACGTGCTCACGGCGGGGCACATGTGCTACTTGTCGCGGACGGCCGCGTCGCTGATCACATGTGGGAATCTGCCGGTATGCGACTACGAAAGCAACCCCAAGTGCATTGTCATGTGGGCCTGCAACCCGCTGTGGACGAATCCGGACGAGTACAAGGGCGCAAGCTTCTGGCGGGCCTATAAGCGGGGTGCAAAACTGATCGTGATTGATCCCAGAAAGGGCTTCCTGGCGAAGAGGGCCGCCCTGTGGCTCCAGGTGCGACCGGGAACGGATGCAGCCCTGGCCATGGGATTCTTTAACGTGATCATCGAAGAGGAACTGTACGACGCGGATTTTGTGGCCCACTATATGAACGGCTGGGACGCTTTCGTGGAAAGAGCCAGGGAATATCCCCTCAAGCGTGTGGAAGAGATAACATGGGTGAAAGAGGATCTGATTCGAAGGGCGGCGCGGATATATGCCACTACAAAGCCGGCTGCGATCCACTGGGGGGTGCCGACAGAGCAGACCAACAACTGCACGGACTTCACCCGGACCGCCGTAAGCCTGATGGCCGCGACCGGGAACCTCGATGTGCCGGGCGGAAATGTCTTCTACGTACCGCCTCCAACCAGAAAGGTCTCGGAGTTTTCCAGGCATGAGTCTTTGTCTGCCGAGCAGCAGAAGAAGCGTCTGGGAGGGGACCAATACAAACTCGCTGCCAGGATGACCTTTATTACACCCAAGTGCGCCTGGGATGCCGTTTTGACCGAAAAGCCGTATCCGGTCAAGGCGGGATACTTTGTGGGGACCAACCCGGTCGTTACGAGGGCCCATGCCAGGGAGGTTTACGAAGCGGTCGGCAAACTTGACTTCCTTGCTGTGTCTGATTTTTTTCTGACCCCGACCGCTGAATTGGCACACATCTTCCTCCCCGCCGGTACCTGGCTTGAGCAGAATCACCTATCGGAAAACTGGAAACGACACGGATATGTGCTGGCAAGACAGAAGGTCGTCGAGATTGGCGAATGCTGGCAGGACCACAAGATCTTCATGGAACTGGGCAAGCGGATGGGCCAGGAATGGTGGGACACAGTGGAGGATGCCCTCGACTGGCTGCTGGAACCGACCGGTTTGACCTGGGAGGAACTCAAGGAGATAGGCTACCTCAGAGGAGAGATGAGGTATTACAAATACAGAGAAAAGGGCTTTTCCACCCCCACAAGGAAAGTCGAACTCTACTCCACGGTGCTTGAAAAGTGGGGCTTCGACCCCTTGCCCAAGTACACCGAGATACCGGAGAGCCCTTACTCCACACCGTACCTAGCTGAAAAGTACCCCTATATCCTGAACGCGGGGTTGAGGATTCCCACCCATTTCCACTCTGCCAATCGAAGTACGCCCTGGCTGAGGGAGATCCGCCCCGAGCCCATTGTGGAGATCCATCCCGAGACGGCGAAGAAGCACCATATACAGGCAGGAGACTGGGTCTGGATCGAGTCGCCGCGAGGGCGCGCCAAAGAGCGGGCCATACTGAATGACGGCATCGATCCCCGGGTGATCGTGGCCGAGCATGGCTGGTGGTATCCTGAGATGGGAGGCCCTGGTCATGGTTGGGATATTTCCAACATCAACATCCTTACCGACAACTCCCACGAGTCTATGGATCCTGTGATGGGGGCAACAAACCTGAGGGTCCTGTTGTGCAACATCTGCCGCTGCGATGATGAATAGGAGGAGATGAGATGGGGAAGGTCTCTTTGGTGTTTGACAAAAAGGACTGCATGGGTTGTCATGCCTGTGAGGTTGCATGCAAACAGGAGCACGGACTCGGGGTGGGCCCCAGGCTGGTGCGGGTGATTGAGAAGACCTCTGACTTCATGCCCGTATACTGCCACCATTGCGCAAAGCCGCCCTGTCGGGAAGCCTGCCCCGTGGACGCGATTTCGCGAAATGAGCAGGGAATTGTTCTGATCGATAATGATCTTTGCATCGGGTGCAGAGAATGCATTGTGGCCTGTCCTTTTGGAGCCATGCAATTCGAAGACAAACGAGAGATTGCGGTGAAGTGTGATCTCTGTGTTCACAGGTTGGGCGACCACCAAGAACCCGCATGCATGAGTATATGCCCGACCGGTTGTATCCATTTCGGCGGTGAGGAGAGCATTGCTGCCGTGTTTGAAAGAACGACATAGCTGGGCGCGGGATGACGGATCCGGCATCCAGAATATTCTGAAGTCACTGGATTCCCCTTCGGCTATGCTCAGGGTGGTGAGCCCGTCGAACCACGGCGTTCGCCGGAATGACACGCTAAAGGTATTTTCAAGAAACAAGAAAGAGGTGTAGCCATGGACAAGACACGAGCAATGGCCGTTATTTTTCTCGTTTCCCTTGGGGGTGCGTTCGTTTTGGGCTTGGACAACGCTTCGGCCAAAACCATCGAGCTGAGGTTTGCAACGTCTTTTTCCACAAAACACACGATGCAGGTCAGAGTGTTCGAACCCTGGGCAGAGAAAATCAATAAACTTACCAAGGGCAAGGTCGTGGTGACGTTTTTCCCCGGCGGGGCCTTGGGAAAGGCCCCTGATCATTATGCCCTGGCGGAAAAGGGTATCGCGGATATCGTCTATATCCTACATGACTACACGCCCGGCCGTTTCCCCATGACGTCGGTCTTCGAGCTGCCTTTCATGACACCGAGCGCCACGAAGACATCCAGGGCGATGTGGAGGACTTATGAGAATTTCCCTGAATTCCAGAGGGAATACAAAAAGGTCAAAGTCCTGGCATTATTCTGCCATCCGGGCGGGGATTTTCACACGGTTAAGAAACCCATTACCAGCATCGCTGATTTCGAGGGAATGAAAATCAGGACGGCCAATCCGTTTGTCACCCAAGCGCTCAAAAGCTTCGGGGCGATCCCTGTAACCATCCCCATCACGGAGACGTACACGGCCCTGGAGAGGGGCGTGGTGGACGGAACCGTGGTTCCCTGGGAAGGCCTCGGGATATTCAAGTTGGACGACCTCACGAAATATGCCACATTGGCGGACTTCTACACCATGACCATGGCCGTCCTCATGAACAAGAGAAAATGGGACTCACTCCCTGACGACGTTAAGATGATCATGACGGAGCACAGCGGTTTAGCAATGTCGTTGGCCTGTGGTAAGGCGTACGACGATACGGATGAGCCTTTCAAGAAACGCGCCCTTAGCAAGGGCATTCAGGTGATTGAGCTTCCGCCCGCCGAGAAGAAAAAATTGGAGGATCTGACCATACCGCTTAGAAACGAGTGGATCAGGGATATGGAGTCCAGGGGCCTTCCTGGAAGAGCCGTGCTGGAGGCCGCGCTTCAGTTCCTCGAAGAAGAATAGGGGTCAAATCAACCAGGGAGAGGGTTGGATCGTGGTCATGAATATGGGGGCCAGGAGAAGGGGCATTCCGATCGCCGGGTTGCCCCCGATTTTTCTTGTTCGATTTCGCCCGATAGACGGCCTAGGGGGCTGATTGGAAAGGCATGGACCTTAAGACCATTACAGACAAAATGGGGAGGCTCAGCTCTCTATTGGCCAATCTGGGGGCCATCGTGCTCCTTATGATGATGGGTCTAACCACGGCTGATGTGGTGGCCCGCTATGTCTTCAATGCACCCATCCTGGGCGTGTTTGAACTGACCGAATTCATGGTGCTGATCCTGATCTTTTCTTGGATACGCGCAGGCCCATAAATCTCATGTGTCCGTTGATCTCGTCGTGGCCTTTTTTCCGAAGAAGATGCAGGTTTGGATTGAACTCTGCAACCACGCGATCTGTCTCATGCTTATGGCCCTGATCACGTGGATGGGGACTGAAAGAGCCGTGGAATTACGAGAGGTGGGAGAGGCTTCCCCCAACCTCGGGGTTCCGGATTATCCTTTTGTATTCTTTCTTGTTATCGGTTGTGCGGTCATGTGCATCGAATACATAAGGGATCTCCTCCGATTGTTCGGGAGCAGGAAGAGGGATACGGCGGCATGAGTTCAGAGATGATCGGCATAGTGGGAATCGCGCTGATGTTCGTTCTTCTGGCATTGAGGATGTATATCGGAATGGCTATGGCCCTGATCGGGTTCCTGGGATTGTGCTTCATCGTCGGTGTTCCGGCCGGTATAAGCATTCTCGGTATTACTCCCCTGGCAGAGGGTTCGTCCTATACCCTGAGTGTTATCCCCCTTTTCGTTCTCATGGGCCAATTTGCCTTCGTTTCGGGGATCAGCAGTGACATCTACAAGACGGTCTATGCCTGGATGGGGCATTTTCGGGGTGGGCTGGCCATGGCGACGATTTTGGCCTGTTCGGGTTTTGCAGCCGTATGCGGTTCTTCCCTGGCCACAGGGGCCACGATGGGGATGGTCGCCATCCCCGAGATGAACAAATACAAATATGATCCGAAGTTGTCCGCAGGCTGCATAGCCGCCGGCGGCACCTTGGGAATCCTGATTCCCCCCAGTATTGGATTTGTCATTTACGGCATCCTGACGGAACAGTCGATCGGCAAGCTCTTTATGGCGGGCTTTTTTCCGGGAGTCTTGCTGGCGGGCCTGTTTATATTGGCCGTCTATATTCAATGCAGACTCAATCCGGAGATGGGTCCCCGCGGTCCTGCAACGACGTGGAAGACGAAGATCACGTCTTTAGGGGGCACGTGGGGCATGCTACTTTTGTTTTTCGTCGTGATGGGAGGCATATACTTGGGCGTTTTCACTCCCACAGAAGCGGCCGGTGTTGGTGCATGCGGTGCCTTCCTTTTCGCCCTCCTCAAGAAAAAGCTGACCATGCGGAGCCTCATTCAGACCCCCAAGGAGACAGGGAACACGACGGCCATGATCTTCTTGATCATTATTGGAGCAAACATATTTTCTTCCTTCTTGGGGCTGACGAGGCTACCCATGGAGCTCGCAGATTTCACGGCCGAACTTCCCTTGCCAAGGCCCTTAATCCTGACGGTCATCGTTCTGATATACGTAGCGCTGGGTTGTGTGATGGACTGCTATGCCATCATGATTCTGACCGTGCCCATCCTCTTTCCGGTCATTGAAGCATTGCGATTCGATCCTATCTGGTTCGGCGTCGTGATGGTCATTGTTTTGGAGGTGGGCCTGATCACCCCCCCTGTCGGTCTGAATGTCTTTGTGATCAAGGGGGCCGCTCCAGATGTGCCGTTAACAACTATTTTTTGCGGCATTTGGCCTTTTACCATCGCCGCCCTGGTGGCCATTGTCATCCTAACGATTTTCCCCGACATCGCGACGTTTTTGCCATACCATATGCGTGCAAATTAGCCGCAAATCCATGACCGTTGAACGGTCTTTGAGAGCAGGCCGCAGCTGGCTCGTAGTAACAGTTCAGCTGCTTGAAACTCATTGAGGGCGCATCCCGATTGAGTTGTTTCGTAAACCTAAAGTGATGCGGCTCGTATAATCTATGGGTACCGCCGGTGAACCTCGCTAATATCATCAATTGGGGAGCCACCTATTTCCCCGAAAGGGAGGCTTTGGTATTTGAGGACAAGGCATTTACCTACAGGGAGTTGAATGCATGCATTCACTGTGTCGCATCCTATTTAGGAGGACGGGGCATTAGCAAGGGTGACAGAGTGGCCCTCTACGCCGACAACCGACCCGAATGGCTTATGCTCTATTATGGCGTCATCGCATTGGGAGCGACGGTGGTCTGTATGAGTGCCGCTTACAAAAGCTACGAACTGGAACATAGGATCAATGATTCCGAGCCGGTCCTGATGGTTACCACCGAAGCCCATTTCGCACATGTACCTCCACGCGAAGAACTCCCGCACCTCCATGACGTGCTCCTCATTGAGGAGGACGACACGCTCTCATTGTTATGCGAAACCAAGGGAGCCGGTGCCGAGCCGGCGCGGATTGTCGATTGCGAACCGGGCGACACATGCGCCATCCTTTACACCGGTGGGACGACGGGGACCCCCAAGGGAGCAATGCTTACGCACCAGAACCTACTCTATACCGCCCAAAACGTATGCTTTCACGAGAGGATGGTTGGCGCTGATCGGAGTCTCTGTTTCATGCCCTTGAACCATGTTTTTGCCTCCAACCACATCATGAATTCAGGCTTATATGCCGGCGCGACCCTTGTGTTGCACAAGGGTTTTGATATGGACGCCATTCTTTCATCCATCGCCTCCAACGAGGTGAGCCGACTATATGCCGTGCCGACCGTCTATATTCGTCTTCTCAACCATCTTGAATGCCATAAACATTTGAGATCCATAGAGTACTCTTTTTCCGCCGCTGCCAGCATGCCCTCCGAAATCGTGCGGCAATGGAAGGATACGTTCGGTCTGAACATGCACGAGGCCTACGGTATGACCGAGACATCATCCCTCGTCACATTCAATCATCTTTACCGCCATAAGATAGGGTCTGTGGGAACCCCGGCCGGGGTTGTAGAAGTGAAGATCGTGAATGAAGCCGACTCAGAGGTTCCTCAGGGGGAGAAGGGTGAAATCATGATACGCGGCCCCAATGTGATGAAGGGATATTACAATCGTCCGGATGAAACCGGCAAAGCCATAAAGGACGGTTGGCTCCGCTCCGGAGATGTCGGATTCCTTGATGAGGAAGGTTACCTTTACATCACCGACCGAATGAAGGACGTGATCATCAGTGGGGGATTGAACGTGTATCCCAGGGAGGTGGAGGAGGTCCTCTACACCCATGAGGTGATCGAGGAATGCAGTGTCGTGGGGATGCCCCATGAAGAATATGGGGAAGCCGTGACGGCATTCATCAAGCTGAGAGAAGACAGAACGTCCTCCGAAGATGAATTGATCCATTTCTGCAAAGAAAAGATGGCGTCCTACAAGGCCCCGAAAAGGATTATCATCATGGAGGAGCTTCCGAAGACGCCCCAAGGCAAGATCTTAAAGCGCGAACTGAGAAAATTCCGACCGAATTGATCCCCTGGTATTTCCAGCACAGGCAAGCACGGTGCGGGTTGTAAAGAACTGAGGACGACGAGGACATATCGGAATCCTTTTGCCTTCGTCAAGGTAAGACTTGCGAAGTGTATCGCAGTTCGTTGAGGGAAAACCATAAATGCCATTTGTTTCGTACAGTGGCAAAGTGGGTAACATCAATACCCATTCCGTCATCAAGAAAATCCGCCTTTTCTTCCACCCGGTCCTGTTTTTTAATCCAAGTATACGCTGAAAGGCCCTTTGGCACTGGATGTAGACGCCCCATGAGGGCCTGATAGTCCCGTGAGTAGCACTTTCATGGTGCTATTGTGTTATTCTTTGCGGGCTACTACGACTTATCGGCCCGCAACACGGAGGAGCCAACAGCTATGAAGCAAAGAGCAGGTGAGGGAACGATAGCAGGCTTTCTGGCAGCTTGCGTGATGATCTTGATACTCATGCTCGCCGGCTGCACAGGCGAGGTCGGCGATGCGGAAGCGCAACAATTCATTCAGATCGAGACGTTTTCCATAGTCCCGGAGACGTTCTTTATGCAGCCGGATCAAAAGCCGGATATCGAAATCAATGATTATACCAACATATACACCATAACGGCTGCGACGCTCATCAAGTTTCGCAAGGTCGGCGAATCCGATCTCACTCAATTGCCCCTATTGCAGGCCGGTGACCTGGTGATCGAGCGACCCGGTTCGGGACAACTCACTTTGATGCGCACTTTGTGAGTCCGCGGTACGGCTCCTTCGGGCCCTTGAGACACAGACGTTGACGCGCTGTTTCAGGCTTCGAGGGGCCTTTGTTGTTGTGGTCCTACGTTTTATTTCAGGTGGGACACTACTTGGTCCCAAAAATTTTATCCCCCGCATCGCCCAGGCCGGGTATGATATATCCGACATCATTCAGATTCTCGTCAATCGCCGCCACATAGAGCTCAACGTCCGGATGAACATCCTCGACGGTCTTGATTCCCTCAGGCGCCGCAACGGCGAAGATGCCTTTGATCTGCTTACAGCCGGATTCTTTTATGAGGTCGATGGTGGCCACCACGGTTCCGCCCGTAGCCAGCATCGGATCTAAGATGAGGGCAATGCGTTCTTCCATTTGACTTGTCATTTTGACGTAGTATTTTACCGGCTCAAGGGTTTCTTCATTTCGATAGAGCCCGACGACGCTCACCTTGGCTGACGGAATAAGATTCAAAACGCCGTCCATCATGCCGAGACCCGCTCTCAAAATGGGAACCACGGTAATCTTTTTGCCCTTTATCTTTTCAACCTTGATGGGTCCGGCCCACCCCTGGACGGTCTTCGTCTCTGTTTCCAGGTTCTTGGTGGCTTCATAGGTTAGTAGGTTTGCCAGTTCGGAGGCAAGATCGCGAAAATCCTTTGTCGTTACATCATGCTCCCTCATCAGGGCCAATTTGTGCTTAATAAGCGGATGCTCAACCACATGAACCGGCACGACGACCTCCTTCTTTTTGAGGTTAACAGAACCAGAGCCACAAGAATTTCAGAGAAAAGGTTTTTCGACAGCTTCGCTATAGGCAAGTATACGGTTTGTGTCAAGACTGTGAACCCCACGGTTCATTTTGGGCGCGGTCTGCGGCAAGTCCGAATCGGCATTCATCTTGTTGAAGGTTCACAGCGAGGAGCGTTTCGCGGTTTAGCAGTTTCGGAATAGGAGGAGAGCATTTGAATCAGAGGGATCACTTCAGCAAAATGGGCAAGGGATTTGGTTGGGCTCAGGCGGTGGCCGAGGCCGATCGGTGTCTGCTCTGTCACGATGCGCCCTGCTCGGCGGGTTGCCCGGCCAGAACCCAGCCAGCGGAGTTCATCCGCAAACTGCGATTCAAGAATATCAGCGGCGCCATCCGTACCATCAAACAGAATAATATCCTGGGAGGGGCGTGCGGCGTTTTGTGCCCCACTCAGATCCTCTGCGAGGAACGATGCAGCGCCCGATTCGCCTCGGAGAACCGTCCTGAAGGCGTTGATCGACCTATTCAAATCGGTCAAATCCAACGGTTTCTCATCGAGCACGCCTGGCAGAGGGGTTTCAAGGTTTTTGGGAAGCCCCGATCGAGGCCGGAGAAGGTCGCCATCGTGGGGTCCGGGCCGGGTGGTCTGAGCTGCGCAGCCCAGTTGGCGCGGGACGGCTACCAGACCACGGTCTTTGAAGCGCGCCCCGAACCCGGTGGTGTCTTGCGCTACGGTGTGGTGCCCTACCGTTTTGACTTGGATTTCCTGGAGCACGAACTGGAGGATATCAGCGGCCTTGGTGTCACGTTTCAATGTAACACGCCGATTCAAGGCCGCGGAGGCGCAGAAAAGCTACTTCAGAAGGGATACGACGCGGTCTTTTTGGCCCCCGGGCTCTGGGAGGCGACAAGCCTGAGTCCAAATGTCGGACATACTGAAGGCTTGTTGTCGTCCGTAGCCTACCTGGAATCGTTGCGGGACGGCCGTCTCGACGAGGTGGTGAGGACCATAGAAGGGAAGGCCGTCGCCGTTATCGGTGGCGGTTCAGTGGCTATAGATTGCGCGGAATCCGCCGTCAGATTCGGCGCCGGAGACGTCTACCTCATCTACCGCCGCTCTTACCGTCAGATGCCCGCCGACGCTGAGGAGCGCATCGCGGCTCAGGAGGCCGGCATTCATTTTCTATTACTCAACCAACCGGTTGATTATCTCACCGCCGCTCAGAAGGGCATGCAGGGTGTCAAACTCGTGCGGACGCGGTTGGGGGAGCCCGATAGCTCGGGGCGAAGAAGGCCTGAGTCGATCGCGGGCTCCGAATGGGTCCTGCAGGTCGATCTGGTGATTGAGGCCATCGGCAACAGAGCGCCGGAGGTCGCGCGCGATTGGTATCCGCATGTGGCCGTCCACGAAAACGGGCTCATCAAAGTAGAACCTGAAACCGGGAAGACGACGGCCCCGGGGATCTTTGCCGGTGGTGACATTGTTCGGGGACCGGGCCTCGTTGTTCAGGCGGTCCAGGATGGGAAGATTGCGGCCCGCGCAATCAAGGCCTACTTGAACGGATAGGAGAAATCATCGTGACTCAGAATGTCGATTTGTCTATCGAGTTTTGCGGTACTTCTTTCAAAAACCCGTTCCTGCTGTCCTCATCTCCGGTCTCAAACAGTGCGGAGATGGTCGCGCGGGCGTTTGCAGCGGGATGGAGCGGCGTCGTTTTCAAGACGCTCAATTCGGATCGCCTGCCGATCATTCATCCGTCACCCCGGATGCACTGCATCCATTACGGCAGCAGGAAGGCGATGGCCGTTCAGAATGTGGAGATGATTTCGGATCGACCTCTGAAACACAATCTCATGGAATTCCTGTACCTGAAGAAACACTATCCCGACCACCCGATCGTTGCGAGTGTGATGGGATTCTTTGAGGATGAGTGGGCCTACGTCTCCCAAGCGGCCGAAGACCATGGGGCCGATATGTTGGAGCTGAATTTCTCCTGTCCCCACATGTGTATCGAAGGATCGGGACATAAGGTCGGTCAGGCCTTTCATCTCATCGAGGGATTCACGGCCGCGGTCAAGAAGCATGTGACCATCCCGGTGATTGCCAAGTTGACACCCAATATCACGGACATGACCGAGGCGGCGATGTATGCCGCCAGAGGCGGAGCAGACGGCATATCGGCGATCAACACGGTCCGGGGGATCTCAGGGATCGGACTGGATGACTTCGTGCCGACCCCGAATGTCTTCGGCAAGGCCGCCATTAGTGGGACGTCCGGCCCCGCGGTCAAGCCGATCGGTTTGAATTTCATCGCCTCCATGGCGCAGTGCAAGGAGCTCGGAC
>CAZAGT010000153.1:0-11485 GCA_964484515.1 uncultured Desulfobacteraceae bacterium | reverse complement strand
GGGCCACTGCTTGTCCTCTTGGCTGGCCCCGAGGTGGAGGGTGATGAATCGGCCGGCCTCGCTGGGCAGCCCCGAGAGGACGCGGCGGGCCGAGCGCTCGTCCTCGGCGTTCAAGGGAAAGCTGAGACCCCACTGGGCCGGCTTCACCCCGGCGGCGAGGCAATAAATGTCCGTCAGGTGAAAGGGGTTGGGCGCCGGCTCGTTGACAAAGACGTGGCCGTAGGCCGGCCAGTCCCCTCGAAAGATGAGGTAGCCGTCAGCGGCCAGATCCGCGCCGATGACCTGTTTGGCCGGGATCAAAAAGGCCAGGGCCCCGGCCAGCTCATTGTAGCTGGCGTTGACGATGAGGTCGTATTCCCGGGGCAGGCTTTTGAGCCAGTTGCTGAGGAAGGAGAGCGTCTCGGGCACGGCCTCGCCCTCGCTCAGGTTGGCCCTTTGAATGATCTCGGCCAGGGGAAAGGGCAGGAACCGGTCCAGGCTGGGGTTGGGCAGGATGGCCTTTTGATACTCGTCCGCGGCCAGGAGGTGGACCTCGGCCTCGGGGTGGCGCTCCTTGAGGCCGCGGAGCAGGGGGGTCGTCTGGAGGACGTCGCCGAGGCGGAAGACCTGGATGACCAGAATGCGCCTCACGGCCCGGCCCTTCTCAAGGCGGTCAGGATGATGGTCAAGGCGCCGAGCCGGTCCAGGGGCCGCCCCGGAGCCGCGCGCTCGGTCAGTTCGGCCAGGGCGAGAGGGCTTTGATCCGCCAAGGGGGCCAGCAGCTCCACCAGCTCTGGATAAAGCCTCTTGGCTTCGGCGACGCTCAAAAAAGCTCGGCCCTTTGTTTCAGCATCCAAGGCGTCCGGCTCTCTCAACGCCGCCCCGCGGCGTCGATGACGGTCATGAACTCCTCGGCCGCGGCGGCCCAGGTGAAGCGCTCCAGGGACCGGCCGGCCGCCCGGCCGAGGCGGGCCAAATCTTGGGGGTGCTCATAGGCCCACTCCAGCTTGTCGATGATCTCGTCCAGGTCAGGGTCTTCCCAGCCGACGACGACCTGGTTGGGGTCAGGAAGGCGAAAAGGCTTCAGATTTTTGAGCAGCACGGCGTTGTCTTCGCCGACCACGTCGCGGTGCCCCGAGGTGTTGGAGACGATGGCCGGCTTGCCGCAGGCCATGTATTCCATCAACACCAGATTGGTTCCACCCTCGCAGCGGTTGGGGAAGAGACCGACGTCAGAGTTCTTGTAAAACCAGGGCATGACCACCTGGGGGCTGGGCGGCAGGGTGATGACCCGGGTCAAATCGAGGCCGTTTTCTTGCAGAAGGTCGTTGACGAGGCTGAAGTAATCCTGGGATTTCAACTGGAAGCGGATGTGGGGCGAGAAGGCCATCGAGGCCAGGCTGGCCGGGGCGTGGTTGAACCAGGCGTTCATGAGCAGGACGTCGGCGTGGCGCTCCTGTAAAACCTTCAAAGCCCGGATGACCAGATCCTGGCCCTTGCGCAGCTCCAGCTTGCCGCCGGAGAAGACGACGAAGTGGTCCTCAAAAAAGGTCTTGCGGTTGTAATCAGGGTTGAAGAGGCTTGGGTCCACGCCCTGGACGATGGTCGCCGTGCTCATCAGGCCGTGGGCCTTGAGGACCTCCTCGCACCAGGTCGAGCCAGCGATGACCAGGTCAAAGGAATTCTCTAGGTTGGCCACGGCCTCGGGCCCCAGGCGGGCCGTCTCAAAAAAGGTGTAGCCAATGTTGAGCGAGCCCCTTATGTCCGGCGCCGAGGGGGCGAAGGTGGCGTTGCTGACGCTTTGAAGGACCGGGGCCTTGAGGGGGCCCTTGAGGGAGCTTGAAAAAGCGGCCCGGTCTTTGGAGCGGGTTTTCAAGAACCGATAGCTCAGCTCGTCGCCGATCTCCGCGGCCGAGAAATCGGGCGTGATCAACTGAACCTCGGTCAGGCGGGCCAGCTCCTTGGTCAGGCGCTGGCCGCAGATTCCCCAGCCGGTGTAGCCGCCGACCGGCAAGACCAGATAGAGCAATCAAGACCTCCGGGGAAAAAACCTCGAAAACGCGGCCCCGAGCAAGCCGCTAGAGCGGATATATCAGATAAAGAGGCGGAGCCCAAGGGGTTATTTATGAGGTCACGGCTAGTGTCGCCTCTGACCTGAGCCTGCCCATCAGAGGCGCTTCCGCATTGACGTGACCAGGTTGAAACCAACGGGCGCGGATCACTCGCCCGCTCCGGAACGGGCGGAAAGAGGCAAGGGCATCAATTAGCATGGGCAAGGCCGCTTGGTGGTAAGTAGAGAGGTTAAATAGTGAGTGAATGGTTTATACACCACTGGAATCACTGTTCGCAACGCTCCAGACTATGCAGAAATTGCATCATCCAAGAGTGTCAAGGCAGCTAGTCTGTCTAATTGGTTTGCAGAATACTGGCCTGAGAAATCAAGGATGCAGTCAAGACAAGCTTTTTTACAGCGCAAGTGGTGCATTTTATCTACATAGAGAATGCTACGGGTAGTCTCAATCCAGTCCTTACCCAAATTAATAAGTTCCTGGCAGTGACCAGCGCCTCCTGGGGCAGTGTCGTAGATGACGATACCGAGATTCGGATAGCTAAGGGGCATAAGTTCCATTCCGAGTTCACGCTCATCCAGTTCAAGAAGACGCGCGCCAGCCAACATCAGGGCGCGTCCAAAGGAATATACGCCATCGCGTACGTAGATTGTTGCGCCCGGCCATTCGAGGAGGGCCATGTCAGTCAGTTCCTTGGCGGCCAGTATTCTGTTTCTAAGGACGGGTGCTGTCTGCCCTCCTTTTCCCCAGCAGAAACTACGTGGATCGCTTGAAAACACAGAAGCGTGTGCCTCAAAAGATCGCGGCAGCTTCATCCGCCCCTGGCCGTAATCAATTTCGCTCATGGCGAACCCGCAACGCGTGCAGATGGCGAACCCGCAACCCTTCTGGCCAGAATTTCTTACAAGAAGAGGGGCCTCTTCTCGATAGACAATGCGTGCCTTTGGAACATCCGCAAAGCCTTCGGATTCTGACCCTTCATTATGCTCGACGAATGCTATGGGACAAACAGACTGTTCTCCGATCCGCTCAAGGTTCGTTCCCAATGGCAGCTTGTCCCAACCGGCAGTTGTGTAACCGAAACGAGGAAATACAAGACTTTGTCTTTTCATTGGATTGCCGCCACATTTGGGGCAAAGTTCCTCTGGAGATTGAGAGATGTAAACGTGCTTCTCAGGACATTCAAGCGAGAAGTACTGCAGGCCAAGGGCTTCATCTAGGTTGCTATCTGTCCAGTGCTTCCGTAAACCACGGGATGTGGCAACGCGGCCTCCAACGAGCACACGGGATTCTGGTACGTATTCGCTGAGTGCAATGAGAGAACTCCGTTCAAGGCGATATCGCTCGTCTGGCATGGAATCGTCTCGGCGACCTTCCTCAACTGCCTTGCGAACACTCAACTTCTGCAGGTTGATTGGGAAGCCGTATCGCGGAAGAAAACGCCGGTCCGCCAGCCACTCTATAACCGTAATCTCACAAAGCGCTTTGATCATATAACGAATCGAGTTGGCCTTTGCTTTTTCTCGGCCCACATTAGTTTTTGGCTGTGCAGGTATCTCATTCCAGGCCTCCTTCAGTTGCTTGAATTCTATGTTCCATTCCTCGATGGCCTTATTGAACGCCTCAACCGCTGAATTGACAAACTCACGCCAGCCGTCAGGTTGGCCTATCTTGCTTATGACGGTGTGTTCCGAAAGGCGAAACAACCGATCGCTGAATCCGCCGTCTTCTATTCCCAATTGGTTCAAGAATTCAAGGAACTGATCAGCGATGTTGACACCCTCCGGTGACCATGATGGTTTGGACCTCGAGTGTTTTGTCCAGTAAGAAGGGGCGGTGTCGATGCCACAGAAACGACCCATTTTGCCGAAGGCGTGCATGGCCCCTGTTCTGATTCCTTGCTGGGAGCGCAAGAACTCAGATAAAAGAACGGCGTGGAGGTGACGCCTGATAATGCGTTCGCGGTCGAGGAAGACAGTTGGTTTCCTCAGGTCGCGTTTCAGAAAATCCCCGAACCGTAAGAACACTTCCCGCTCATATTCCGAATTGCGGGAATATGTGACAGCCACCGCCGAACCGTCGGAATGGCGTCCTGCACGTCCAGCGCGTTGGCGATGATTCGCCGGTCCAGGAGGCACGTTGCCCAACAATACGCCATTCAGGCCGCCGATATCTATGCCCAGCTCCATCGTCGTCGTGGAAGAAAGAACGTTGCGGATACCTTGCTTGAAAAGATCCTGTAAACGCCTGTTCTCTCGAGGCGCGAGCTGGGCCGAGTGCTCTTCGGCCCAAAGCCCTATAGAGAAAATATTGTTGGATTCTCTAAATTCCCTTCTGGAACGTCCCCACCGAGCATCCTCATCAATCTCTTTGGAGGATGTGGCTCGGAGTGTTCCGCAACAGCCCTCGATAGGAGCCCAACCCAGGGCGGAGTGGGTCCATATTGTTCCCGTGGCCTCACAGCGGTAGAGCTGAGCGGGTGCACGGACGCTTAGCTGGTCAAGCAATATCTGTATGGCCTTGTCATCTTCCTCCTGTCCGGTTTGGTGGTGGTCCTCCTTTCGTAGCCACGCAAAGCTTGGATCAGAATTATTAGCCAACTGAAAAAGCTGATCAAAAGCCGCATATAGGATTTCCTCGGAAAGGTCCTCCAGGTTTTTTCCAGCGCAGCCGGCTGCACGGAGCACATTGAATGAGAATGTCCGCCGAAGTTGTTTTAACGTTGCGCCAACAAATGCCGCCGCGCGCCAGCCGCGACGCGAACGAGTCAGCCAACGCGCTGGAAGAGGCGATTCCCCAAGCCACATTCGCTTGGACGTTTCCTCAGACCAAGCGATACAGCTATCTCTGCGAGCAGAGTCCAAAAGCAGGGCGACGAACTCAGGCCACGCCTCTCCTATTATTGTACGAGCGTTCGATGGCAGCTTTTCCTCCAAGAGAGGGGGGAGGCCAAGCTTTTTGATTCCCGGATAGACTATCTCAATAAGTCCAAGCGATTCCACAGACACTCGCTTTTTCAGTGGCCGCTCAAGTTCATTGGCAATCAAGCCTTCAATATGCATCTGGACTGCTTCACCGTTCTTTCTCCAATCAGATTGTTTGTATCTTTTGGCATAATGACGTTCTGCTTCATCACGGTCCAGAATTTGATCAATTTCCTTCCGTTTAGCCACGCGTGACGCGTAATCGGTGAATGAAGTTCCAGCTTTTGCCTGCTGTAGTTTTAATTGGTTCCTTTGTAGCTCATTTTTCAGATGCTGTTTCAAATCAGGTGAAAGTCCCGGATCTTTGAGTCGCTTCTGTAATTTATCGACTTCGCTGGCAAGATAATCAGCCGTGTCAGTTGGCATCAGGTCCTTGACGCAACGCGTCATAGCGGCGCGGACAACCTGCATCTCGTGCTGCTGGGTCAGACGCGGTCCAAGCCGAGCGGCTGATCTACGCGAATCACTGAAGGCGAGAAGGCGACGGCCTTTAGCAGGCTTCCAGGAGCATGAGCTTCCACGGTATGTTGGAAGATCATGAAGCACCGTCTCTGCGGTTACAGATAGCGCAAAGGGCTGTCCACCGACCAAGCTCCGACACGTGCGTCTCCATTCTGGCTGCTGTTCTTCATTAGCTGCAGCGGCCCATGAAGATCGGCATGTTGGACATTGCTGAGGCGATTCATCCGACTCCCGAGGCGCTTTCCAGAGAGACACGCCCGCCGCGCCATAACCACGGATCTCACCCGACTCAGAATCAACCACCACTTCTACCAGGTCGAGGTCTGTGGGTCGGGTCAGAAGATAATAGGTACGTTGTGCAGCGGATTCGGCGTAGTATCCAGGTTCGAGGGTAGAAAACTCCTGATTCTCATGCGCCGCAAGAGCCCACTCCCCGCAGTTGTCGCAACGGTGGACCGGTAACAGGATATGCCCGCAGTACCGGCAGCGGTCCCCCAGTGGCTGCAGGCAGCCAATAGGTGGAATCCGACATTCATCTGGACCGGAGCACTGGACGTTCAAACAAACCGCCAATCCCTCTGGCGCGCGGACAAGAAAATGCAACCGGTGAGGGACCAGAGGCAGGTCAGTTGAGCGCAATCGCGCCGCGGCTGAAAGGCGCAGTAGAGCGACGGTCGCATTGCGTTCTTCCTTGCCATTCTTGCCACCAAAAAGCCTGCCTGCCAGCTCATCCAAGCTGAGCACGCTACCCTTTTCCTCGGCTAAATTGCGAGCAATTTTCCTTATGAGGGGCGCTTCCCGCAAACTTGCGTAAAGAAAGCGCGCCGGGCTGCGGGGATATTTTTGGCGGGCGCGGTCCACTGTGGACTCCGAAACAAGACAAATGGCGGCTTCATATAATTTGTCAACGGTTTCTTTGTCGTCTTCGATCAACTCCTCTTCGGCTGTCAGCGTGTTAAAATCAAGATCTGAATATCCAGCGATTTTTACCGAATTTGTGAGTTGCTCCGGCGGTGACTCAACCTTTCCCAGATCGTGGTCGGCGTAGCGCCCGCGAATAACGGCCGTTTTCCTTTGGTCGGTTGAAAAAAGAGACGAGCCAAAGGTCAACAATTCCTCTTCTTCCCCACCAAGCGTCGCTGACGTGGCAATGTGGAGGACATCATGTGGCCTAACATCGCATCGCTCCCGCACGCGTCGTAAAAGCATCATGATCTCCGCTGCCAGAGCGCCAGTATAGAGGTGGGCTTCATCAAGAATGATGCACCTTAGATCAGGACCAAAGAAAGGGGAGTCTTGTGGACGGCAGAGCATATATTCCAACATGGAGTAATTTGTGATTACAATATCCGGGACCTTGCCAAAGGGTTCTTGGCTTATTTTCTCTCCCCCGTGGGTTTCACGACCGCGTGCCTCCTGTCGTGTTCGCATTCTGCACTGATCCCACTTATCCTCCCCACTTTTATTTGCCTGCCGGGCGTCTTCAGGAGTTTCACTGGTGAAATGAAAGACAGTAAGTTGTTGTTGGCCTTGAAGCCAATTATAGATTCGGTCGACTTGATCCGCCACCAGCGCATTCATGGGGTAGAGAATCAGACATCTCATTCCCCCATCCTTCCGCCTGTTCGGCGCGGTCCATAAGTCCGCCAGCATGGGCAGGAGGAAAGCCTCTGTCTTGCCTAGGGCCGTTCCAGCAGTTATAATAAGAGCTGCTTTCTCTCCTCTGTTTGCTTCTGCCACCTTGTGTAGTGCTTCAGACTGGTGGTTGTACAACAATCGATCAGCCGGAAAGACATCGCGGCCAATTAGATGGCGGCAAAGATCATCAGGGGAAAGGCCCTCTTTACTCAACGATTGCAGTAAATCGCGACTCTGTTCGCCAGGAAAGGCCCCCTCCACCCACAATTCGCTGACCAAACCCCCATCTGCACCTGGTCCTCCCCAGACCTTTCGACTAGCAGTGGCAAAATTGGTGTCACTAACATAGTTCTCCGACACTGCCAGGTCTACAAGACGCCTCCGAACGTGTTCGACCATTTTCAGTGCGTCAACTTGCCCCATGCATATATCTCCCTATTAACGGCTTTGATCCAGCCAGTGCTGGCCTATACGTGCCGATAGATACCTCCTGCCCGGGATAGTTTCGCCCAGCTTCAGCAGGTCAGCATGATCCCTCTCAGGCGGATGCCATTGCTTATTTGACATCGCTCTGATATATGCTCTCGTAACTTCCTCCAGTCTGATTTCGCTAATGCCTGTTACTCTCGATGCTTGCTTCCCCAGTTCTTGAAATTTGTAATCCAGCTGCTGATGAGTCGCGCTTAACGGCAGACCGGCTTGCGCACGAGTGAAAAAATTAAGGAGATGAATGATCTTATCGCGGTGGTACCTGAGACACTCTTCCAATCCCTTCCACAGTAGAATAGGGGAAATATTTAAAAGGCTTTCCAAGTAACCGACGCAACGATCCTCTTGATACCACTTGACATCCTTTTTCGTGACCAAATCGATTGTCTCTTGCGCCTGTGCTGGGGGAAAGTCGTTCCATAGAAAATGCCGCACCACCGAATCAAGACCTTCTATATGACCATGCGGTTGAAGGCCATCAGGGAGCCCGGCATCATTAAGCCATGTCTTTATAAAACGGGCTGACGATTGCATAACCGTCTTTGAAAAAGCAAGGGAAAGTGTCGGATCTAATACTGGCACACGAAGCCACTTGATGATAGCAAAATCGCGCTTGGATGCATCTGCCTGGCCATCAAGGTAGTCGCGGATTCTCATAAGGTCCCACCATGCGCCGAGCCAAGCACCTTTCCACGTTAACGCAATGGCCATTGGTTGCTCGGAACAGTTAATTTTCCATATTCGCTCTGTAGAGCCAGGCAAGAGCGCATCTGAAAGATACTTTAGTTTAGCCCTCCTTTTCTCTGTAGGAGCCCACACCAAGAGAGAATACCCTTGTTCTCCCAATTCACCAGGATCCTTCTCTTGTGAAAGGAACAATTGGGAAGGGTTATTCAACATGGCGGGAAGGAATTCTGTAATACATCCAGTATTTACACAAAGAATACCCAGGTCGTGAACTCGATCTCGGCAAAGTACACGCAACTTGCCTCCGTGACAGGGAATGTCACTGAGACGAAGTTTAGAGTGTCTTAGCCGAGCCACTTGAAAGTTGCCTTCCAGTACTTTCGCGCCTGGGTCTTGTTCTGGCGTCCATATCCTGAGAGAGACCGCTCCCTCAGACCGATTTAATTGGTCTCCGTGCTTGAGCATCTCTAATTTGGCGGTACCGTCTTGCTTATATCGAAGCATCACGGCGCCAAGCAGCTTAAATGCGAGACGAGGTTTCTCGGTGTGCGTTCTGCCCCCTGATAAAAATTGAACCTGAACTCTCCGTTGCCGTGCTGCCAATTCCGGTGTTATTGTAACTTCCTTAAAAGTACGCCATGTGCCATTGTCCCGCTGGACTTTATATATTTTACGATGAATCAGCAGTTCGACAGATTCAGCATCCTCTGGCAGACCCTCTATGTGCAACTTTGATCTATCATTAAGTGACAAAACCCTCTGTGGTGGTGTCATGAGGGTAAGAGGGAAGCGCGGACGCTGATCGCTTTCCTGACGTATAGGCTGCCACAGCAGGAAATCACCAAAACTCACACCAAGGTTTTCGTTTAAAGGCGTCGGCAGTCTTATGGCTTTTCTTGAAATATTCTTTCGCTCGAATGTCTCGGTTGGCCTGCAGCCCTGTATCTCGCAATCGCAATCACAAATGATTGCATATGACCGATTCGGTTCCAGCCGCTCTTCTCCCGTCTTAACAACCCTAGCCCGATCCAGGTCGAACACCAAGACTTCCTCCGATAGGCCGGAATCCGCAAAATCCCACTCTATCAAGGTTTCTCCAGTGCGAGACCGCACCGCGAGGGTCTTTGGGCTGAGGTTCGATTGTCGCTTAAACTTGTCCGGTTCAGCATAGATTAGCTCTTCGCCCGCCCAAGACCCATCTCTCTGGCGTAGCCAGCGTCTAAGGTTTTTTCCGTCGATGTAGAAATCCAACTCTATTACCTTTGTTCCACAGACTTCATCTTCGATAGCTTGTCGATCCAATCGAAATCTGAACCGAGGGGTTGTTCCTTTTGGCCATTCTAGCGCAATGCCTGCAATGGGACAGAGTTCCTCCCCTGAAACCTCTTCTGCATGATCCTTTGTCTCTCTCTCGTCCCGTTCTCCTGTCCCCAGAATAAGGATCCTCTCCTTTGTCTCTTTCAGCAAGCTATCGATCCAATGCGCCTTGACCCACGGATTTTGTTGCAGTGTCGTGCGCGCCTGCGATTCTTCGATTAAGCCCTGCCTATGCTGCTTCAACGCTCTCCAAAGCGTTTTAAAAGACTCAGATTCCAGCTCGGGGAACTCGGATTCGCCGTTAAGGTACTGGACCGCATGTGGCCGTCCGAGATTCACCAGCCATTCGGCCAGCCTGTTTTTTGCGCCTCGGAAGGTGAAGCCAAACTGAAGTTTGATCGTTATGAACCACTGCTGCGTTCCTTCGATATCTATAGCATGCCGAAGGTTGAGTGCACGGGCACCATCCACGATGATTTCCTTTGTCAGGATAGATGGTTGCCCGTCCGATAAGAACAACTCACGTCGAAGCACATCCGGTAGAATGCCCCGTATCGCAGGCCAGACAGAATCTTCCTTGCTCTCCTCTCGAAGGACTTCCGCCCCTACACAGATAAGAAGAGAGCCAAACATCTGGCGATAGGTCGCGAACGAATCGCCGGGAAGTTTCGTAAGCATCACTGACTTGGCCCAATTTTCATAGTTTTCGGGGCCTAGGCAGCTAAACCAAGATCGAAGCCATCTCGTATCTTCTTCCGCGAGTCTCAGCTCGGCAATCGACCATGCACACTTATATCCGGCCGCTTTCTTGCATAGCGGCTCGAAGACTTGCTCTACTTTCGCTGAATGAGGTTCAAGGTGGGTCCACATCAGTGAACTGCTCCCCATTTAGCAAGCCTGGTTAAAGGGAGTTTCAAGACAGCTTTGATCACTGAAAACCCGAGAGGGTCGATGATTTCCATTTTGATGAACTGCCCAGAATGACCGATTTAAACTACACTAATTTATAATGACAGTTTCTTTGGAAGCCTGTCAAGTTACACTAGACGACAATTTCTTTAGAGTACAAGAAATTTCCCTATCAAAGAGCCTATATCATGGGGAAAAGACCGGCCTGTCGATCGTCTCCATCCTCAGGGTCACCGCCCCGAAATCCTCCTCGACCAGGCCGCTCAGGATGTAAGGCCGGCCCCAGTCGAGCGAGAGATGGTAGCGCTTGTAGGTTTGGGGGAAGATTGTGGTCTCGATCAGGCCGGTCTCGTCCTCGAAGGTGGTGAACTGCATGGGTTCGTCGTGCTTGGAGAGGACCGTCTTGGCCGTGATCAGCCAGCCGGCCAGGGAGACCGTCGAGCGCTTGGAGACCAAGGCCTTTGAGGCCGCCGGGCTTTCTTACTGCCTGGCCTTACGACCACCCCGCGCCCGAGGAGCTTTCCTTTGTCATGGCCGAAGAGGAGCGGGAGCGGATCATCCAGGCCAACCTCGCCGCCGGCGACTATCAAAAGCTCGAGGCCGCGCGGGAGAATGTCAACCGCCTGACCTCAAATCCCCTCCAGGAGAGGCAATCACCATAAACTCATCAAAAAACCCCGAAGCAGCTTCCCCTGCTTACCATCCGCTTACCGATGAAAGGAAAGGACTCAAGCTTTTTGCCTAAGTCCTTGAAATCATGGTGCGCCCGGCAGGACTCGAACCTGCAGCCTTTGGATTCGTAGTCCAACGCTCTGTCCAGTTGAGCTACGGGCGCGACGGACCCTACCCCTAACACACCGGCCGGGTTATTTCAAGACTCAGCGCGCCAAAGGGGCGCCACTTTTAAGCCAGGCCTTGAAATCGGCTAAAATTTGGCCGTGATCAAAACAC
>CAZAGT010000152.1:9158-11625 GCA_964484515.1 uncultured Desulfobacteraceae bacterium | reverse complement strand
ACTCGTATTGAACCACCGCACAAGGGTGCCGTATTCCGGATATTTCAAGGCCCTTTTCAGGAAACGAAAGGCGGCCGGCAGAATGGCACCCAACGCTGCAATAGACATCAGATCCAGCACAACCCGATACACGGCAGCCGAAACCGGTTTGTCTTTTACGATCTTGTCTCGCAGGAAATCTACCGCCACATGCCCTTCGCGCCACGTGGCATAGGCTGCCGCCAGCAGCATGAAGAAGATGAAGATGTAGAGCGCGAGATCGCTGAACCACATGATCTCAAAGTGCAGGAAATAACGATTGACGACCTGGGCGAAGATCAATAAGGATGTGATGAAGAGCCCGACAGCGCAAACCGCGCCCTCCGCGTTCTCCACAAAATGCAAGATCCTTCTTAATGCACTCCTCATGCATACCCCCTTTTGACAGCTCCCTCGCTCAACGGCCCGTACAAAGACGACGGCACCCTGATCCGGTTCTACTTTCCGTTGATTTCAGCCTTGATGCGTTCGAGCTCGTCCAGGACCTGCTTCGTCATGTCCTGTTTAGGAAAATGTTTCTCTAGCCAGGGGGTACAGAGTTCTCGCCAGACCTCGGGCATATTCGCCTTGCTTCGAAACAACTCGCGCTCTGCCTGGGTGGGGTAATAAATTTCCAAACCGGATTCCTTCAGTTGTTTCTGATAGACTCTATCCATCCGCCGGTGAACCTCGTAGTCGCGTTCTTCTGCGTATTTGGATGCCTTGAAGACGGCCTCCCGAAGATCCTCGGGCAGCTTGTTCCACAGCTCCAGATTGACCACGATGTTACCGCAATCCCAAGCCCAACCAAGGGCCGTGTAGTACTTTAGGACTTCGTAGTGGCGCTCCTCCACCAGCGGGCTCCACAGATTCCAGCATCCGTCGACGACGTTCCGCTCGAGCGCATTGTAAAGATCGGACCAGGGAATCGTTTGTAGCGTCATGCCGCTTCCTTTCCCCATATTCTGTAACGTCATGACAAATCCGAGCGAACCGGAAACCCGCAGCTTTAAGTCCTTGAAGTCTTCAGGAGTTCTAATAGGTCTGACGTTATTGCCGATCCCGTAAGGCCCCATCGGAAGGCTCACGATGAGTTTGCAGCCGACCTCTTGCCAGGCCTTGTCCATCATCCTGTAGAGAATCCCATTGGGTGCGGCATAGGCGACAGCGGCCTCGTCGTAGCTCCCGACGGTCCAGGGCATCCAATTCAGCATACCGCCCGGCACGAGGTTCACATAAGGAGCGAAAACCCCCATTTCAACGCTCCCCTCTTGAACACTATGGAAGATCTCATCGTGGCCTCCCAGAAGTCCTCTTGGCTGAAACCGCAATTGTATTTTGCCCTTTGAATAGACGTTGACAAGGTCGCAAAAGAGTTGAATGGATTCGTTTCGAACAGGTTGGGTCCACGCACTTCCGAGCCGCCACTTGTAGCGTGGTTTCTTTCTCGCCGCTACCGGACTTGGGTCAAACAGTAAAATGCAGAGGAAGAACAGAGTCAAACTGACGGTCGTCGACCGCCTAAGAAAGGTTTTTCTCTTCACCGGAAACCTCCCTATTTATCTCTTAGCAGCAGATCTTCAATCCAAAAGCAGCTAACCCTTTCAATATATTTGCGGTGGTCCGCAGTCCATTTTGAAGTATTAGATGTTGATCACCCATTAAAAGGCAAGAGCTTGCTTGGGGTTTTCGATCAGCATCTTGCCGATAGCCCTTTCCGAAATCCCTGCCTTTGTCAGTTTGGGCACGAGTTTCGAAGGAATTATTGCAAAGGGGTGTTTCATGACATGCCACCAATCGGATTCCCTCTTCTCCTTTTGCCAGAAGGTCTTATAAAAATAGGGGACGGCATCGTGGCTCAGGAGGAGTTGATCTTCAAAGCCGGCATCCACAAGGGGTTTTATGAATTCGGCCCTGTTTTCCACCGGGTATTTTTCGGAACCGATCCGGTCGAATTGGACATACACCCCCAGTTCAGCCAGTTTCTTGTGGTAGTCCGTGGCCCTCACGTTCTCGCGGTCGTCCATATAACCTTGATGGCCAACAATGATCTTCTTCGGATCGACTCCTACCGAAATAAGCAGTTGAGTCAGTTCCAGCCCCCCACCCTCGGAAGTGTGAAGCGTGATCGGGCATCCGGTCTGGATCGAAGCCAGGCCAGCGGCGGTATTCGCCCGTCGCTCAAAGGCGGTCAAGTACTTACTGGTGGCTATTTTGATAATCCCCGCCTTAACATCCGTGAAGGACCAGCCGGGCCTTCCGTACGGATCTTCCATTCCCTCCGTAATTTCTTTGACATAAAGCCTGGTCACCTTTTCAATGCCATTCGGTTCCAGCAGCAAGGACGCCGCCCAGAGATGCATGGGAGCCAGATCCTCGCCCCAAAACCCGGTACAACCGACCACATGGACGTCGCTCTTCTTTGCCATCTCAACAATCAGGTCAGGGT
>CAZAGT010000152.1:0-9148 GCA_964484515.1 uncultured Desulfobacteraceae bacterium | reverse complement strand
GGTCAGGGTAACGGCCAACCCGAATCGGTGTCACTTCGACGAGAGTCCCTGTCTTTGCCCAGCCGTTGAGCTGATTGTGAAACTCCTCCAAGGCCTTGACACCATCCTCAACGACCTTTCGACGAAAGGCGCCTCCTATGGGGGCGATCGGTTGATCGTAAAGCTCCGACCAGTCTATGACCGGTGCGTGTTCATGCATGAGTGTTAAGCCGAGCTTATCAGGAGAAATTGGACCCAGGATGGTCTGGACTCTAGGACTACCTTCAGGATTAGTTGCTCCTGCCTTGGCAGCAAAAGCTTTGGGAGGTTCCAAGGCCTCCTCTCCCAGCGCTGCCAATCCAATGGCCAGAGTTGAAGATTTCTTGATAAAATCCCGTCTTGTAAGTTTGAAAGAATTATCATCGGCCTTTGACATGATAGCTTCTCCTTCCTGCCCTCCGCCTCTTTGCCTGAGACAGATGTGAGCATTTCGGTTATGGTGGAAGAGATCCATATCCATCATCTCTGTGGCTCTTTTTGGCTTCTATCACCTCCCCTCGAGATCACACTCATCATCACGAAAAGTCTTTAGGATGTAAAGCATTGAATTCCTCGCCCGGTCGCCGTTCGTCCACCGCTCTAACCCCTTTGCTTCTCTGCTTCTCCGCGCCTCTAGAACAACTCAGATCACGGATTTCCAAAGCACCTTTTCACTTTATTGCGTCGCCGGCGGACGATCTCGGCGCAATGATGCCTAGGATCACCATGGGTCCGTGACAACATGGGGTACGAATCCGATCTGGAGATTTTAGCTCGATCGAACGGTGGAGCTGCCCACCTGTCGAGACCCATGTTTCAGGTTGGAGGCATGAGGGTGAGTGTGGCCGGCCGCTACTCCAGTACGTGGATATTCTTCTTGGCGCAGATATCCTTGAGCACCTTCGGCCACACCGCGACACTGACCTCTCCTAGATGGGCTGTACGGATCAAGTACATATAGGTCCTTGACTGCCCGATACCTCCTCCGATGCTTAAAGGAATCTTGTCATTGAGGATCGCCTGGTGGTACGGGAGCCTGAGGAAATCTTCCTGCCCAGACATCTTTAGCTGGACTTTGAGGGTTTCCTTGGTAACCCGGATACCCATAGACGTCAACTCATGACGTCGTTTCGTCACTGGGTTCCACACCAGGACATCACCATTCAGGCCATGGTACTGCTCACCATTCTTGACAATCGTTTCCACAACCCAATCATCGTAATCTGCTGCACGCATCTCGTGAGGGTAACCGTCTTTGAGCGGCCAGCCAATGCCGATGATGAAGATGGCCGGCGACTTCTCCATCAGGACACGTGTCTCTCGCTGCTTTCTCGGAAGATCGGGGTAGAGGTCGAGGATCTCCTCGGCGTGTAGAAAGGTGAGCTCCTCTGGGAAATCGGGATATTGAGCCGTCTTGAGTTGCGGAAACATCTCCTGGGCCAATCTACCGGCCCCCAGGATAACCTTCCAGATTTTCTTAACGGTGTCTTTAAGGAAGTCGAGGTTGCGGTCTTCCGGGGTGATCACACGCTCCCAGTCCCATTGATCCACATAGGCGCTGTGGTCATGATCCAAGAAGTAGTCCTTGCGTACGGCCTTCATGTCGGTACAGACGCCTTCGCCCACGTTGCAGTCAAATTGTCTGAGGGCCATTCGTTTCCACTTCGTTGCCGCTTGAAGCACCTGTCCTTGAATGGGTTGATCGAGCCCTAGGCCACATGGGAACTCCACCGGAGTGCGTGAACCGTCGCGATCCAGATAATCGTTCACGCCACTATCTCTGTCGACAATCAGGGGCACCTGAACCATTTGCAGATTGAGTTCCTTGCAGAGGTTCTCCTCAATGTAGTTTTTCACCGCGTAGACGGCCTTCATGGTCTCCATTGGGGTTAGCAGTGGCTGATAGTCCGACGGGAGAATCTTTTCCAGTTCGTCGTAATTGCCGATCCCGGGACCGGCCAGGTCTGCCTTTTTGTCATTCATCGGATTTCCCCTTTCAGCTTAAGAGATCTTCTCATCCAAAGATGTCCCTGACGTTTGTGGAGTCATACCACACTTCTTATGTGCACACCATAGGCACAGACTCGGTCGGCACATTGGGAGCTGAACCCATCGAATTCGTTCCGTAAACCTCATCGCTAGCCTCACAAATCACATACAAATCCTGGATTTCTGGGATATCTCGACGGGATTCCTTAACTACAAAATAATGATTCTCTTTTTCAGCACGAGGGTGTAAAAGCACGCTAGTGTTTCAACATGCGCAAGGAGCCACGGGCTGCTTTTGTAACCCCTTTCACACATAAATATGACATATACCAAATAAGCTTTCACTCGGATTGAAAACGATGGGCCGGAAAAGGGTGATTATCTGGGAACACATTGATGAAAGTGGAATTCAACTTCTCGAGAATTCGAATGGGGTTGAAACGATTTACTATGACGACCGACCGATGGCGGAAGATGAGCTGTTCAGATCCCTAGAGCAGGCCAACGCCGTGATGGTCCGGATCAAGGATTTCACCGGAGAGATGATCCAAAGGGCGCCTAATCTTGAAATCATCGCCAAACACGGGGTCGGGTATGACCAAATCGATGTGGCGGCGGCCACACGGCGAAAGATCCCGGTGACCTTCACCCCGGAGGCCAATTCCGACTCGGTTGCCGATCATGCCATGGCCCTGATGCTGTCATTGTCACGGAACCTGCTCAGGGCTGCAACCGACGTCAGGATGGGACGATTTTCGCGCAGAGAATATTACATGGGTCTTGAGTTACGAGGGAAGACGATCGGGATCATCGGGTTGGGACGCATCGGCAGCCGAGTGGCCAAACGTTGCGCACTCGGATTCGGCATGCGGGTGCTCGCCTACGATCCTTTCATCAGTGCCCAGGACGCGAAAGAACGCCACGGTGAGCTGATTGATGAGCTTGAGCCCCTGCTGAGGGCCTCCGATTATGTCTCCATCCACGCCCCGTTAACCGAGTTGACCAAGAACATGATCGGCAAAGAGGAGCTCCGAATCATGAAGCCGGAAGCGATTCTCTTGAATACGGCTCGCGGCGGAATCGTGAACGAAACAGATTTGTATGAGGGATTAAGCAATCATTGGATAAGGGCGGCCGGCCTGGACGTGTGCGTTAAGGAGCCGCCTTTGCCTGATGAGAACCCGCTCTTGAAGCTCGACAACGTGATCATCTCCCCCCATATCGCCGGCGCTGCCAAGGAAGCCGCAGTCAAGATGGCCACCCACGCAGTCGAAGAAATTCTGCGGGTCTTTGACGGTAAACGACCGAAATATCCGATCAATCCCGAAATCTATGAGCTTCATTGAGTAAAAGCGTTCAGCGAACAAGCCAATCTGAATAAGATGCACCGGCCTTCATTCTTCTGCCGATCCACCTCCGTCCCTCCAGCCCCTTTTTTCTAAAGGAAACTTCAAATCTGCCGAAAGTCACTATCAAACCACCTTCAACATCAGATCCTTTGACAGCTAAATAATGAGGTATCATGGCGGAACTAGACAAGGTTTTGAAGGCCGCTATAGGGGCCAAGGCTTCGGATGTCCACCTATCACCTGGCGAACCTTTTATTGTGAGGCAATTCGGAAAACTACGGAAACTCAAAAGCAATCCCCTTACCGCGGAACTCTGTAGAAATCTCCTCTTTCAGGTGCTTACAAACGAGCAGAGGGAGCGGCTCAACGCAGATCTTCAGCTCGATTTCGCCTATGAAATCGAGGGACTTGGCAGGTTCCGGGGAAGCGCCATGGTGCACCAAAGGGGGCTGAGTGCCGCCTTTCGGATTATCCCTCCCAAGATACCCTCCTTTGAAAAGCTGGGCCTGCCTGACGTCATCCACAAGGTGTTAGACAACCATCAGGGACTTATCCTCGTGACCGGTGCCACGGGCCAGGGCAAGTCGACGACCCTAGCTGCGATGGTAGATCAGGTCAATTCCAACCGAGCTCATCACATCCTAACCGTCGAGGACCCCATTGAATTCATCCATCCCCTCAAGAAGGGCGTTGTGAACCAGCGGCAATTGGGAAGAGACACCCGCTCATACGCAAACGCCTTACGAGGGGCCCTCAGGGAGGACCCGGATGTGATCATGATCGGCGAACTGAGGGATCTGGAGACGATCTCCCTGGCAATCTCCGCAGCCGAAACAGGACACCTTGTCCTTGGGACCCTCTCCACCTCAAACGCACCCAAAACGGTGGACCGGATCATCGATTCCTTTCCTGCCGGCGAGCAAAGTCAGGTCAGGGCGATGGTAAGCGAATCCTTGAAAGCCATCGTCACTCAGCGCCTGATCCCCAGTGTCGATTGCAAAAGGATGGTTCTGGCGCTGGAGATCCTGATCGGCACCCTGCCCATGGCGAACCTGATCCGGGAAGGCAAGGCCCACCAGATACCCTCGATGATGCAGATGGGGAAAAACCTCGGCATGCGGATCATGGATAATTCCATTATGGCCCTTCTAAAAGAGAAGAAAATCAGCGCCCAGGATGCCTATTCGAACGCCGAGAACAAGAAGATGTTCAAGGGCGCATTGGCCTCTGAGAATCAAGCCCCGGCCCGCACTCCGAACGGAGCCCTGAATCCGGAAGCAAAGGCAGCATGAGGTGACCATGGCGTTGATAGATACCTATTTCAAGGAACTCAAGGATCAAGGGGCGAGCGATCTTCACATGGTGATCGGCTTTCCCCCATTGCTGCGCCGCAATGGGAGCTTGGTCCCCACCGATCACCCGGCCCTCACGCCCGAATCAAACCAGGAGATCCTTTTTGAAATCCTTGCACCGGAGCAACAAGCCGAGCTGGAGCAAAACCGCGATTTTGACTTGGCCTACGAGCTCGCAGATGTGGCTCGGTTTCGCTGTAATTTCTTCTATCAGCACAGGGGTGTCGGCGCGGTCTTTCGCATTATTCCTACCAAGATCCTCACCTTGGAGCAGCTGGGTCTTCCGGAGGCCCTCCGGACGATCGCCATGTTTGAACGCGGACTCGTACTTGTGACCGGGCCGACCGGCAGTGGAAAATCGACCACATTGGCTGCGATGATCGACTATATCAATGAGAATCGCGATGCCCACATCATCACGATTGAAGATCCCCTGGAGTTCGTCCATCAAAACAAGCAGTGCCTGTTCACGCAGAGGGAAATCGGAACCCATGCCAAGAGCTTCGCCGATGCCCTGAAGGTCGCCAGCCGTGAGGATCCCGACATTATTCTCGTTGGCGAGATGCGCGACCTGGAGACCATCTCCCTCGCACTCACATGCGCCGAACTAGGGATATTGGTCTTCGGCACCCTTCACACCAATAGCGCTGCAAAGACCATTGACCGGATCATCAATGCGTTTCCGGCCGACGAACAGGAACAGGCCCGTACCATGCTTTCGGAATCTCTGAAGGCGGTCGTGGCCCAGCAATTGCTCCGAACCAAAGACGGCCGCGGACGTTGCGCCGCAAACGAGATCCTGATCGGCTCTTCAGCGTTGGCCAGCACGATTCGGGAAGGAAAGATCTCTCAGATCAACTCGTTGATCCAGACCGGGTCGAACAGCGGCATGCAGACCATGGATCAGCACCTTATGCAACTCATCCAGGAAGAGAAGACTACACCAGAAGCCGCCTACGAGAAGGGCATTGACAAAAAGCTCTTTGAGCCCTTGATATCTCGAGGGAGCGAAACATCGCAGGAGTCCGCCCCGAGTGCCACTCCAGCCACCTAGCCTCCGTCTCCTTTTAGGGCTAACCCGACCTTTTTCTTCGTATGTTACTGGAAAATCTGCCTTGAAATCATTCTCGATGCCCTCTCCCCCGGCGGGAGAGAGTCAGGGTGAAGGGGATACGCTGTACTCGCTAACCACTGTAAAGGGCTAGGAACTCGTCTGGATCGAAGACCTTGAGGGCGGAACCGGCAAAGTCTTTCGAATTTTTGGTAATCACGGCATCAACTCCGGCCATTTGCCCTGCTGCAACCAATACGGCATCCTCAAAATCGATGATTTTGCTCCCCAGTGCACGTTCGATCACCGGCCTGTTGACGGTAGCAATTTCGAATAGCGTGATGAGTTTGCGTATTGCATCCCGCGCTTTGGCTGTTGGAAGGGATTGCGTGAGCAGGTAGTCTGTCGTTGTAATGGTCGTCGCACAAAGGAAGCCGTCGATACGCGACTCCTCGACAAGACAAAACACTCCCACCGCGGCTCCTACAAAAGGCTCACGTTCAAGGAGAACATCAAGCACCACATTGGTATCAACGATGACCCTCAAAGGTGCTTCTCCCGAAGGTGCGCCCTGTAATCCTCCTTCGAGACCTCTTTACCTTTCAAGATCCCAACGAGCGATGCCGTGGTAGGTGGCAATACCTTTCTTGAATACGGCCGAGAGCTAATCGACTCGATATACTCCGCTACCATACGAGAGACAGATTTACCCCGTCGTTTTGCCTCCAGCTTGGCCTTTCGCACAATAGCTTCGTCCATCCTTAATGTCAGTTTTATGTTCATGACGTATAAGATAGATTCTTTTGTACGTCAGTGTCAAGATCTTTCTCAGCTTTGAATCATGCTCTCGTCGACGCTGTAAGCCCGCTTTTACCTCTCACTTCTCCCGTTGCTATCAAATGAGATACCCAGTGCTTTCTAGACGAATTCCATTGAAAAGTTGTGAAATTTCGAGTATTTTTTCCTCGTATCATTTTGGTCTTTCATGCCTCAGCCTTCAACCTAAACACCTTGAACGGTACAAACCCGGAAAATGGAAGAGCGCCGAACGAATCATCATGAAACGGATTCAACTCGTAGCGCGGGCAAACTACCCGAGTATTTGCGCCCTTTCTTCTGGGACGTCCCGTTTGACAATCTCTCTGCCGAGGAATCATCTCATTTCATTATCAGCCGGCTCATGGAGCATGGCGATGAAGCCGCAATGAGATATTTGCTGACGACCTATCAGCGCAAGGAATTGATCCACGTCATAAGGAACAGCAGGGCCATTTCCAGGCGGTCGAGGGCATTCTGGAGAGCGTATTTTGACCTTGAGGATGAGCCGTGTACTCCGAAGCGATATCCGACTCCATTTGGGAATTACTTAGAAGGCTGAATTCGATCCCGGACACGAAATCCTGCTATCTGGGAGGTGGAACGGCCCTCGCCCTCCAATTGGGCCATCGAAAATCTGACGACCTTGACTTCTTCATGCGTGAGCAGTTTGATCCCTTGTCGGTCGCAAGCAGTGATGCATTAGAAGGGCTTGAGGTGGTCATAACGAATCAAGCCGCCCGACACGTGGAACTGATGATTCAATCTATCAAGGTTGACTTCATAAGAGAACGGCTCCCCTTGAAATTCCCTCTCATACCTCTTGATGCCCAAATCGAAAACCTCACCATGGCTGACGCTAGAGACATCGGTCGTATGAAATTGTTGTCCGTGGGGAGCCGGGGCACCAAGAAGGATTTTGTTGACCTCTACTGCCTCACGAGAGAGAAAATCGCTCTCGATTCCCTGATCATGACAGCCATGGAAGAGAATCACGGAGTCAAATACAGCAAGCTTCTTTTTCTCAAAGGGCTAGTGGACTTCGAGGAAGCGGAACGCGAACCGGAGTTATCCATGATATGGGACGTCAGCTGGGAGGAAGTGAAGAAGTCTCTCGTAAAGGAGATTAGAGGGATCGCCAAGAGGATCTAATCGTGACACAAATATGCTAGACCTCCTAGCTGGCTTTTCTTCTATTATTCTCGGGACGGATCAACTTGGGTGCGTTCCGATTTTGATCCCCCTCTTTCACGCCTCTTGCGATCATAGCTCTTTGTCAACATAGTCAACAACGTCACACATAACGCTAATGACACATCTTAATCGAGGGAAATGGGTTAAGGACTAATTGGGTGACTGAATAAACTCCAAAATCTCGTTGTCCGGTCCCCTGAAATATACGCCATATCCGTCCAGAGACGTCCCTGAACCTTGGATAAAGTCAGGTTGCCGGTGAAAGGCGTCGATGCCTGCCTGTTTGGCCTTTTCATAGACGGCCTTGATATCGTCGACGTGCAAGCAGACATGCATGTTCGGAAAGTCGCAGGGGCATGGTCTGAACGCTTGCCTTTCGATATATTGAATCAGCTCCAGGTGGGCATTGCCCGCCTCAAGCATAACCAGGTGTTGCTTGGGATTGGTCCCCTGCAGATCCATCATCACCGGATCGGCGTCGAATTTCAGGTTCATTACTTCCTTCAACCCGAGCTTGTCTCTATAAAAGTTGAGCGATCTCTCCATATCGGAAAGAATTACACAGGCATGGTGAATTCCTTTGATCATTGTCTCATCCTCCTCTTTCTGATGTAAGCTGCGTTCTTGCCCATTCCTCAATCCCCCGAAGCCTCCTTGGACTCTGGTGGGGTTGACTCGCCTTCGCCAAGTCTATCCGCCTTCGGCGGGACGCCCTGTGCTAAAGCACGGGGAGGAATGGTGACAGATGACCGCGGCGGAGCCCATAGGGCGCCCGTCCTCCGCAGTAGCCTGTTACGGAGGATGGAAAGTCGGGTTGCTTCGGCGGAGTTTTACCTCTATTTTGTAGAAATGCCCCGCGCGGAAGCGCAGAGTGCTTCACCATTAGCCACAATCCTGAATTCCTGCAAACAAAATCAATTTGCTCAGGAAGTCCCTGGCTCTCTCAATTTCGCGACACAACTATCTGGACGCGCTCTTCCTTTCGAAACCGTATTCGCCATAGATCTCTGAGCTGATTCTTGGACCTTCACAGAGTTTTTCGTTGCATTTCGCTCAGGAATCAGGAGGGGGTGAGAATAGGTACCGGAGGATCAGGAAGGTTTAACAGGTGCTCATCTCCGGAAGAAATTGGCTCCAGCCTCACCGGAGAGCGCACACCAAATGAACTTATCATCTGCAGGATCATCAACCACCATCGGCTTTCCAGCGGAAACGTCAATGATTTCAAACCAGGGAAGGATTTCAAAGGCAATAATGTAATCGATTTCCGTATTGGAGAGTTGAAACCTGAGATACACGGGCACCCGCAGATACTCCTTAGAGACATCGCGTTCGAGCTGATAGGCGAAACCGTAAGGATCGTCATCCATCCACGCAAG
>CAZAGT010000151.1:11008-11653 GCA_964484515.1 uncultured Desulfobacteraceae bacterium | reverse complement strand
CTGCAGCTCAAGGAGACCAACGAGAGGTTGCGCTATCTTACGGAAGAGGAGATTGACCGGCTCTTGGAAGAATGCCCGCTCCATCTGGAACGGATTGTCAAATGTGCTATCAACACTGGGATGCGTAAAGGGGAGATCTTAAATCTAAAGTGGGATCAGATAAGAAAGGTGAAACTCAAAGATCCCGAGAGCGGCAAAGAAAAAGAGATCAGGGTGATTTATATTGAAGGTCAGATGACGAAGACCAAGGACCTGGGACAGATCCCGATCAATGAAGACTTGGAAGCAGTATTGAAGGAGGTCAGACGGGAACAGGGGCTTATTTCGAAATACGTCTTCACATACTATGGAAGGAACATCGCTCAGGTTGACAGAGCCTTCAAAGAAGCCGTGAAACGCGCAGGAATATTAGACTTCAAGTTTCACGACCTCAGGCACACTTTCGCAAGCCATTTCTTGATGCGAGGTGGTACGCTGAAAGAGCTCCAGGAAATCCTGCGGCACAAGTCCCTTACCATGACGATGAGATACTCCCACCTCAGTCAAGAGCACAAATGGAAAGCGGTCAATCTGTTGAATGGACTGACCGCTCCCAAAAAGCCTACCGAAGATTCATGTCACAAAACTGTCACATCTCGTAAATCC
>CAZAGT010000151.1:0-10998 GCA_964484515.1 uncultured Desulfobacteraceae bacterium | reverse complement strand
TGCCCTCTAAGTCCCTGAAATTACTGGTCGGGGCGAGAGGATTTGAACCTCCGACATCCTGCTCCCAAAGCAGGTGCGCTACCAGACTGCGCCACGCCCCGAATCCCAATACAATATCGTTTCAACGGGACAAAAGCAAGGGGAAGGTCACTGAGGACTCAGGGAGGGGTGCAGTTCGGCTGAGTGAGAGGCCGAAGCAAGGCCATGGAATGGGAGGCTCGGAGGGGTTTCAGGCGGGGGAGGTTTTGGTTGACTTTGAATTGGGAGATATCTAAATTCGAGGTGGTCAACATCCTGGAGAGGCCATGAAAGACGTTCAAAATCACAAGGATACCCGCAACATAGACATCGATCAGGTCGGGGTTAAAGGCATCCGCTACCCGATTACGGTGCTGGACAAAGACTTGGGTGAACAGCAGACGGTCGCCGAGATCAACATGTATGTTGATCTACCCCGTTACTATAAGGGGACCCACATGAGTCGCTTCGTGGAGATCCTCAACGAGCACAGCCGGCGCATCTCCCTCCAGAATTTCTCTGAGATCCTCGAGGAGATGAAGAAGAAATTGAAGGCCAAGAGCGCCCACATGGAAGTCACCTTCCCGTACTTCATCAAAAAGGCCGCGCCCGTGACCGGCAGTGAAGGCTTGATGGAGTACAAGTGCACATTCAAGGGATCGCTCAATACGGGCAGCGACATCGTAACGATTATCCACGTCCCGATTTCTACCCTTTGCCCTTGCTCGAAAGAGATCAGCGAGCACGGCGCGCATAATCAGCGAGGCGAAGTGAAGCTTCAGGTACGATTCAAGCGGTTCGTCTGGATCGAAGACCTGGTTAAGCTGGTGGAGCAGTCGGCCTCCACTGATGTTTATTCGGTCCTCAAGCGCGAGGATGAGAAGTACGTGACCGAGCGGGCCTATCACAACCCCATGTTCGTGGAAGACATCGTCAGGGAGATCGCACAGAAGCTGAACGAAGACTCAAATATCACTTGGTTCGCGGTTGAGTCGGAGAACTTCGAGTCCATCCACAACCACAACGCCTACGCATACATAGAGAAGCATAAATAATAGATGATTGTGGCCTGTAGTTTGTTGTCCGTCGCCTACCGATGAATGAGCCTGAATAGGTCTGGATTTGTGACACGAACCAGGTTCGAGAAACTGCGTGTCTACCAATTGGCGGAGGATATAGCCGATCTCATCTGGGAGGTGGCTGCCAAATGGGATCGCCTAGCACAGGAAACGGTTGGCAAACAGCTTGTCAATGCGGCTGATAGTATCGGTGCCAATATCGCTGAGGGCACGGGGCGTGGGAGCCCTGCGGATAATCGGAGATTCGCAATAATCGCCAGAGGATCACTGTTCGAAACGAAGCATTGGCTGCGTAGGGCATACAGGAGAAGGCTCTTTTCAGAGGAGGAAATTGCCTCATTTCAGTCCCTCATTAATGAATTAACCCCCAAGTTGAGTGCTTACATCAACTCGATAGGAGCCAAGGAAAAAGACGCCTGAGATGGGCAACGACTTGCTCTCAGCTGACCACCGACAACAGACAACAAACAACGGACTCTTTCCCGGAGGTTATTATGGCTGATGATTTGAAGAAGATGTATCGGACGGTGATGGACGATCATTTTCCTCCGGAAATGACCATCTCTTTTGGGGATCAGACCCTCGTTTACCGCAAGCGGACCTGGAAGATACTCGATGAGAAATCGAAGGAGGTGATCGAGAAAGGCCTCCGTTACGGCGAGAATCCGGGGCAAGAAGCGGCGCTCTATGAACTCGTGAACGGCAACCTCACGTTGGGGGACTGCCGGTTTATCGAACCGGGGCAAGGGCTGGTCTCGGCCATTACCGAGGAGGACATGATTCAGAGCGGTAAGCACCCCGGCAAGACGAACCTCACGGACATCGACAACGCTCTCAACATCATCAAATATCTGATGGAACGGCCGGCCGCCGTGATCGTGAAACATAACAACCCCTGCGGGGTGGCCTACGGTACGAGTCTCGCAGACGCTTATGAAAAGGCGGATAAGGCGGATCGGATCGCAGCCTTTGGCGGGTGCGCAGTCTTTAACCGTCCAATGGACAAGCCGACGGCTGAGTTGATCTCTCAGAATTACCTCGAGGTGGTGGCGGCGCCTGATTTTGAGCAAGGGACGGTTCCGATCTTGGCCCGCCGCCCCAATCTCAGGATCGTTCGAGTTGGCCGGATCGACAAGCTGACTTCATACACGGATATGCGCTTTGTGGAGTTTAAGAGCCTGATCGACGGCGGCCTCATCATCCAGCAATCTCCTCGAAACCGTATCAAGTCGGCCAAGGATTTCACCCTCGCCAGCACCGAATACAAAGGAAAGACCTATACGATCGCCAGAGAACCGACCGGTGAGGAATACGCGGACATGCTCTTTGGTTGGCAGGTGGAACAGGGGATTACCTCGAACTCGGTCATTTACGTCAAGGACGAAGTCACCGTGGGCATCGGCACCGGGGAGCAGGACAGAGTGGGTGTGGCGGAAATCGCGATATACAAGGCGTATACCAAGTATGCCGACCGCCTCTGTTTCGAGCGCCACGGCGTCCCTTTGAACGAGCTGAAACTGCTGATCAAGAAAGGCGAAGAGGATCAAGGCCTCGTCATCGATATCGACTCTGAGACCCAGGAGGCAATGGGAGGATTAATTGGTGCCACCATGGTCTCGGACGCCTTCTTCCCCTTCCGGGACGGGGTGGACGTGGCTATCGAGAAGGGCATCATCGCCATCGTACAGCCTGGCGGGTCGATGAGGGATTTTGAAGTGATCGAGGCCTGCAACGAGGCCGAGCCGCAGGTGACGATGGTGTTTACCGGCCAGCGAGCCTTCAAGCACTGAGGCTTCCGCAAAAGGCACATCTGCCGTTCGACGTGCTCACGGCCCTGAGCGAAGCCGAAGGGTTGCGTTGCGCTGCGGCCTTCGTCACTGCGGCGTAGCCAAATGTACGCCTCATTCCTCACGCCTTGCGCGCCTTACATCTGCACCTTTTGCGAAACCCCCAGGCAGCCATATCTCCTAAAACAATGCGAGTTGTTGGTGTTTCTTGGATCTGCGTTTCCAGGGAGTTCGCTCCAGGGGCGTGCAGAGGTGTTCTGGAATAAGCTTGAGAAAGGGGGAAGGCTTTAGCTGCAGGCTGCGGCCGTTGAGGACCCGATGGCCGGCAAAGGAAAGGACCAATCTGGAGCGGGCGCGGGTCATGCCCACGTAAAATAGACGCTTTTCCTCATCATCGTTACGCTCACCGAAAAGGGTACAGGGCAGAAGCCCGTCCTCGCACCCAGTAATAAACAGGATCGGCCATTCGAGTCCCTTGGCGGCATGCAGGGACATGAGAGCAACCCGGTCTCCTGAAAGCCCTTGATGGTCGATCCCGCGATCCAGGGAGAGGGCATCCAAAAAGGCCTTTGTATCACCGTCAAAACGCTCAGCGAAACGCTTGAGACGCGCTACATTCTCCAGCTCCCACTCCGATAATTCACCGAATTCGTGCAGCTCGAGGGCCTGATCGATACGCGCCGCAAGAGTGTCCTCCGGCTCAAGATGCTCAAGGATCGCCTTTCCGTCCCGCTCTTTCATCGCGGGCAACTCAAGATATCTCTCCAGGTAGTACCCACCTTCCGGATGTTGGGAGGCGACTAAGAAACGCCAGATGACATCGACCGGAAAACAGCTCACCAGCGGCCTCTCTCCCGACCGTACGATCGGGATCCCGGCCCTCGCAAGGGCCTCCTCCAGGGCATCGCCTTGGGCGTTCAGCCGAAAAAGGATCCCAATATCGCCAAAACTGAGATGTTCGCCCTCCTCGTGCGACGAAACGCGGCCGCTATCGAGCGAGAAATAAGATGTTCCGCCAATGAGTCTTTCGATCTGTTCGACGATCGTCTCGGCTTCTTCTGCGTGGGTCGCGCAGGCGGTCACCTGAAGGGGATCTCCTCTTCCGGAATGCCCCTCAAGGGCCTCCGACTTAGCCATCAGTGCAGCTGAAGCGTCCAGGATAGACTGGGAGGAGCGGTAATTGTCGGTAAGGGTAATCGTCTTGGCACCCGGAAAGTGCTCCCCGAAGCGGTGGAAGCTGCACACCTCTGCACCGCGAAAGCCATAGATTGCCTGGTCCGGATCACCGATGGCACAGATCTTGGCTGGACCGGCAGCCACGATGGCCCTTAACAACTCGACCTGAACGGTATTCGTATCCTGATACTCGTCCACAAAAATCCAAGGAAGATGTTGGCTGCAACTGCGGGCCACGTCCGGTCGATCCCTGAGGAGGCGCAAGGCTTCAACCTCAATGTCGTCGAGATCAAGCATGCTCAAACGCCGTAGCGCTGCCTGATACGCGCTGAAAAGGGAATGGAGATCTTCGGATGAGGACACGACGTCTTCCCGGTCAGCCCTCAGGGGCGCCCTCTTGAGAACTGGGAGGGCCTTAGCAAGCCGTGCCGCCAACTGCTTGGGTTTGCCCGCAGCAGCAACGACGCGTCGGATAAGCAAGGGAACATCGAACTCCGAGCAAAGGGTGAAATCGGGAGGCAAACCCGATTTGGCCGCTTCAGTCCGAAGGAGCTCCAAACAGAAACCGTGGAAGGTGGCCACGCGCACGCGTCCAAGCTTCTGGGACAACAGAGCGGACAACCGGTTCTCCATCTCTCCGGCGGCCTTGTTGGTAAAGGTCAGGGCCAGGATTTGATCCGGTTTGGCTCCTCTGGTCTTGACCAGATGAGCCATTCGGTGGGTCAGAGTCATCGTCTTCCCCGTTCCCGGCCCGGCAACGACGAGGAGGTGACCATGCTCGTGAAGGACGACCTCACGTTGAGTTGGATTGAGGGGATCCAGGACAGGATCCGCTGGGATGAACCTCTCCCCATCTTTGCGAGCATTCTTCCGCGCAACGATCTGCTCGGGAAAGCGCGTCTGAACCGGGTCGACACGCTTGCTCTCGGGGGTTTGAAAGAGGGCCATCTGCCCCAGGAGCACATCCTTTTCAGCCTGATCGAATAGTCGAATGACACCGTATTCGCCGTCGTAGCCTTCCTCACAAATCACACGATTCCGGCGCATGCGATCAATCGCCTTTGCTAACAGGAATCCCCCAGTCTCTTCGATCTCATCCAAAGGCGCCTCAAGCAGGATGTGGAACTCCGGTCCGAGGTCTGCTAGGAGTTCCTCGTAAGCTGACATCACTTTTTTGGTTGCGGGCCCGCAGTCCAAAAGTTCAGAGAGGATCTCCGGCAGTGGAATCAGACTGGTGTACTTCTTCGAGATGTGCGGCGACTCACGATCAGAGAGTTCCAGGGTGCGATGCAGCACCCCGACCGTCGCGGCCTTCCCACACACCGGACAACAGCCTTGATTGGCGATGGTTTCATGTGGGTGAAGTCTGAGGCGGCATTTGCGATGGCCATCGTAGTGGTACTTCCCCTCCTGAGGAAAAAACTCCAAGGTCCCTTCGAAGCCGTTTCCATCGCTCATGGCAGCCACCAGGTGATCGTATCCCAATTCGGTGTTGAAGACGTTGGCCTCCCGCCCCAGTTTTTGAGGGGAATGGGCATCGGAGTTTGAGACAAGGAGGTAATCATCGAGAGCTGAAAGGCGGCGGTTCATGGGAGGGTCGGAGGAGAGGCCCGTTTCCAGGGCCTTGATGTGGGATGAGAGATCTCCAAAGCATTCCTCCAACGAATCAAAGCCGGACTTGGACCCAAACAATGAGAACCAGGGGGTCCAGACATGAGCCGGAATAAAAAAGGCTCTCTCACTCACTTCTAGGATGATTTCGAGGAGATTTCTGGAATCGAGGCCCAGGATGGGCCGTCCGTCGGACGTGATGTTGCCGATCCGATCAAGTCTTAGTTGGAGGGTCTCTACTGCTGCCAAGGTGGGCAACAGGACGAGGTGGTGTATCTTGCGCGTTTTGTCGGCGCGCTTATAGATGCAACTTATTTCTCCTGCGAGCAAAAACCTGGTGGGTTTCCGACACGAGCCGGACACCTCCGCTTCGACGGCTTTTTCTAATTCGGGTTTGAGACGGTAAAGTCCGTCCTCCGCTTCGAGGAGCTTTTCTTTGAGTTCAGCAATCCATCCAGGGTGGGTAAAATCACCTGTCCCGATAACCCGGATGCCTTTCTTCTGGGCCCAAACAGCGAGCTTTTCGGGTATCAAATCACGGGAGGTGGCACGAGAGAAATGGGAGTGGACATGCAGATCGGCAATGAATTCCATGCTGTAGTATCCAGGTCGAAATGCCTTTCAAATGACGAAAGTCGGGGCGGACGGCCTTATAGGATGTAATTGAGGTGACCCTCGATTTCAGTCTTTCCCAGAGATCCGACCAGCTTGTTGAGCTTTTTGCCGTCCTTGAAGAGGATCATGGTCGGAGTGCTCATGATGCCGTATTGAGATGCCGTCATGGGGTTCTGTTCGATGTTCATTTTGGAGATCTTGACGCGGCCGGCGTATTGGGAGGCGAGTTGACCCAGAATCGGGTCCAAGGTCCTGCAATAGGCGCACATGGGAGAATAGAACTCCGTCAGTACGGGACCAGGGAAGGCGAGCACTTCATCGGCAAAGGTTCGGTCGCTCAACTCGATCGGATAATCGTACGTAGGAATCGCTCTTAGTGGTTGGTGGCACTGGCCGCATTTGGCGTGGTCACCAAGGAGGACTTTTGGGATTCGGTTCTTGGCCCCGCAAGCGGCGCACTTGACGATAGCCGCTTCAAGCTGGATGGCCGCATGGCATTTGCCGCAGACCGGGTGCTCCTTTAAACGCGTCCGGGGGATCCGGTTTTTGGCCCCGCAACTTGGACATGGGACGATGACGCTGTCCTGATTCATGAGCCCTCCGACTTCCGAGGTTTGATTCGAACAAGAAACGGCCGGTCAAGGGTAATCTCAACCGACTTACCATATATGGGCGCCTACGCAGTTGCAAACAAATTAGAGTCTTGAAGACGAGGAATCAAGTAGGGCGAGGGTAAAGCTGTACGACGTCGCTATTTGTAGGTAATACGCGTGAGAGGGTAGGAACGCGGGCAAGATATAGCTGAAAGACTCAGGGGATCCCCCCGAAGCGGGATCAGAGACCCAGTTCTTTACCCAGATTTTCCCAAAGGGCACTTACGGCCGAACCGGCCTCCGAGGCTGTGTTGTACTCGAAGAGGGTCTGCCCCTGAACCATGGCTTTGGTGAAGACTGGGTCGAAGGGCACGCGCCCGAGCGATCGAAGCCCGCGCTCTTTGGCAAAGGCCTCAATGGCGGTCGTGGTATTCGGGTTGAGGTCGTACTTGTTGACACAGACCATGGCCGGCACCTTAAAAAAGGAGGCCAACTCAACGACACGCTCCATGTCGTGCCTTCCCGAGACCGTGGGCTCCGTCACGATCAGGACCGCATGGGCCCCCCCAATGGAAGCTATCACAGGACAGCCCACGCCTGGGGCCCCATCCACCAGGATCAAATTGAGCCCCTTTTCTTCGGCCAGCTCTTTGCCCTTGCGCCGCACGATAGTGACGAGCTTACCCGAATTCTCCTCCGCAATACCCAGCCTGGCATGGACCATGGGGCCAAAACGGGTCTCGGATACGAACCACTCCCCACAGGTGTTGATCGGGAAATCGATCGCCTCCTCGGGACAAAAATGGACGCAAACCCCGCATCCTTCACATTCAATGGGGTTCACCTCAAAGTCCGCACTGATGGCTTTCCATCGACAAAGCTCCCGACAAAGACCGCACTGGCTGCACTTTTGGTCGTTGATGAAGGCGGTATGACCGCTCTGAAAATCATGTTTTTCAAGGACGGTGGGATTCATGATGAGATGAAGATCGGCGGCATCCACATCGGCGTCACACAGGATGTTGTCTTTCGCCAGGGACGCAAAGGCCGCCATCATACTGGTCTTGCCGGTCCCACCTTTACCGCTTATGACCACTAATTCCTTCATTGAGATATCCACTGACTCTTGTTCGTAGTCTGGTGCACAAAGGATTCACGCGGCTATCATGACGCGTCGCGTTGTACGATCTCCTCGATCTTCTGATACAGGTCGACGAATTTCGGCTTCCACTCCGGCATGACGTCCACCAGGACCTTTCCCTCTGAATAGACCTCGGCGATGCGACGGTCGAAGGGGATCTCCATCAAAATCGGCAGCTCCTGCCGTTCCGCATAAGCGGTGACTTCTCCATCGCCGATGTCGGAGCGGTTGATCACAAGGCCGCATGGAATCCCCAGGACCTTGACCGCGCCTACGGCCAGTTTCAGATCGTGGAGGCCGAAGGGCGTCGGCTCGGTCACCAGCAGCACGAAGTCGGCTCCGTTCATGGAGGCAATGACCGGACAGGAGGTGCCCGGCGGGGCATCGATGATGGTGAGTTGGTCGGCTCGGTGCCGGGAACGCACCCGCTTAATCAGGGGTGGTGACATGGCCTCGCCCACCCTCAGTCTGCCAAGTGTAAACGCCATCCCGTCGCGGTGTCCCTCCTGGATAAGGCCCAGCTCTCGCTGGGTCTCCTTGATCGCATCGACGGGGCAGACTTCAACACATCCGCCGCAACTATGGCACAACTCCGGAAACGTCAAGACGGTCTCTCCGATCAGCACAATGGCCTTGAACTGGCAAATCTGATCACATTGACCGCAATGGTTGCATTTATCAGAGTCCACTTCGGGGACCGGCGTGGTGATGACCTCGGTCTTCTCAAAATTGGGGTGAACAAAGAGGTGGGCATTGGGTTCCTCCACGTCGCAATCGAGAAACTGAAGCGGACCCTCAAGGGAAAGGGCCATGTTGGTCGCCACCGTCGTCTTGCCCGTCCCCCCCTTGCCGCTTGCCACACTGATGATCATCCCTTCTTCTCCCCATCGGTTCCTTTTGGGTCTTCAAAAAAAGCACCGCGTCGATGACTTCAAAGAGCCGAAGAGTTCATCCCCATCAAGAACTACTTGCTCTCCTTTTTCGTTTGCTTGAGCATGTAGTCGTTCAGCGCCAGAGCAACGGTCTCAGCGGCCAGGAACGCGCAATGGGATTCCTCATCAGGAAGGCCTCCCGTCTTTTCGAGAATGGCCTCGCCGGTGATTTCAAGGAGCTCGTCGGGGGTCTTGCCGAGCGCCATCTCAGCCGCAAAAGACGCGCACGCCGTGCTCGAGCCACACCCGTCCGTCTGAAAGGCGGCCTCCCGTACCCGCTCCTCCTCAAACTTCAAAAAGATCTCCATCTTGTCGCCGCAACGGCCTCTGAGAGCCGCATATCCGTCAGGATCCGCGATCGAGCCTCTATACAAGGGGTTCAGCCAACGCTGCAAGACGGTTTCACCGTAAGCTTTGCGGGTATCCTCATAGATTTGCCCCTGAAGTTTGTACACAAAATCATCAAGCGAATCGCTCATATTCGGGTTCCTCCCCGCCACCCATTTGCTCGTCATTCATGCCCATCGCGAAAGGAGCGATCTAGTGCCTTGAGCCTTAAGTGTTGTGCCGTAGGCCTACTTTCAATGATCACAGAGGTTCGCTCCCGTGACCAGACTGTCATTCAAGTATTGCCTGACGAGCACCTCGGGGGCATCGGCCGGCGCACCAATGACGACCTTTATACCGTTTTGGTCGAACAACTGCTGGGCTCTACTTCCCATGCCCCCGGCAATGATGACGTCCGCGCCTTGCTCGCGGAGCCACTGGGGCAAGACGCCGGGTTCATGCGGCGGCGGGGTTTGCATCGCAGTGTTCTTGATCTCTCCGTTTTCCGTTTCAATGAGGGCAAATTGCTCGCAGTGTCCGAAATGGGCGGCAAGCCTGCCACTTGCTACTGGAATCGCAAACTTCATCATCTGTCCGTTCTCCCTTTTTATCTCTGTTTTTTCCCCTGCTTCTTCGAGTGAAGCAGGGGGTTTCGTCGAGGTATGCCGCTCGATCTCATCGGCCAACTTATCGAACTCCTGCACGAACGGGAATCCTTGGTCGGCCAAGGCCGCCAGCTTCCCATCGTCCCCAAGCCGAACCACCTCCGATTGGATCGGCAGGCTCGCGAGCAGGGGCAGATTTGTCTTCGTGGCTGTGATTCGCCCACCGTCGGCCTTGAAAAGATCGATCTTTTCACCGCAGTGAGGGCAGGCAAACGCTCCCATGTTTTCAACCAGGCCGAGGATGTCCATCTTCACCTGGCGGCAGAAATTGATCGATTTCCGGACATCCGCCAAAGAGATCTCCTGCGGTGTCGTGACGATCAAGGCCTTGGCGTCGGGGATGGTCTGGGCGATGGTCAAAGGCTCGTCGCCGGTCCCCGGAGGCGCGTCGATGATCAGGTAGTCCAAGTCGGACCATTCGATATCGGCCAGGAACTGCCTAATGACACCGATCTTGAGGGGTCCACGCCAGATCGTAGCCGTATCCTTGTGGATCATCAGGGGTTCGATCGACATCACATGCAGGTTAGGTAAGATCTGTATCGGAAGCGCCTTGTTGCTCTCGGTGGAGGCCTGAGGAGTCCCCTCGAGCCCCAGCAACCTCGGTATACTGGGACCATGAAGGTCAACGTCCATGAGGCCCACTTGATAGCCCCTTTTGGCCAGCACGACGGCGAGATAGGCGGCAATGCTACTTTTGCCTACTCCGCCTTTTCCGCTCATGACCAGGATCTTGCTCTTGATATGCGCCAGGCTTTCCTTTATTTCGGCATCCTGCTTATCGTGTTGTTCCTTTTGGCTGCTCATTCCGCATTCATGACTTTCTTGGACCATTCGACTGTAACCTCCTCTACGTTGTTCTATCGTCCCGACGCGGCCTTTTATATGAGCTCAGGCACTGAGCGAAAATGCTCAATTTCTGTGGCCCGTCGTGCTTTGTTTTTCCTTGGGATCTGAGGTCTCGCGAAAAATGACTTCACATTTTCGCCTCCCATCTTCAGGTTATTTTTGGTCGTGTCGGGGGTTTTTGCTCCAAGCGCGACCTCCTTTGGAG
>CAZAGT010000150.1:0-11753 GCA_964484515.1 uncultured Desulfobacteraceae bacterium | reverse complement strand
GGGTGGGATCCAATTGGTCGTTGATCTTTCGGAAAAGATCCGTAAATCGAAGGATTCTCCCGGCATCTAACTGATATTCTTGAACCCAGGATTTTTTGCTATCCGGATCATATCGTCGTATTCTTAAGACAATATCATACGTATGTTTCATGTAACCCTTCACGAGTTCGAAGGTTTGGAGGTTTAGCAACGTTGAACCCAGAACCTGTGAACCCTTGTTGTTTCATAGGCGGTGCCGCTTCCCTCTTTCCCGTGTTTCAGCGTTAAGGTCAATATTTCCGCTCGATGAAGTTGAATTTCTCAAAATGCTGATCCCTGGCCTCATACAGGCTCATATCCACCGGGCGTCTTTCCAACTGGACGGTGTCGTGCTCCGTCAGGTAGGCCAGAGTGTGATGATTGAACTCATCTTTTCGCTCCGGGAAATCATCCCGAAAATGGCCGCCGCGCGACTCTCTACGATATAAAGCACTGGCGGCGCATACCGTGGCGACCTCCAAGAGATTATCCAGCTCCCAATGCTGTATGAGCTCTTGATTCATCACCAGACTTCTCGAGGACAAGGCCGTCTTGTCAGCTCGTTCTTTAAGCTCCTGCAATGCCTCAATCCCCTCTGTGAGCCCTCGCTCCGTGCGAAATATGCCGACCTTCTCCGTCATCGTATTCTGCATTTCCCACCGGATTTGCCCCAGGCTGGCTTTACGGGTTTGATTCAGGAGCCTCGAGAAGACCGCAAAGGTTCTTTCCCCGGCCTCCGGCGGCGACTCTTCTACGTCCTCGCCGAGATATTCAATGATTCGCTCGCCTGCAAATTTCCCCATCGTAATCAATTCGAGGATGGAGTTCGTGCCAAGCCGATTGAAGCCGTGGAAGCTGGCGGCCCCGCACTCCCCGATGGCAAAGAGGCCGCTCATATACTCCCCGGGTCCCTTTTGCACATCGCCGAATTCATTTGTCGGGATGCCGCCCATATGGTAGTGCACGCTGGGTCGCACCGGGCAAAGATCGATCCGAGGGTCCAGGTTAACAAATTTCTTGAAAAAGCCGCTCACCTCCGGGATTTGGTTCTTGTGAACATAGTCGGACAAATGTCTTAAATCGATCCAGACGTGTTCAATCTGATGATCGGGATTGGTTATACCGCGCCCTTCACGAATTTCAGTTTCAATGGCCCGTGCCACAAGGTCGCGAGGGGCCAACTCCTTCATTCGAGGCGCATAGCGTTCCATAAAGGGTTCCAGATTCCTGTTGCGAAGAATACCTCCTACGGAGCGCAAGGTCTCACTGGCTAGAATACCCGGGCCTACGATCCCTGTGGGATGGAACTGAACGGCCTCCGCATCCATCACCGGCAGACCCGCCTGAAGGGCAAGCCCAAGCCCGTCTCCGGTGTTCTGACGACAATTCGTGGTCACCCGAAAGAGCTGTCCGCACCCGCCCGTCGCCAGGACGGTTGCTTTCGCCAATATGTTGACAAACTCTCCCTCCTTTTGCCTGAAGATGACCGCGCCGACGCATCGCTTGCCTTTAAAAAGCAACTCCGTGGCGATACACTGATTCATGAAGGCGATACCCTCCCTGAGGGTCTCCCCCCAGAGGGTGTCGATAATGCCCTTTCCCGTTCGATCGGCTTCGAACACGGCCCGATAAACCGAGCCTTCCCCGAAATGGAAGGTATGGCCTCCAAAGGTCCTTTTGCTGAACCCGCCACCCTCGTCGCGGCTGAAATGCATGCCGCGATTTTCCAGCCACACGATCTGATCCCAGGCCGCCTCCACGATCTTCTTGATCACATTCTGGTCGGCCGTACAGTCCGATCCCTTCCAGGTATCATACATGTGGTACACGGGTTGATCCACCGGGTCACCCGGGTCGACTGCGGCCAGACCTCCCTGGGCCGTGGAGGTGTGGGATTTTTGAGGATGACCGACTTTGGTTACGGCCGTGACGCGGGCCTCGGGCCTTTTCTCAAGCACTTCTGCCGCACATCTGAGGCCGGCCCCGCCGGCCCCGATAATCAGGACATCGCAGATCCAGGTCGAACTTATGCGAAGTTGGTTTTGCATCCAGAATGCTTTCACCTTAATGGAGCGCAAACGCTCCGTCGTCTGTAGTCCTCTTTCCGTTGTTCAAATCCGGGGTCGGGGATCAGGGGCCGGCGAAAGCCTCAAGCCGGCCGCCCTTGTGTATCCCTGAGCTCGCATGAAACTCCATGAAATGAGGTCTTTAAAGCCTTAACGCCCGGCCATGGGGATCTCTTTTCAAAAACGAGGAATTGAGTGCGTTGTCTCGGCATAAGGCGCTACCCGAGGCGGCCGGAGGGCCACCGCGGTATAGGCCGGATTGATAGCCTTGGCCCATTCTCTGAATCTGCTCCGGCTGCCTTGCCTGCAAGCTTCTCCAGCGTTCGAGCGGGTAACGTTTCGTTTTTGAAAAGAGACCCCCGTGACCAGGCGAACAGACGCCGAAGATCTGAAAACGTCAAATTCACGTACAGATTTCATGAAGCTTCCCAGTCGATCAACCTGGCCGCCCTGCGGCAAGGGGTGGCGCTGACTGCTGAGAGCTGATCGCGGAAAGCTCCCAAATTGACGCCTCGCTCAATCAGGGTTTCAGGCTTCAGACGCTGACCGTCAGTCGAATACCAACAAGGGTGACGATGAGGGCCAATAACGTGACCAGTAAGGTCAAGGCCCATTGATGTGAGCGGCAGGCCAGGTAGTCGCGCAACAGCGAGATCAACCCGTACCCCCCATGATACATCGTTCCCACAATCAAACTGATATCAACCGTCTTGACAAAGGGGTTCTGCAATCTCGCAATCACCGTCTCGGCCTCTTTACCCATGGCCGGATTAAGATGCATAAACGCCAGATGCGAGGGGATCATGATGAGCAGATAAACGCCACTGATCCTTTGAAGCTTCCAGAAGATGGAATTGGGCGTGGTGACGATGCTTCTTGCCGTTGCGTATGTCAGCGTCAGCGCAACGAAAGACATGGTCACCCAATAGAACGGGGCCGAGACGGTTTGGTTTTCCATCCTCAGCAGGATCCCGAAAAGGACCACGTAGAGGAGAGAAAGCCCTGTGAGCCAGCGGACCATGGATTCATCGTCACGGCGACCAAAACTTTCATAAAGGATCAGTCTCCCTCCGTTAAGGGCGTGAAAGATGACCGGAATAGCCAGGCCCCACTCCAGGAATTTGAAGATCGGATGGCCGTAGACCTGCATCTTTGCGTCGTAGGCGGCGGGTTCGGCCAAGAATAGGAGGATATACATATGATACAAGGCATAGCCTACAAGCAAGATGCCGGTCAGCCGATGGCACCAGCTCAACACAAAATACCAGCCTCTCGTCTTGGCGTAGAATGAGATCAGGGGCAATCTTGCCAGGAGGGAAAGGGGACGCGTCTCGAGGCTCTTCAGCATCATTTCCTTGGGTGCCCGCTCTTGGCAAGCTCTCTTTCTTGCTCTTCCAGGTAGGCCAAAAACCTTTCGACAGCCATCTCGATGTGATCCCGCACCACCGCTTCTATTTCCCGCGGGTCGGATTTCTTGCTCTTAAAGAGATCCAGGATTCGTTTGTGAATTCGCAGCGACTTGCGAAAATCCTCCATGTAGTACTTGTATGAAAAGCGATACCACATCGTGTGCATCCGCAGGGTGGTCAAGAGGTCGACGAGAAGTAGATTTGCGCAAGCATTGATCCATACCTTGTGGAACAAAGAGTGATGTTCCCAGTAGGCCTTGACGTCATTGTTGTCGGCGGCGCGCTTCATATTGGCGAACGCGAGCGACATTTCCTCCAGATCCTCTTCGGCTATCCTTTGATAGGCCTCCCTAGCCGCCAATCCTTCAAGAACCGAACGCACGGGAAAGTGTTCCTCGATGTCACGCCGGCTGATGTTTTTGACAAACGTGCCCTTGCGGGGGACGATTTCAACAAGCCCTTTTTTTTCGAGAACCCGGAAGGCCTCCCGCAGCGGGGAACGGCTGATGCCGAACTGATCCTTCAAGTCGGCCTCGATCAATCGGTCCCCTTCCTTGAGGGTACCCTCAAGGATGGCCTCACTCAGGATTCGGGATACATTTTCGACGAGAACCGCGGGTTTGACGAAGGTCTCTCTGATCTTGCTCGATAGATCGGACATGCCTACTCCTCAATCCCCTTCAGTTCTCGTATAATTTGCGAAGCGCTATCGCGTCGAGTGTACAGGCCTTTAGGCACTGATCGCAGAGAATACACTCGTCCTGGCTCTCTGCGAGCACGAGAGGTAGGTCTCCCTGAGAATCAAAAATACTGACAGGGCAAACTTGCACACACCTTCCGCAGTCTCTCATCCCAATGCACTGTTTCAGGTCGATCTCCAGGCGTATGAACTCGCTCATCTCAATCTCCCGAAGGTTAAAGTATTTCTCAATCATCTCGTAACGCTCGAACTGCTGTGAGGAAGCAGATCAGCCAAACGTATGATTCGTCGTGCTCGCTCCACGGCAGGGTAATCGATAAACTTGCCGTCCAGTTGCAAAGCCGCTGTGCCCTTGGCCTCAGCCTCCTCAAAGGTCGCGACGATCCTTTGTGCTTGTTGAATCTCTTCTTGGCTTGGTGAAAAAACGTCATGACAGGGTTCGATTTGATTGGGATGAATACACTGTTTGCCCTGGAAGCCAAGGGCCTTGGCCCTCACAGCATCCGCCCTTAGGGCCTCCATGTCCCTGAGGTCGATCATGAAGGGGCTATCGATGGGGGGCTCAATCCCTCCCGCCCGGCAGGCGATGGCGATCCGCGAACGGGGATAGAGGAGCTCAACACCCTCGCGGGTCATTTCAATCCCCAGATCCAAGGTGTAGTCGAGGGCCCCAAAGAACACGGTAAAAAGCCTGTCCCTGACCGTCTTTTCGGCCACGATCTCAGCTACGCGTTCCACCCCCATAGCCGATTCGATCAGGGGCATGAGCAGGATCTGTCCGGGCGCGATTCCTTGCTTTTCCTCCGCGACGACGAGGCGTTCGTAGACCGCGCGAATCTCAGACGCGCTCTCCACCTTAGGGGCGACCACGCCGTCAAGCCCCTCTACGACGACGCTGTCGATGTCTTCCTGAAAGAACTCGGTTGCCAGGGCATTGACGCGGACGAAGATCCTCTGATCCCTGTGTTCCATGACCTTCTGACGCACCTTCGCGCGGGTCTGCACCTTGAGATCCAAGGGCACAGCATCTTCAAGATCGATGATCACCGCATCCGCTCCCGCGCGAACCGCCTTGTCGACGCGATCCGGGCGGTTCCCAGGGACAAAGAGGGCTGTCCTTAGGGGCATAATGCCTGGCATCTCAAACCTCGTCATTTCCATCCGTAGGCGCTATACCTCAAGGATGAATTGATGACACCTGAAGGGGATGGCAGCTCTCAAGGATACTCACTCAAGACCGGCACGATATCCGAGAACGCCTCGGCCACGTGGATGCCCGCCTCCTTCGTACTCTCGATCTTCCCCTTGGCCGCACGCCTGTCGCCTTCGACAACGGTAGCCGCATGACCAAACCGAATCCCCGGCATGGCATCCACAAAGCGGCCGGCTACGAAGCCCACGATCAGTATTGTGATCCCGCGCTCGGTGACGAGCCGGCCCAGATGATCCTCCATAATTCCGCCCGGCTCACAAAACAGCACCACCGGCCGATCGACCTGAAGATCCTCAGCCTCGGAGACCAACCGAGATGAAGGTACGGCGATGCCGTACCTCTTGAGGATTTCCTTGGATTCATGTTCCAAGGTTCGCATGACATGCCCTCACAATATGGTCGCTGGTCGACTGACGACTTTAAAAGAGGGTCCTATGCTTGTCAAGACCTAAAAGAACCGTGACCGAATAACGCTGGATACGTTGACTGCCAAAGAGGCAAGTGAGGTGGTACTGCTACCTCCTGAGAGGAACATAGAACCCTGGCTCATAGGCAAAGACCTAGACAGACAGGTTGTCCAAAGACTAACCTAACGATTCGGATCCCTTTTGGAGGCAGGTTAGTGAGACCTCCTTTCTGACACGCTGACCGGACCAGGAGAAAGACCATGCGTTATCCCTCTCTGTTTAAACCTTTCAAGGTAGGGGATCGCTTCATTCCCAATCGGATCGTAATGGCCGCCATGGGTAACAACCTGGCAGGCCCCGAGGGGACCCCATCACCGCGTACAATGGCGTACTACCTGGAAAATGCAAAGGGCGGAGTCGGCCTGATTACAACGAAGGCCGTTGCCGTCGGTCTGACAGGAAAGCACAGGGCCAGGGCACGATGTCTTTTTGATCCGGCCCATGAGCAGGGGATGAAACGATTCGTCGAGGCCATTTATCTAGGTTTCCAGGTCATTCATGAAATGTTAAACACCGTGTCACGATCTCAACCGTCTTAACAAGAAAGCATTCAGCCTTCAGCTCTCAGCAGTCAACTCCGGGGTTTGCGAGAGCGGATCATACGTTGCTCCATGATATAATATCGATTTGGGCTGCAATGCCTTGTCTTTAACAACGGACAAAAGACGAGGGACATGGGGCCTTTTCGCTCCTTTAGGGTTGTACTGACATGCTTGTTATTGAAAGGCCGAAGAACGAAGGTCAGTCTTCACCCTAACGCTGCAAAAGTCGAGGATGCTGCAGATTCCAGGCGCCAAGGGTGCAGCCGTAGTAACCTACTGCAAGCCCTTGGCAACGCAGAAGATGCGGTATCATCGGCTTTCCCAAAGGGTAAACAACACGACATCTTTTGGGTTCCGCGAGATCTCACAGGTGGCGATATCCAGAATTAATGTTAAGAACGGCTGAAGACATTGTCATTATTGGCTTTACACACCTTCTGTCGTGTTGATTATGCAACGTAGGGTTTCATTAGCAATCGCGAGATACAATCCATGAGTAAAACGGAGGGCCGTGCATATGAAAGAAGATGAGATTACAGCAAGACTGGCTGATTTCATTGAGAAAACGGATATTTCAGATATCCCGGACAATGTAATTCGGACATCAAAACTGCTGATTTCCGATTTCCTGGGCGTTGCCACTGGAGGTTCTGTCGAAGCCCCTTCAAAGATTATTCAAGAAATGATTGGTGAAGAGGGCTTGCACGGCACAGCAACCGTTATAGGTACCGGTTTCCGCGTCCACCCAACCTGGGCATCCCTGGCCAACGGCATTTCAGGACACGCTCTCGATTTTGATGACGCCAGCCAGCCCATGTACGGTCACCCAACAACGGCCGTACTACCTGCCGCCTTCGCCGTGGGCGAATATCTTGGCATCAGCGGTCTGAAGTTGCTTGAGTCATACATCATTGGTGTGGAAGTAGCCGTGAAATTGGCCTATGGAATGAACCCCTCGCACTACGAACAGGGATGGCATTCCACTTGCACCTTGGGATCTATAGGCTCTACAGCCGCTGCGGCAAAGCTCTTAGGTCTAAAGGGGCAAACATTGCGAGCGGCCTTGGCCCTAGGTGCCTCTCAGGCGGGGGGCCTGCAACAGAACTTCGGCACCATGATCAAGCCCTTTCATGCCGGCCGAGCGGCCGAAAACGGGGTTCTGGCGGCGAGCCTGGCCCAAAAAGGTTGGACCGGCGATCAAAACGTCATGGAAGCCCCCCTTGGTTTCTTCCATATATTCTGTGCGGGAGATCAATATGATGGAGAAAAGTGCGTAAATATGCTGGGAAACCCGTTTGACATCGAACACCCGGGCATCGTGTTGAAGAAATTTCCTTCATGCGCCTTTTCCCATCCGGTTATTGATGCTTCTCTAGTCATTGCTCGAGATCCTCAATATGATCTTGAAATGATCGATAGAGTGGAAGGGCACATTCACGCCCTTGCAAATCAGATCCTTATTCACAAAGATCCTCAAACGGGCCTTGAGGCAAAATTCAGTATGGAAGCCTGCAGCGCGTTGGCGCTGCTCGACGGCAAGGTGAAAAGCAATTCGTTTTCCGACGACAAAGTCAGAAGCAGAGAAATCAAGGATATGATGGCGAGGATAGAGAGAAAGATCGTGTCGGGTCCAGAAGATGGACCAAAGGAGTTCGGGCCGGCCATGGTAAAGGTCTTTCTTAAGGACGGCGGAATGTTGGAGGCGCGGGTGGATAAGGCCAGAGGAAATCCGGAAAACCCCATGACGAAAAACGAAGTTCGAGAGAAGTATCTGGATTGTTGTACGGGTATCCTGGAGGATCACGCCATAGAGCGGTCCATTTCCCTACTCGAAAACTTGGATCGTCTTGAAAAGATTGACGAGTTACTGGACTGCTATAGACTACCCTGATCCCAACGCTGCGAATCCTGCACCTGTTTCCTATCCACACTTCCTGCTGTGTTGTTTATGCATCAGTAGAGTATTATACCCTCAATTTCAGACTCCGTTTACGGCGTCTCCCAGGATCTTTCTGCTTCGGTTACGGTAGCCTTGGTTAATACGGCCCCCACTTCAACAACGATGACTTCAGGTTTGACCCCCCACTTGGCAGGGACCTTGTTCACCCACAGATCGGAGTTGGCATATTCCTGTAACTCCTCCTCTGAGTCAAAGACATACAGTGCTCCCCATTCTTTCTTTTCTTGGTTGACCCACCAGGTCTTGCTGAAAAGTCCCGGCATGTCTCTGAAGATGTGATAGGCCGCCGCGTACCTTTCCCTGAATTCCGCCGTGCTGATCATTTGATCCATCCTGAACACCACCCACATCGCTTTCTTTTCAGTAGCCATCTTCTCTCCTTTCTCTTATGCTGAAGATTCCTGCGACCGATCATCAATCCGGTCAGATTGACGCCTCATGAAAGCAGATGGTACAGGAACCGAGGACAAAATGCCCTCGTTCTTAAAGGCGCTTGCAGGGTTATCGTGAATCCTTATGGCTGTCAAGTCGGGAATTGGTGAATCTTTTTGCCGTGAACGGTGGAAAAATAATCAACCACTTCTTCCCCGAATCGCCAGGAAGCGGGAAAGGAGCACAGCGCCTGACCCATGGGACTAACGTATTGTGCGCTCGCCTCGTTCATTCTCAATGCCCATACGTCGTTTGTCATTTCCCACATCACCCAAGCGCCCGCTTAGATACCCTCTTCGATATACGACAGGAGCTCATGGTCGAGGGGACGCGGATTGGTCTGAATCCTTCGGATCTGGACCAATGTCTTCTTTAGCACGGTCTTCGCGTCCTCTTTCCTTATGCCCAACTCGGATGGCCGTGTGGGGAAGCCGAACTCCTTTAGCAGATCCTGGAGATGGCCGAGAAAGCCGTCGGCAGAGGGTATGCCGGATGTGCCGTCATGATCCGCGATGACACCCGCCAGGACGGCGAGATCTTTCTCACAGGCATCGAAATTATAACGAAGACCGATACCCGTGCATGCGGCCAGGCAGACCCCATGGGGAGCATCTATCATCCCGCCCAGGGAAGAGGCCAGCGCATGAATCAAACCGAGACCGCTGTGGCTGAAAGCCAAGCCGGCCATGTGCGATCCTATAGACATTCCCGCCCTTGCCTTCCGATTACGTCCGTCCGCAACCGCCGCGCGATAGGATTGCCATATATTGCGGAAGGCTTCTAAGGCCAGACTTCGACTGTAAGGATTGCTTCCCTGATAGAGTATGGGTCGTTCTGGAACATGTTCATGGGGGCGGGCCAAAAAACTTTCACATGAGTGCATCAGGGCGTCATAGCCCGAATTCCGGGTCACGGCAGCAGGAAGTCCCATAGTCAGTCCCGGGTCAACGATGGCAAGCGCAGGACGTATGTATTCGGAAGAAACGCCCCGTTTGACTTCATCTATCGTGAAGACCGTTGTCTGGGTGCTTTGTGAACCCGTACCGGATGTTGTAGGGATGCAAATGATTGGGACCACAGGACCCGGGACGGAACCCTCGCCCAGATAATCTCCCATCGCGCCGCCATGGGCCATGATGATCGCCATGGCTTTGGCAAAATCCATGGCACTGCCGCCTCCCAGGCCCATGATGGCGTCGAAGTCGGGATCAAACCTTTCCCGCTGCCTTTCGATTTCCTCACTCTTGGGTTCTGCCGGGACGTTATCAAATATTTCGTATTCAACAGAGCCCCTGAACAAGCCAAGGACCCTCTCGAGGATGCCGCTCTCGGCAATTTTAGAGTCCGTAAATACAAGGATTCTTCTGTAACCCCTCGACTGGAGGGATTCAGGTAGTTTCTCAAGGGCACCGAAACCAAACAGGGATGGTTCAGGTGAGAAAGTGATAATCCCTGCCACAGCCAATTCCTCCCTATGAATCCTTTGCTGCTTGGGGGCTCATTTTTCTTCCCCGGACGTAGGTCTGGCAGCACGCCGAGCGTGTCGAACGGAAGATCGGGTTCTTCTGTCAGCCTCCCAGCTTCTCAGGAGGTCGCACAGCCCTCTGATCGAGTCGGACTGAGACAGCTGCAGAAGCCCTTTGAGAATTCCCTCGCACCGATCTTTGGTCTCCCGCTCTACCAAGAGGGACACCATCACGCCTCGCATAGCTGCAAAGCCAGGATGAAGGCTCTTGGAGTAATCCCCTTTGTCAACACAGTATCTGACCCTCAACACGTCCTCCCACTTCAAATCCGACGACGAAGGCCTCACATCAGACGGAATATCCGCATACACGTGCCCGGCAATATACTGGGCTAACCGCCGTGTTACCCCCATCTATCCATCCAAAAGGTAAGGGGTTCCCGCGAATGAAACGCCTGGTGCTTGGCTCGTTCTGCACGGCGCTTTGCACAATGACGGGGTTTGGGCTGCAACGTCATTCCGCCTCCACCGGCTCCGCGTCGAGCCTTACGGCGATCCCTTCGAGGGCTGCTCCCGGTGCGTGATAGCGCTGCATGACGAGCGGATCGTGTCCCGGCACGATGTGCTGAGGCTTATCCGCGAGTTTTCGTAATGTGCGCCAACCCTCGACCATTTGGGTCACATTCGCCACGATAGGAAACGGCCTGTGCTCGTTCATGTTGGCGTAATAGTGGCTTGCATCGGAGGCCAGCACGAGCCAACCGACACGAGTCCAGACACGTACGACCTGCAACCCTTTGGTGTGACCGCCGACGTGATGTACTGAAAGGCCTGGTGCAATTTCTGAGTCTCCGTCGTGGAACGTCACGCGCCCGGCATAGACATTGCGCACCATGGCAACGACCTCGTCTATTTCGTATGCCTGCGAGAAGAACTCGACCGCCATGTCGCGACCCGTGGCGAAGGCCAATTCGCGATCCTGCAAATGAAAGCGCGCTTGCGGGAACAGATCGACGTTACCCACGTGGTCGTAATGGAGATGCGTGATGACGACGTCCTCCACCCTTGCTGGATCGACGGCCAGCAATCTCAGCCCATCGACTGGGGAGCACAGAAACTCGCGTTGGCGACGGGCCGCAGCGGCTGAGTCGAAGCCGATATCAATGACAACGGTTCGCGATGCACTGCGTGCGAGCCAAACGAAGTAGTCCATCCGTTCACCAGCTTCGTGCGGATCGCCCCCGATGAAGTTTTCGGCGCTCCGGCGCGCGACCGTGGCGTACCTAATCGCGTACACCTCAAAGGGGCTCAGCTCAATGAACGTCGGGGACGCAGACATAGACAGCCCTTTTTGTAGCCATGCGAAACAACGGTCTAGCTGGGAATGAATTCTGGCTTACTGGACATTCAAGAAATACGAATGAGGTCACCCTAACGTTGCAAAAGTCGAGGATGCTGCAGATTCAAGACGCCGAGGGTGC
>CAZAGT010000149.1:0-11804 GCA_964484515.1 uncultured Desulfobacteraceae bacterium | reverse complement strand
TCAATGTATGGTGCTCTCGATATCAACCTATTGACCCACAAATTCTTGTGAGGAGGCTTGAAATGAAAGCCGACACGCGATGCCTGTTTGGATTGTATCTGTCATCCTAGCAATCACGCTCTACCTGCTGATTACCGAGAAGATGACGGTCGATTGTGTCGCGATCGGCATCATTGTCGCCCTGGTATTGAGCCGCGTGTTGACCCCTTTGGAGGCCGTGGCGGGATTTGCCCATCCCGCCGTGATTACCGTTGGCGCCATGTTTCTGATCAGCAGGGGCATGGTCAGAACCGGGGTCGTGGGCTATATCGGCCAAAGGCTCATCACATCGGCGCGGGGAAGCGCACATCTTGCTATGCTGATAATCCTGGTGACGGTGGCGCTCGCCTCCGCGTTCATCAACAATACTCCGGTGGTGGTCCTTTTCATCCCGGTCGTCATGAGCATGTGCTGTGAATTCGGTCTGAGCCCCTCGAAGTTCCTGATCCCCCTCTCATACGCCTCGATCTTGGGCGGCACATGTACGCTCATTGGCACATCAACGAACATCATCGTAAGCGATCTCAGCGCCGGCCATGGCTACGGTGTGATCCGGATGTTCGAATTGGCACCGGTCGGTATCCCCATCGCCGTCTTAGGCATCACACTTCTTTTAATCACCGCACCACGTCTGATGCCCGCCCTCCTGAATCCCACCTGTGAGCTTGAAGATAGCCCGAAGCGACGATATCTGGCGGAGTTGCGAATCCCGCGCGAAAGCAATCTGATCGGCAAAGATCCGAAGGCCGTGTTTGCAGAAAGATATCCGGATCTGGAGGTGCTCGAACTCATCCGCTATTCTCATATCTTCCATCCCTCGCGAGACTCCGTTCAAATTGCACCCGATGATCTTCTGTTGGTGAAAGGATCTGCCAACGATCTGGTGGAAATCCTCGATCAGGACGACGTCGAACTCCCCTTGTCGGAACAGGGCCTGGCTTTCGACACCGGAAAAAGACAATCGCTCGTCGTGGAGCTGATCATTCCGCCCCAATCCAGCCTGCTCGGTGAGAGGCTGCTGGAGTCTGATCTCAAGCGTGACCCCGATCTACAGATCATCGCCATCAAGAGAAGCGGACTTCACTTCACGGAAAAGCAGATTCACGATGTGCGACTCAAGATTGGAGACATCGTCTTGGCGTGGTGTCCCGTGGACAAGCTGGAGAGGATGAGAGAAGGAACGGATTTTATCATTGTCGAGGATGTCCATCATGAACTCGTTCAGAAGAGAAAGGCCTGGAAAGCAGGTCTCATTTTTATGGGCCTGCTGATCTCGGCGAGCATGGGGCTGGCAGACATCATGATTTGCGCTCTCACGGCTGCCTTCCTGATGGTCCTAACCGGCTGCCTCCAGATGCACGACGCCTATCGGTCCATTCAAGGAAACGTGCTTCTACTCATCGCCGGTACGATCGCATTGGGAACCGCTATGGAGAAGACCGGGACCAGCCAGGTGTACGCCGAGGCATTCTTGGGGGTTCTATCCGGCACCTCCCCCTCTGTGATACTCGCTGGTCTTGTCCTGCTCACCAGTATCAGTACACAGCTCTTGAGCAACAACGCAACCGCCGTCCTGCTGATTCCGATCGCGGTATCCACCGCGCTCGATCTGGGCGTCCACCCAAAACCGATGATTATGGCCGTCTGTTTCGGCGCCAGCGCTTGCTTCGCGACTCCAATCGGGTATCAGACCAACCTGCTGGTCTTCGGTCCGGGAGGCTACCGCTTCACTGACTACCTGAAGCTTGGAATCCCCCTCAACCTGCTAGTCCTTCTCTTGGGTTCATTACTCATTCCGAGAATCTGGCCTCTCTAAAAGGCCGTCGAAAACGCTCGTCCGTGGACCGAATCGCCCTCAGCTTGCTTGGACGCTCGCTGAGATCGCTCAACTGCAAACCGGTCTGGAAGGCTGCCTGCTCGCTTTCATCCTGCTCGGCGATTTTGATACGCCTGTCCAGATCTTCGATCTTCTTGGTTGCCTCTAATGTGGTGAGACCATCCACGCCACCGAGCTATTTACGCGAGCATCTCGAAATCAGCCTCATGTCGGCAACTCCTGAGCAGACTCTCGACTCCACACCTTGAGCAAGTAGTCCTTTTGCGCTTCAAACTTTAGGGCCTGATCCTCGACCAGCTCTTCGGCCTCCTGAGACGACATATCCCAGCTCTGCTTCACAAACGAGGCCACGCGTGCAAAGTACAGCGGCGTCATCAGGTCAAGGAGTTTGTTGCGGTTCGCGCTCCAGTGATGAAAGGTGGCTGCCAGCTCGTAGAGGACCCGGACCCAGACGTCAGTCGGAAAATGGAAACGGCTTGCATCCATATCCGCCGTCTTTCGAATCTCACTGAAACAGTCCTTGCAAAAGATCTCCTTCCAGAGGGGGGCAAATTGTCCGTATCCGGTCTTGAAAAGCCCGACCATGCCCTCCAAGTCGACGTTCACCGGTTCCGGTTCCGTAAATCCTTCGAACCCGAAGATCTCCACCGGTTCGCTGCCCTTGATCTCTTTCCAGTGGCTTTCGTAACGTTCCATCAGGGAAAAGAGGGCGGAGAGCACCTGGCGGAACATGGGTCCCAGATGTTGGCCGGGATCCTTGGCGTCATGGATCTTCGCGCCCAGATTGGCTTGACAGACCTGAAAGCCTTGGGTGATCGCCGTCGTCGTCATCCAGATGTCGATCCCGAAACGAGCCACGTCTGTCTGCCATACATCCTGTCCTATGTAATACCTGGCCACATCACGGGAGATGGCAAAATCCCCGCCTATCGGCTGGCGAATGCGTTTGCCGTAGAGGACGCGGGTCAGATTGTAGACGATGTTGTTGGTAATGGTGCCGTCATACTTGTGCCTGACGTAGACCGGAGCCACAAACTGGAATCCCTTGTTCAGGACCGGATCAAGAAGATACTTCACCCAATCCGCGGTAATGCTTCGAAGATCCGAGTCTACCATGGCGCAGACGTGAACTCCGAGCCGATTTGCAGCCTCAAAAATCGATCGCAACGCTGTCCCCTTGCCGGCGGGACCACGATAGATGGAGACGATCTTCTCTTGCCACGGCTTGATCTGAAATTCTTTGACGGTCTCGCGGGTATCGTCCGTGGAGCCGCCGTCTGCAATAAAGATCACACTTCTCTTATCCTTGTAGTGGGTGGCCAGACCATGCGTGACCATCTGCGCCACATGGGTGATCGTTTTCTCATTGTTATAGCAGGGTATACCCACGAGGATGTCAGCGGATTCAATCTCCTCGATCCGCTTTGAGGTATAATTTCGCAGCGCCGTATCATAGGTCATTTCTATCCCCCTCCATATCAAACCCTCCTCATACTTCGCTTGATACCACGACCCATATTGACCTGGTTTTCAAGGCGCCGAATTTCACCGATATAGGCAATCCAGGTTTCACGCGCGTGTTTCCAGGGTAGGCGCCTGACAGCCAGCGCACTTGCATGGCATCCGGGGCCGGATTAATGAGCACCAACACGCTTTCGTGACGACTGAAAAGCTTCAACAAGGCGCGCACTTTTCTCCGGGGGGGGAAACCAGCTTGACCCTTGGCTTTCTTGGGATGCGTCGCATCTCTTTCCTTTTTCATTCAACTCCCCCTCAAGGTAGAGATGTACGGTCAAAGCTGGCAGGTGGGCGGGATTAGAAAACCTTAACGACGTCCCCCTGTTCCGGGGCAGGAGTGCGAAGCGGGATATTGTTTGCGAAGCCAGCCGTAAAGTATCAATTTATTGTGAGTCATGACCTTGCGGCCTGCAGTAATCCAAAGAAGATCCGAACGACACGGCAACCGCTGTCATCCGATGAACGTTTCTGATGGGAGTCTGCTCAACCCCCCGTCGATCTTCGCTTTCAACTCGGAGAACCTGAGATCCAAGTGACGCCTCTTGGCCTGCCAATCTACCGGACACTCTTTTTGAAGACGATCAATCTCTGCCGCAATGTCTTGGGCGATATTCTTGAGTTCATCAGAAAACGTATCGGTTCTTTTTGGGGTCCCCGGCAGAAGCCCTTCCGCTCTCCGAACATATGCTTGGAGGATCGCTTTGCGTTGCTCAAGTTCTCTTGCCAAGTCCATGCATGAGGTTTCAATGTCCATGACTTTTACTCCCCTCGGCATGTTGTTGAAAACGTCTCTCAACAAAGAGGCCAGGCGGTATCACGTCTGCGTATCATATTCTCCTTTGACAACTTAAGCTGACCCATTCAGTCTTTCAAGCAAACAGGCCCATGTTCTTGACACTCCTCAATATGGACTTTCTTCGGAGATCACATTAACGGCCTTTCCAAGGACGTTCGCTTCATCGTATCCAACATCGCTCTGATCCTCCTTCGCCTCAGCGGTCAGGTCTTCCACAGTCTGGTGTAGTCTTTTCGCCCTCATCGGTGCGAAGGGTGATTCGGCGTCCACTTCCTTCTTCACCGCCGGCGATGTCTCCTTCTCGGAATGCTTTGGCACCCCAATCAATTTGGCCGCCGCGATCTCCCGTAAGGCGGTAACGACCTCTCCCTGTTCCTCGATTTGATGAGCGCCACATCGCCCTTTTTGAATTGCCCTACGCGCTTGGCTGCCATGTGAATCAAAATGAAACGGTTTTCCACCTTCTCAAGACAGTCTTCAATCGTTACTCTTGCCATATGTTTTCCCCCTCGTTAATCTGCCTACCGAATTTGCCACCTCCGATTCGCTGTGTACCCTAACGTTGCAAAAGTCGAGGATACTGCAGATTCCAGGCGCCAAGGGTGCAGCCGTAGTCACCTACTGCAAGCCCTTGGCAACGCAGAAGATGCGGTATCATCGGCTTTCCCGACTTGCCACGCCGAAGCCTTAGCGAAGGCGGGAGGGTAAACAACACGGCGTCTTTTAGTTCGTTGTAGAAACCCACGCCCTATGGGCGTGGTCATGTGGGACTGGCTATGCCGGTCCCGAATGGGCTTGGCCGAAGGCCCTTAACCATCTCAGTCTTGAGAATCAGCGAAGGACGTTTCAACTTGAGTTCTCGCACAAAATATTGGCAATCCAAAGACCACAGATATCAGTCTTACAAAATGATTTTCCTTGCGAATTTCGTAAGTATTGGGGTGCATGCCATCATCGAGAATATTGGTGCGGCACGGATATGCCCCCTTACAGGGGGCTAAATCAAAGCCCCGTCCTTTGGGCGGGGTTGTTTACGTTTTGCTGGATGTCACAGCCGGTGATATCCAGAGTGAACGTCAAAAATGGCGGAGAGCGTGGTTATTTTTGTCTTTCCACACCTTTCGACGTGTTGTTTATGCAACAGTAGGGTGTACACGTCCTTCCATGTCGGCACGACGAGGGGCCTTGTCACATTCCCGGAAAGTGAGAGCTGAACTCGTTCCGGGTGGTTCAAAAAGACATCCGAAAGGATCTAACTCTTTCTGGAAGTCTTTGTCTGAAAACTGGTGATCAGTTGTCTAACACTGGTGCTTTTGCATTTCGGACAACGAAACCCCTTCTTCTCATATTCGGTGATGGAGATGGTCATGTTAAACGCCTTTTTGCACTTGTTGCACTGAAATTCATAGGTCGGCATCGCAAACCTCCTACCAGTTGTGAAGGATGAGTACCTGCACGATCAAGAGTATCCGAAGATAGGATCCTGTTGTGGCGCCCTCCGGTTTCTACCTTCCAGTGATTGAACGTTCTCTGTCGCAAGGATCAGCCGTTGTGCTCTCGAAGCCAGGTGACTAAACCGGATAGGCTGGCCGTGGCAAGGGCTATGCACGTGTCCGCGCCCCCGTAGTACAGACGCACGGTGTCCCCATGGACCAGCCAGCCGCAAGGGAAGACAACCTTGTTCACATCTCCGAAGACTTCATAGCTCTCCATCGGGCTAAAGACCCACTGGTCTGACCTGGCGATCACCCGGGTAGGATCCTCCAAGTCCAACAGAGCCAGACCGAGGCGGTATATGGCACCGCCGGCCGTGCTCCTGACCCCATGATAGAGGATCAACCAGCCCTCATCCGTTTGAAGAGGCGGTGGTGAGAGGCCGATCTTATTCGCATCCCACCAGCCTCCTCTGCGGGCAGGGATCAGGATTCGATGGTCGCCCCAGTGCTTGAGGTCTGGGGAAAAGGAGATCCACATGTGAGCGCCTGTAGATGGAAACGTGGCCACCGGCCTGTGGATCATGGCCCAGCGGCCGCCAAATTGCACCGGAAAAAGGGCGGCATCCTTATCCTCGGGCGGCATGACCGGACCCATACGACGGAACTCTCTGAAGTCCGTCGTACAGGCCAGCGAGACCAGAGGCCCCCCTTGGGAGTAGGCCGTATAGGTGATGATCCACTCTCCCCGATCCTCCAGCCAGACGATCCTCGGATCCTCGATTCCCCATATCTCCTCCGGGTACCCCTCCGGATCAGGCCGCAGGGAAGGTTGGGAGTCGATCCGCCAGTCCGTAAACCCGTCGCGGCTGCGGGCAACCGTAAGGTGGGAGATACCGCGTCGGTCTTCGACCCGCATCAGAAGCAGTGTCTTCTCTCCCACCGTCGTTACTCCGGCGTTGAATACCGTATTCGCCAGATAGGGCACATCCCGAACAGTAATGATCGGATTCTGTGCGTGCCTTTGAAAGAGCTCCACAGCATGGGGAGACATCATCTTCTTAACGCTCCTTGAATCAATCAGGATCCCTAGTACATGTCTTCCGCGGGCATAGGGGGCGCCTCCGCCTTTTTCTTCTTTGGCTTTTCAGCAATCGCGGCTTCCGTCGTCATCAGCAGTCCTGCTACCGATGCCGCATTTTGGAGTGCAAACCGCGCCACCTTGGTGGGATCAATGATCCCCGCCGCGACCAGATCCTCGTATTGGCCCGTTTCGGCGTTGAAACCATAGTTCTGTCTGCCTTCGATGACACGTTGAACCACGATGGAGCCCTCAAAACCTGCGTTGTTGGCGATTTGTCGCACCGGTTCTTCAAGAGCGCGCCTTATCAGCTTGACTCCCAATTGCTGGTCGCCCGGCAGCTGCAGCGTGTCAACGGCCTTCATGGCCCGAATAAAGGCGACGCCCCCGCCCGGAACGATCCCTTCCTCCACCGCCGCCCGGGTGGCATTGAGGGCGTCTTCAACCCGGTCTTTCTTCTCCTTCATCTCCGTCTCGGTGGCGGCGCCCACATTGATCACGGCAACACCGCCGATCAGTTTTGCCAGCCGCTCCTGGAGTTTTTCGCGATCGTAATCACTGGTCGTTTCTTCTATTTGGACCCTGATCTGTTTGACGCGTCCCTCCAAGGCCGCCTTGCTTCCGCCGCCGTCGACGATGGTTGTGTTGTCCTTGTCGATAATGACCCGTTTGGCTGTCCCAAGGTCATTCAGGGTCAGGTTTTCGAGCTTCACTCCGAGGTCTTCACTGACCGCCCTTCCTCCGCTCAAGACCGCGATATCCTCGAGCATGGCCTTGCGCCTGTCGCCGAAGCCGGGCGCCTTGACGGCGGCACACTTGAGCGTTCCACGAAGCTTGTTTACCACCAACGTGGCCAAGGCCTCACCCTCCACGTCCTCGGCGACGATCAATAACGGTTTGCCCATCTTGGCAATCTGCTCCAGGATCGGAAGGAGGTCCTTCATGTTGCTGATCTTTTTCTCGTGCAGCAGGACATAGGGTTCTTCCAGTTCGACCTCCATCTTCTCGGGATTCGTGACAAAATACGGGCTGAGATATCCGCGGTCAAATTGCATGCCTTCTACAATCTCCAGGGTCGTCTCGATCCCCTTGGCCTCCTCCACGGTAATGACACCCTCTTTGCCGACCTTTTCCATGGCCTCGGCAATGATGTCGCCGATGGTGCTGTCGTTGTTGGCGGAGACGGTCCCGACCTGGGCGATTTCCTTCTTTTCCTTGGTCGGTCGTGACATATTCTTCAGTTCGACTACAACCGCATCCACGGCCTTATCAACCCCACGCTTCAAGGCCATGGCATTTGCGCCCGCAGCCACCAATTTGGACCCTTCCCGAAAGACGGCCTGGGCCAGAATCGTTGCGGTCGTGGTGCCGTCGCCGGCCGCGTCTGATGTCTTGGAGGCGACCTCTTTGACCATCTGGGCACCCATATTCTCGAACTTGTTGTCCAGCTCGATCTCTTTTGCGACAGTGACGCCGTCCTTACTGATCTTGGGCGAACCCCAAGACTTCTCCAGGAGCACGTTGCGGCCCCTCGGTCCCAGGGTCACCTTTACGGCGTTGGCCAGGGTATCGACACCTCTCAGCATCTGCTCCCTCGCCTTCGCGCTGTACCTAATCTCTTTTGCCGACATCGTTAAATGCCTCCTTTCCGCCTATGATTCCATGATGCCGAGGATATCATCCTCGCGCATGATGACGTGTTCCACACCGTCGATCTTGATCTCATTACCGGCATACTTGCCAAAAAGGATCCGATCGTCTTTCTTCACCGTGAGGGGGATCTTTTTGCCCTCATCCGTCAGTCGTCCGGGTCCGGTCGCAATCACTCTCCCTTCCTGGGGTTTCTCTTTCGCGGTGTCCGGTATGAGAATACCGCCCTTTGTCTTCTGTTCCTCCTCTACTCTCAAAACGAGGACACGGTCCGCTAATGGTCTTACCTTCATAGCTCTGCCTCCCTTACTTGTATTTCGATGCTGCGAGTTGACAATTGGAGAAGGCAACGGCTGTGCCAACATAGTAAGCCCTTGATTTTCGAATATTTATTTTCAATCCCCAGAAAACCTTCGGAACCGGTAGTTCTCGTCGATGCCAGCAGGAGAACACCATTCTTTCCCCGAGAGTCGTTGTTGCTTATTAAGACGTTGAATTCGGGTGGAATTTTCAAAGGAGAATTGCCGGTTCCGATATTGCCTATGCCGGAACTGGGAGTTCTGATCGCGTCTTTATGGCCCTGTCGCTTTGCTCTCGAACAAGCGCTTCCTGGAGACACATCCCCAAAAAACGCAAAAGATGAGACCTCGGGGACGGAACCCGAGGTTCCGATACCATTGGTCTAGGAACTAGGATTTCTTGTTTTCGATTTTGTGCGTCATTTGGATGTGTTGGCTTTCCCATGTCGGCATTGCCAGGCTTTTGGCACAAGGCTACCCGACTTTGATCGGAACTCCGAGTTCACCAGGAACCGTTCTTATGCCGAAAAAACCCTTTAATCCCCTTGCATCCCTGCTTTGGCACGGCTGTTGCGGTAGGTACTTTTTAAGGCGGAAAAGAAATGAGGCTCCCAACCTGGGGGGAGTAATGCGATACAATCGACGCGAAGATCTGGTTACCGTTCGAGGTATTCTTGTTCCGGTTGAATGGGATGAGAGTGGCGGCGTGCTGACCATGGCCGTTTCCACCGACCAAGAGGATGAATTCATGATCGACGACAACAACAAGGGAAAAGAACTGTGTCTTCATCTGAGAGCGGAAGTCGAGGTCACCGGAGTGTTGAGAAAAAGCGAAGGTGGAAGGATTATCAGAGTGGAAGAATACACGTTGCTCAAGAGATTTGATCAGCGGGCAAGGTAGTATCTTGATTAGGCCAAGACACGAATAATAGGGAGATGCGACATGGGAAAAGGCGAGGTCACCATGACAGGTCATGTCACGGCCGCCGATTGGGGTCCGGATGACGACGTCACGGCTGTCAAGATAGAGACGGAAAATGACGAGTACGATGTCGTCGGGGATGAGATGGGCGAGGAGCTCTATGACCTTCTGGATTGCGAGGTAGAGGTGACGGGCGTTGTCGAAGTGGAAATGGACGGTACGAAATCGATCGCGGTGTCGAGCTATGAGGTCATCAGCGAGAATACCGACTACTTTGATGACCGTTTTTGGTACGTTGACGATTGGGTAGACTCTGGAAACGAGCAGGGGCAGACGCCCATTTGAGTCATGACGTGTGCTTTATCCGCCCGTGGAGCCCCTTCTGATGAGAGGTGAACTCTCGGCGTTCTATCTCACGCCGTTGCCACTTCTCTGAGGATCGAGACACTGCCAAGGGCCTTTCCGGCGCCTACGGCCACTGCGGTGAGGGGGTCTTCAGCAACCACAACGGGGAGTTTTGTCTCTTCTCTCAGCAAGAGGTCGAGGTTCTTGAGTAATGAACCTCCACCCGTCAATACAATCCCTTTATCAACTAGATCGGCGGAAAGTTCCGGGGGCATCTGCTCAAGGGCGGTGCGGACGGTGCCGACAATGACATTCACCTGTTCAGAGATGGCATTTCTGATCTCGTTCGAATCGATGGTCAGGATCTTCGGGATCCCAGTCACCAAGTCTCTTCCTTTCACCTCGAGGGTATCGATCTCTTCGCTCGGAAAGGCATTCCCAATGCCTATTTTGATGATCTCCGCGGTGCTCTGTCCGATCAAGAGATTATATTTTCTCTTGATGTACTGCATGATGGCTTCGTCCATATCATCGCCGGCGACTCTGACCGATTTTGTGTAGACGATGCCCGCCAAGGAGATGACGGCCACCTCCGTTGTCCCGCCTCCTATATCGACCACCATGTTTGCCGTCGGTTCCGTGATCGGCAGCCCGGCACCGATTGCAGCCGCCATAGGCTCTTCAATGAAGAATACTTCTCTCGCCCCTGCCGATTGGGCTGATTCTCGAACAGCCCTCTTTTCGACCTGGGTGATCCCGCTGGGTACACCGACAATGATCCGAGGTCGCACAAAGGTCCTGCGATCGTGGACGCGCCTGATGAAATAACGAAGCATGGCCTCGGTTATCTCGAAATCGGCAATGACACCGTCTTTCATGGGACGAATCGCGACGATGTTTCCCGGAGTTCGGCCGAGCATCATCTTGGCCTCTTTCCCAACCGCCAGGACATCACTGGGGCCCCTTTGGTTTCCTTTGATGGCGACCACAGATGGCTCGTCCAGAACGATCCCTTTGCCTTTTACATAAACGAGGGTATTGGCCGTTCCAAGATCGATGGCCAGGTCATGAGAAAAAATGCCTAGAAGAGAATCGAAAAGCACTCAGTCCTCGCCCTTTCCTCGGAGCTCTCATCGAGTGAGCGATTGAATTCCGACGATACGGTCTTGCCCTGATCACAGTCCCTGCACTCGGGGAACCCAACAACGGCAAACTCCTGCGACCTCCCTCTCAGCGGCCTCTCAAGACCCTGATGCTCCATGTTCTGCCTGTCTACGCAACGGGTTCTTAACATGTTACAACGAAACCTTTCGCAGTGAAAGAACTTAGGATCCTGTAACAGGTCCCTTGCACTCATAACAGGACTAAAGCCACTGGGTCGCGAACGCTTGGAATTGAGGTCTACCTCTTTCATGATTTCGCTCCCTCTCCATTCTGAATATCCTCCGGCATTCCGCCCTGCTCAAAGGAGATCTCAAATCTCCGTATCCACAGCATCCTTAAGGGCCTTGGCCGGCACGAATTTAGGGACCGCTCTGGCAGCAATCTCAATGGATTCGCCGGTCCTTGGATTCCTACCTTTTCTGGCCTTCCGGTCGTCTACCTTGAATGTGCCAAAGCCGGTCAACGAGATAGGTTGTCTTTCTTTCATCGCCTTCTTGATCGTGCTGACAAAACAATCGACTGCATTTTCAGCAACCTCCCTCGTGCCGAGAACGTCTGCTATTTCATTGATGAGATCCGCCCTATTCATATTACCCCTCCGCGTGAAAAGGAATTCAGGACCACCTAAGAGATCCAAGTCGGAGATTGCTGGGGGACAATCCAAACACCGCACCCCTGAATCTCCGTTTCGTAAAGAGCAATGAGTGTGCCCACCTGTAA
>CAZAGT010000148.1:0-11819 GCA_964484515.1 uncultured Desulfobacteraceae bacterium | reverse complement strand
ATTGAGTGCGTTGTCTCGGCATAAGGCGCTACCCGAGGCGGCCGGAGGGCCACCGTGGTATAGGCCGGATTGACAGCCTTGGCGGATTCTCCGAGTCTGCTCCGGCAGCTTTGCTTGCACGCTTCTTCAGCGTTCGAGCAGGTAACGTCTCGTTTTTGAAAAAAGACCCCCATGGCCGGGCGTTAGGGTATCAAAGATCCCCCTTCCTGAAGTTTCATACGAGAGGTATGAAGAAAAGCAGGTGAAGAAGTCCTCCGTCGTTTGAGCGCTAAGCTCTGGGCGCTTGCATTGGGACCTTGTCCTTTCCCGCTTGCAGTTCAGCCTTCTACCTTTCACCTTCCACCTCAGAAAGGCTCGGTCGCCTGTCGTTCCACGGCCTCATCCGCTCGTATGCGTGTGACACCTGGAGAACAAGGTCGTCACGGTGACGTGGTCCGATGATTTGAAGCCCGACCGGGAGCCTCTGGGTCGTAAATCCAGCCGGTAGGGAGGCAGCCGGATGTCCCGACATATTGAACGGATATGTAAAGGCGACGGCGCCGAGGAGGGGAATGGGCTGCCCATCAATCTCATTCGGCGGGGGACCCTCTGCCGCAAAGGCCTCGGTCGGCATGGTGGGCGTCACGAGCAGGTCATACCGGGCGAACAGGTCACCCATCTTCCGGTTCAAATCGGTTCTCGCCTTCTGCGCCTCGAGTTGCTCTCTCGTCGTCATTGTGCCGGCGTGTTCAAGCGACTTCACCAGGGTTCTGCCCAATTCGGCGCGGACCTTGTCCAGGTCTTGGTGGAGTAGTCCAAAGAGTTCGCAATGCATGAGGTTTGCCCAGGCCGGGCCGACATCCGGTAACGTCCCCGTCCATTCTTCGACCCCGTGACCCATTTGCTCGAATGTCCTCACGGCCCTGTCCACCTGTGCCTGTACGTCAGCCTGCACTCTTGCGTATCCGAGTGTCCGGCTGTAAGCGATCTTGAGCTGCCTTGGCATGCCTTCCAGACATCCGGCGTAGCTCGAGCCACCGTGTGGGAGGGAGCCGGGGTCGGCCGGATGATATCCTGATGTGCAGTCCAGGTAGACTGCGGCATCACCGACCGTCCAGGTTAGCGGCCCCACCGTCCATAGATCGTACATTTGCAGGAGAGAAAATGGGCCGGCTGGGATTCGACCGAAAGACGGTTTGAGGCCAAAACAACCCGAGTAGGAAGCCGGGATGCGGATAGATCCCCCGGCATCGGACCCGGTGGCGATGGGCGTCATGCCGGCTGCCACGGCCGCGGCGGACCCGCCACTCGACCCGCCGGGCGTGCGCTCTGTGTTCCATGGGTTCCGGGTGACGCCGTACAGCCGATTCTTCGTAAAACCGGTGAAGCCAAACTCCGGGGTGTTGGTCTTGCCGATAATGACAGCGCCTGCCTGCTTCAGTCGTTCTACCTGGATTGAATCAGTCTGGGCGACATTGTGCTTGTAGGGTACGGAGCCGAAACTGGTGACCATCCCGGACACGTCCTCCAGGTCTTTGACCGCGATGGGGACACCCGCCAATGGCCCCGGGTCTTCACCCGCCGCGATGCGATCTTCCAGTCGCCGAGCCTCCCTCATCGCCTGCTCGGCTCGGAGAGCCACAAACGCATTGAGGATCGGATTGATCGTCTCTATCCGCTTGATAGTCTCCGCCATGAGTTCGGCAGGTGATAGGGCCTTAGACTTGATCAGTCTTACCAACTCCGTCGCGGATCGAGAATCGTTAGACGGCATGGCCTCCTCCTGTGATTAATCGTTCTGCGTTGAGCATTGACCTTGGAGGTCTTCCTCGTCCCCGGGAACTCTTTCCCAAAGCCTCAGGGCTTCAGATTCAGTTTCCCACGCCGCAGCTCAGATTTTTTGTCCCGGGTCGCCTTGACGCAATTAAAGAAATAAACTATAATAACAGGACTTTAGGATAAATCAAGCATGCTGGAAGATATCCTCAACAATCCTGCCTTAGATCGATACCTCCTTCCCTTTGAAGAGGAACAGGTCATCTTCCGTGAAGGTGATAACTCTCAAGACCTCTATATCCTGGCATCCGGCCAACTGGATATCCTAAAGGGAAACACAAAAATAACCGAGATTACGGAACCGGGGTCGCTATTCGGCGAGATGTCCTTCCTGTTGGGGGCCAGCCGGACAGCAACCGTCAGGGCTGGGAGTGAGGGCAAGGCCCTCCGGATACCTAAAGAGCGGATCAACAATTTCCTGCGTGATTTTCCGACGGTGGCCCGTGAGATCTCCAAACTCCTGGCCCAGCGGCTCGAACAGACGAGCCAGATTGTGTACGGCCTAAAGGAGTTCTGCGATCAATTGCCTGACGCCGTTATCTTCACCGACCGCGAAGGCAGGATTCTCACCTGGAATTCAGCCGCCGAGGATCTTTACGGACGGAACTGGCAGCAAATGCAGGATCGTTCCGTCGAAGAGATCTATGAGGACCCCCATGTCTACAGGAAGTTTGTCAAGGAGGTCCAAAAAAAGGACACGGTCAGAGAAAGAATCCTTCGAATAAAGCACCCCGAACGGGGCATCCGGTTCATATCGACCAGTACAACGGCCCTCAACGACGACCATCACAACTTCCTTGGCGTATTATCGCTGGGACGAGATGTGACTGCCGCCCAGAGCCTGGAGAAGAGGTACCGCCGGATATGGTATTGGCTTATCCCGGTGCTTTGTGCCGGCGCCCTTTTGAGCGCCGCCCTCCTCTTTGGGATCCCTCGCATCAAACCGACCCGTCAAATCCAGGATACAGCTAAGGTTGAGTTGCGAAATCAGATGGCAAAGGACTACTTCCTCCTGAGATCCCTACTAATCGATGATTTCCAGCAGGGAAACAAGGAGCGAATTACCCAAATCATGCGAAATTTCTTCGATGCCCAAGAAGCCGCCTCCGGCCCTTATACCGGCACAATCCTCCTGGATCCACGCAAACGAGTGCTGTATGCCTATTCGATTAGGAAAGACACCGACGTGGGAGAGTTGGTAGGAAGCACGTACTTGGGGATCGATTTTGAAGGGGACGATGGGTCCCTCCATCGGGTCCTCACTCTCTATCGGGCGGATCAGGGACATCCTATGGATCGTAAAGAAATAGAGGTCGCCTTTGTCATGGAGAAGGATAATGAGCTCCTCGGCTGGCTCATCTTTCAAATGGATGTGGACCGTCTCGCCAAGACCTATGGTGTCGATGAGGACGACTTAAAACAGTTCAAATTCAAGAAGCGGCATTGAGCAGATCGATATTCGCACTTGAGGCGCGAGTAAGACCGATCTGCTCTTTTGCCGGTGTGCCTCTTCTTGGATAAAGACGGCAACTGCATCCAACACACGATCATTCCATTCCCCTCGCCGAGCGGGATGAACAAGCGAACTGAGTTGTGAGAACAGTCACGGGCCCACAGTCGTATCAGTACGAGGTATCCGAGAGTCCCGACGGAGGTCTTCTCCTCAATATCTTCGGCCGCATGGATGCGGAAAACGCCTCACATATGCTCCGTGTATTCAGCTCCCTGTTGGAAGGGCAAATCCCACCCTCCTTGACCGTCGATATCGGAAAGGTTTCATACGTCGATGACTTCGGTGCTTTGGTCCTTACTGAACTAAGAGACACAGTCACGGGGGCCGACGGTCACTTTGACCTGCTAAACGCGAGCGCAGAAACCCTAGCCATCATCAACCTCGGGGTTCCGCCCGACAAGAGGATTATCCCGAGGCTGCGTCCTCCCAACATATTTCTTCGTCTCGGTGATGCCACATTCAAGAATGCCGCAGACCTAAAGTATCTTGTCTCGTTCGTGGGATCGGTGTTCTTGTCATTGGTTTATGTCATCCTGCATCCCAAATCGTTACGGACCGATGACACGATCCTGTATATGCAGAAGACGGGTGTAGATGCCTTGCCGATTGTCGTCCTGATCAGCTTTCTTCTCGGTCTCATCATGGCCTTTATGTCCGCAGCTCAGCTTCAACAGTTCGGCGCCAACATCTACGTGGCTTCGCTTGTGAGCCTCGCCATGGTTCGTGAGCTGGGTCCCATCATGACGGCCATCATTGTGGCCGGGCGGTCCGGTTCCGCCTTTGCCGCCGAAATCGGCACCATGCAGGTCTCGGAGGAAGTAGATGCACTCTTTACGATGGGGTTCGACCCGACGAGATTTCTGGTTGTGCCGAAGATCATCGCCTCCGTCACCGTGGTTCCATTTCTGACGCTTTTCTCAGACGTGTTTGCCATCTTTGGCGGTCTCATAGTGGGAGTCACCATGCTTGACCTGACGGCTAACTCCTTCATTGCCCAAACGATAAAGGCCTTAACGATATTCGATGTCTTTTGGGGACTCTTCAAGAGCGCCATCTTTGCCCTGCTGATCGCGTGGATCGGCTGTCTGCGCGGCTTTCAAGTACGCGGCGGGGCGGCTTCCGTCGGGCAGGGGACGACGTCTGCCGTGGTCAGCAGCATTTTCTTGATCATCCTTTCAGATTCTATTCTGGCGGTGATTCTCCGCTACTGGGGATGAGAGGCCGGAATAGGCTGAAGGCAGAAGGTGGAAGGCCGAAGGTGAAGACACTCTAAGAATTGGCGTGGGGCATGCGACTTCGTCGGTTGGGGGTATGAGTTTGGAGGTTGGAGGCTAAGTCGCAGCTGGGAGTGACGAGAGGAGAAGGAAACCATAGACAAGGAATGAGGGTCGGGGGCTAAATCTTTTTCCTTCAGTCTTCAGCCTTCTATCTCAATAGCTATTCTTGACGGGTATTGGGCGCCTTCGCGCCATTGAGATCCCAAAAAAGGGGTAAAGAAGAGTTGACTAGAAAAGCCATCATCCAGGTAAGAGATTTGGTTGCGGGCTATGGAGACGACGTCATTTTGGATGGTATCTCGTTCGACGTCTACGAGGGAGAGATATTCGTCATCCTTGGTGGAAGCGGATGCGGCAAGAGCACCCTGTTGAAACATCTGGTCGGGCTCATCAAGCCCCTCTCGGGAGAGGTGCTTATCGATGGCGATATCCTCTCCGATTCCGACACCGCAGCCTTCCAAAGGATTTTGCGAAAGATCGGGATCCTCTATCAAAGCGCGGCCCTCTTCGGCTCTATGTCCCTGGCTGAAAACGTGGCCCTTCCTATCCGCGAATATACCGATTTGCCTAAAAAATCTGTTGACACCCTGGTCAAGATGAAACTCAAGCTCGTCAATCTGGAGGGTTATGAAAACTACCTCCCCTCCGAGGTCAGCGGCGGCATGAAGAAGAGGGCCGGCCTGGCCAGGGCCATGGCGCTTAATCCCCGGATCCTGTTCTTTGACGAGCCTTCGGCAGGTCTCGACCCGATCAGCGCCGCCGATCTCGACAACCTCATCATTCGTATCAATAAGTCCCTCAAAACCACCATGGTGATCGTAACCCACGAACTCCAGAGTATCTATACCGTGGCCCACAGGGTCATTATGCTCGATAAGCAGAGGCGTGGTATTATCGCTGAAGGGAATCCCATTGAGCTTCGGGATCATAGCCAGGATCCGCTGGTCAGGAATTTCTTCAGCCGGCAATCGGGACTAGACGTGGACGCGTCTCGGGAAGTGTCAGGATAATGGCATCTCGACAGACCAAATTTGCGGTGGGCCTATTTCTGTCCTGCGGCATGCTCATCTCGGTCGTGACCCTTGTTTGGCTGGGGATGTCACATTTTCTTGAGAAGGGCAACTACTATGCTACCTATTTTGATGAATCGGTCCAAGGCCTGGAGGTGGATGCGCCGGTGAAGTACCGCGGAGTTTCCATCGGTAGGGTGGCCTCGATTCGCGTTGCCCCCGATGCCAAACTCATACAAGTGGTTATGAGGGTCGAGTCCGGCCAGACCCTATCCCGAGGTATCGTGGCCCAGTTGAAGGTCGTCGGTATCACCGGAACGATGTTCCTCGAGTTGGATCAAAAACGAAAAGACGAGCCTGATCTGACACCGTCTCTCACCTTCCCGTCCGAACATCCTATCGTGGAGTCGCGACCCTCCGATATCAGCAAATTGATGCAAGGGCTCGATGACATCCTAAACCAAATGCGTTCGCTCGACATCGCTGGGATCTCCGACAAGGTCAAACTGACCCTCGACAACATGAATCAACTCATGACGGACACGGAGATAAAGAAGATCTCAGCCCAAATTCAGGGCTCTCTGGAAGGGCTCGATCACGTTCTCGGGGGAGAGCAATTTGGGAATATCATGAGCTCGGTCGAAGAGGCGGCCCGCTCGCTGAATGCCCTTTTAGATGAGGCCGACGAGACCCTAGCCGGTGTGAAAGGGATCATTACCGTGAACAGGGCGAATATCGACAAGACCTTCGAGGATCTTAGACGCGCGATGGAGACGGCCAATGCATTCCTGGAGAAGGGGACTTCGCTTGTCGGAACAACCGATCAAACCGTCACCTACCTCAGGCAGAACCTCCTGGTAACAAGCCAGAACCTGGAGAAGGCGAGTGATAACCTGAACCGTATCATCGAGATCCTGGCAGACCAGCCATCGCAATTGCTTTTCGGAGAACCGCCGCCCCCCAGAAAGGTGGACGGGGCGGTCTTTGGAGACTAACCCGCCTGTCACATGTATTGCGAATGGGACAACTCATTCACGAAAAAGGGGCACGCCTGTCCATAAATGAACGGCCTGTGGACCGATAAAGCCGCAGATGTTGATTCTGCAATCGCCAGCTTAGGGGCAACCCCGGAATAATGGAATAATGGAACGATGGAGTAATATGTGATTGAAAAGAACCTCCGGCATTCCAGTTCAGCCGTCGCAGCCGTAGGCTACTATGGCGAAGTCGGCTATTCCAACATTCCAATATTCCGGCTTATTTCTTGCGTCCATCCTCATGATTCTTTACTGGAAACCCTTCTCCACGAGCATTGAGTTATTTTGAACATTGGTGAGTTTTGCCCTATGAAGCCCCCTCGAATACTACTGATTCTAGGCCTTAGTTCCCCTCTCCTCCTGGGTGGATGTATGCAGGCCAAGCATCCCGGTCCCCAGATCGAATACTACACCCTCGAATATGAGATCCCGTCCGGCAATGGCCTTGCGCCCCTACCCTACGTCATCAGGATTGAGCGTTTTGCGGTGGCCCCGACATACAACACCAGTCGGATCATCTATCGGGAAGGTTCCTTCAGGAGAGAGGCCTACGTCTATAAGAGGTGGCGGAGCAATCCCGGCGATCTCGTGACTTACTTCTTAAGCAGGGACATCAAGGGCTCCGGGCTCTTTCGGGCCGTCCTTCCCCATGACAGCCGTTTTCCTTCTTCCTTTGTCATTGAAGGTTCCGTCGATGAGTTCTTCGAGTGGGACACGACAACCGTCTGGACAGCGGTCTTGACCCTCAGTATCACCCTAATGGCCGAAAACGAACCGGATATCAGTAGGAGGATTCTGCTTCAAAAGACCTATCAAGTGGAAGAGGAATGTCGGTCAAAAAATCCGGGAGCCTTGGCCGAGGCGATGAGCCGCGCCATGGCACGCGTATCTGGGCAAATCGTCAAAGACCTATATGTTAAGATTAGAGAGGTCGAAGGTGCCGGGCCTGCGGCCCAGGGCTGAAGGTAGAAGGTGGAAGCAAAAGCGAAGCTCATTGAGATCCCGATCGACAGGCCCGGATATGAGCACTTCATCGGTGCATGGGCGCTTGAGGGGGAGATGAACATAGTCATCGACGTGGGGCCTTCCAATCCCGTTCATCACTTAATCGACGCGCTCAAGACCATGCACTGGGATCGAGTAGATTTCGTTCTTCTGACCCACATCCACATCGATCATGCCGGTGGCCTAGCGGACTTCTTGGAAGCGTTTCCGACGGCAAAGGTCGTGGCCCATCGCATCGGCATCAGGCACCTCATCGACCCATCAAAGCTCTGGGCAGGCAGCAAAAAGGTACTCGGCGAATTAGCTGAATTTTACGGTGTCATCAAGCCCTCCCCTCCGGAACGACTTATTCCGCACCCGGAGTCCGATATCAAGGGGCTCGATATCATAGAGACCCCTGGGCACGCCGCCCACCATTTGAGCTTCTGCTACCATGACAAACTTTTCGCCGGGGAGGCAGCGGGAAACTTCTTTGTCGTTGGCGAAAAAGAATATCTTCGTCCGGCCACCCCACCCGTCTTCTGCCTGCCTGAGTTTCAGGAGAGCCTGAAACGTATGCTTGCCTTGAAGGACCAAACCATCTGCTATAGCCACTTTGGGCAGGGGAAAAGTTCACACCGACTGATACGCAGATTTTGGGATCAACTCCTGAGGTGGAAGGCGCTCATTAGCTCAGAAGTATCCCGCGGATCGCGAGACCTCGTGGAACGATGTGTGAACAGGTTGCTCACCGACGATCCTGACCTGACGGCCTTCAAAGACATGTCCCCGGACGTCCAACGACGAGAGCGGATCTTTATGGCGAACTCGGTGAGTGGCTATGTACAGCTCTTACAGACAGCTGAAATGCCCAGGTATTGAGGTTGAAGACTGAAGGCAAAAGATCCATAAATCGCAGACAGTTAAAAACGATTGCGTCGAGCCGTTATCCTAATTCGACTGCGTACGTTGACGGATTTCCGTTTCCTCCTCGCACCTCACATCCTTTGCTTTTCAGCTTCGAGCTATGAGCTGTTCCTAAAAGCCTTCGCCCGACCCTCCGGCCTCACGCCTTTTCCACTCGTCACTTGTCACTCGTGACTTCCCTCCGCCTCAGCCTCAAACCTATAAGCTACGAAGTCGCGCCCCTCAGACCTCCAACCCCCTCGCTCCCCCCTTCAGCCTTCTACCTTTTACCTTCTTCTCCTTGACCTTCTCCCGCAGCCAGTCGTACCAACCCTCCAAGCCCTGACCCGTCTTGCAGGACACCTCAAAGATATCCAGGTCGACATTAATCTTTCGTGAATCCACCACCATCTTCTCCAAGCTGCAATCCACGTGCGGCAGGAGGTCGATCTTATTGACGAGCAGGACCTCCGACTCCCGAAACATCAGGGGGTATTTGGACGGCTTGTCGTCTCCCTCCGCCACGCTGAGGATCATGGCCTTGAGATCCTCACCGACCCTGAATTCCGCCGGGCAGACCAGGTTTCCCACATTCTCCACCACCAACAGATCCAGCGAGCTGAGGTCAAAACGATCCAGGGTACCCCGAACCATGTTAGCGTCCAGGTGGCAGGCCCCGTCCGTGTTGATCTGAACGACCGCGACGCCTTTTTTTGCGATTCGCTCCGCGTCTTGGGAGGATTGAATATCGCCCTCGATCACACCGATCGCAAGGTCGTCTCGCAGGGCTTCGATGGTCCTCTCCAAGAGGCTGGTCTTGCCCGCCCCAGGTGAACTCATCAGGTTGATGACCAGCACGCCGTTCTGATCAAACAGGTCCTTGTTCTGTCCGGCAATCCGATCATTGGCCTCGAGGACGTTTCTGACAAACGGGATCTTCATGTGAGATTCCCCTTTCGTAAACAGCGTGGCTTTTCGATACACGCCAACAGCCGCTCGCTCATGGCTTTTCTCAAGCCACCTCTATTTCGACAATGGACAGCTCCTGCCCTTGGGTCACATCGATTTGGCCGCTGTCGCATTCGGGGCAAGCAAAGACGTGCCCCTGGACCACAAAGCTCCGGCCGCATGCCCGACAGCGGGCTTTTAGGGGAATGACCTCCATGATCAGCTCAGCCCCTGCCAGGCTGGTATCGGCGGTAACGATCTCGAAACAGAACGAAAGGGAGTCGGGCACCACCGCCGACATCTGGCCCACCTGCAAGCGCACGGATTTGAGTTTCTTCGCTTGATGCGCGATCATCTCTTCCTGAATGATCTCAACGAGACTCTGGGCTATCGACATTTCGTGCATGAGGAAATTTTAAGTGCCTAAAGTGAACTAAAGTGCCTAAAGTTGGATTAGTTACGCTCGCCAGAGAACGTTTAATCCGGAAATGTGCAATTTTCGCTCTGAGCAAGGCCGCACAAGGGTTTTCACCGAGGCGTACATGAGGTACGTCGTAGGTGGAAACCCGCGGAGAACGCCGCTCAGGGGGAAAAGAGCCATTTCCGGACTAACCTTGCTTGAGCGCCACGATCAGTGAATTAATCTTCTGACGGGCATCATTGAACATCCCGGACAAATTCAGGGAGTGATTGGCGAACATACTGCCCGGGCTGCCGTTGAAGACGATAAGAGGCTCAAAATTGCAGCGCCTTAAATCCTCCAAGATCTTGTCTACCAGCCTGACCGAGTTCTTGTCTATCAGCACGTCGATGAAATCGACTCTAATCGCCCGGAAGGACTCATAGAGAGCGTAGGCGACCCCTTGGCCATAGTAGAAATTGTCATCGATCTTGTGCCAGGGGATATCAATATTCACCATTCCACTCTCAGCGCCGGTTTCTCTCCGCTGATCCTCCATTGAAAGGGTCTTTTTGATATCGCGCGGGGCATTGATAAGCCTGGTATTTACTCCCCCCATGAGGGAGGCATACTGATTAAGAAGCTCAACCAGATTATCGGCCCGCGGATAGAAATGGGATTGGCCGGCCAAAAGGTTTTTGTAGAAGTCGTCCAGATTTCGGAAGGCCAATCTCCATTTGCTTTCAGCTGAGGGAAACCACCATTTATATGGATCATTCGAAAGGGCCGTGAAGGCACCCTCAGCATATGGGTCCAGTTTGTCCGTCGTCCTCATTCTTGACAGGTTGTCCCGCAAGACCCTCACGTTGTACCGCACAACCTCCAGTTGCCCGATCTGGTAGTTGGGCATGTTGTCAAGCAATACCGTCGGCCAAAAGAGATCGTTAGGCAACCAGTTCTCGTACATTTGCATGATCAAAGCCTGATTCACCCTGATGAAGTTCGCGCCCTTGGGGTCGCCGTCTTTACGATCGAGCTTCAGATATTCAGGTTTTATGGAATTCATCGCCATGACGATGAGGATGAAGAGGGCGAAGGCCGCCACCGCAAGCCATATCAGGACCCTTGGTTTTCTCTCCTGCGCCTTCCCACCGCGTTCTCCTCTATTTCGTTTGGTGATCATATCAGAACCACAACCTCCTCCCGCGCCCTTGCAGGACGTGAATCCGTCCAACCGGTCTTCCACCATTTAGGCAAGGGTTCCTCGTAGAGCTCCGCATCTAACACTACCTGACCTACTCTTAATTCTTTAGCCCGTCAAGACTTGACAGCCAACGGCCTTGAAAGGCTAACGAAACTCATTATAATAAAAAATGATCTTATACTTCCGCCCTCCTCTTCAAGAATTCCTTCCTACGGAGGGCTCATGACGTGTGCTATGCTCTGCACAAATACATTTGGGTAAGAATATTGTTTCTTGATATCTATTTAAACACAAGGTGTTTGATGTTTTCATGATGCCCTCAAATGACACGTGCTGGGGAGGTTAAGCCATGGCGGTGGATGTGAAACAGATCGGTGAGCGGGTTACCGAAAAGAGTGCCCTACTGGGCCGGATACGATCTGAAATCGGCAAAGTCATTGTGGGCCAGCAGGCCCTCGTGGATCGACTGCTGTTGGCGCTCCTCTGCAATCAGCACGTGCTCCTCGAGGGCGTTCCGGGCTTGGCCAAGACCCTCTCGGTGAGCACCTTGGCCAAAACGGTTCAGGTCTCGTTTCAAAGGATCCAGTTTACCCCGGACCTCCTGCCCGCGGATCTCATCGGGACCCTCGTTTACAATCCGAAGAGCGGTGATTTCACGACCAAGAAGGGACCGATCTTCGCCAACATCATCCTGGCCGACGAGATCAACCGCGCCCCGGCCAAGG
>CAZAGT010000147.1:0-11842 GCA_964484515.1 uncultured Desulfobacteraceae bacterium | reverse complement strand
CCCATACCCCGAAGAGTGACGGCTCCGCCGGCTTCTCCTCCGGGAACCACCAGCCATGGGCCGCCATGATCATCCACGGGGGTACCACCGGTGTCAGCTTGGCCTTGAATTTGGCCCGGCCCATCCAGTTTTCGATCCAAATCCACTCGCCGTTACTGACGCGGTGTTCATGGGCGGTTTTCGGGTGAATCTCCACAATGGGATCCGGATCAATATCTCGCAACCAGGGGATATTGCGATGCTCGGTGTGAAAAAAGGCCGGGGACCGCCTTCCGGTGGACAGAATCAGCGGATATTCCTTGTAGAGGTCCGGACGGCTGACGGGCGTAAAGGGTGCTTCTTCGTGATGCGGAAGGGGCTCCGTGTCCCATTCCTCCCGCAGTGTGGCGTAAAGTTCAAACCTGCCGGTAGGCGTCTTGAAGCCCGGTTTCTTGTCCGGACGTAACAATCCCTTTTCGTGACGGCGGTAGGGACAGCTCGGGCTACCTTCAGGAGGATAGGCCCAGCCTTTTTCCTGTAGTTCGGCAAACGTCATTCCCGCGGGCTTGAGGATGTCGTCATAGAGGTCATGGAGATTCTCAAAGGCAAACTCCGGGTCAAACCGTTTGGCCAACTCAAAATTGATCTCCATGTCGGATCGGCAATCCGGCACCTCCATCACCTTGTTGATGGACTGAAGAGGCACCCACCAACTCCGGAAGCTGTCTTTTTCCAGAAAGGTGGTCGCCGGCAGTAAGACGTCCGCATACTGGGTGGTGGGGGTGTGAAAGAGGTCCACAGCCACCACGAAATCGAGTTTCTTCAGGGCATCACGCCACCTCTTGGGGTCCATGCCCAGGCCCTGCATGATACCCGCGGTCTGAATCCACATGCCTTTGATGGGGTATGGCTTTTCGGTAAAGATCTGCTCCAGGGCCAGGTCGGTCTGGGCCCGCCAATAGAACTTGTTGATCGGCATGTAACGGTCCCTGCCGATTCGAGGGCTGTCCATCTCCTTTGTCTTGAGCCTAATCGCGCCCTCGCTTCCGGGCAATGCATAGGGGGCTACATCAAAGGCCATGCGCGCAATGACATTTCCGCCCGGGATCTCCAGGTTGCCGGTGATGGCCCAGAGACAGGATATGGCCTGTACCAGGGGGGTAAGGGCCGGTGTCATGTCCACGGCCACGCCCCAGTGAATGGCCGCCGGTTTGCTCTTGGCGTAAAAGCGGGCCGCATCGGCAATAGCATCCGCCGGGACGCCGGTGATCTTTTCCACCTGATCCAACGGATACTTGTCGACTTCCTGACAAAAGGCGTCCCACACCGTGTGGCATGTGACCGTCCGCCCGTCTGTCAGCTTCACACTGCATTGACCGCTGATCATGGGGGAGGCGTTTTTACGGCGATAGTCCACACTAGCGGAATCCCAGATCACGGTCTCTTTGTATTCTTTGTCCCAGACTACAAAATTCGCTTTTGAGCCCTGTTTGTCGATATCATTTTCACGCAACAGACGGCGGGTGTCTTCACGAATCAGGTGAGGGCTGTTTGTCCATTTCTCAACAAAGGCATGATCGTAAAGGTCCTCATTCATGATGACATGCAAGAGTCCCATGGCCAGGGCCGGATCAGAGCCGGGTCTTAAGGGCAGCCGGTATTTGGCTCGGGACCCGAACCAGGAGAGCCGGGGATCAACCGAGATGATCTGGGTCCCCCGTTTCATCAGATCGATGATCCAGTGGCCGAACAGGTTGTCGGGGCAGGTGGCATGGATATTATATCCCCAGACGATCATGCACTCCGGCACCTTGTACCTTGGATCATCATACCGATCCGGGAACCATTGGGCTGCATCAAATACGGCAAAATCCCCCTGAACCGTGTTCACGGCAGCCACTCGTGGCCCATAGCAAGCGTTACCGGTGAGACCGAACATGACGTTGGGGCTGCCGTAGGCATAGGCCAGCATGCAGAGCCAGGGATAAATATCCCTGCCGGTGCCGGCATTGAACAACATGCTTTCGGGGCCGTATTCTTGCCGGATGGCATCCATCTTTTCTTCGACGAGATTGAAGGCCTCGTCCCAGGGAATCGGCTCCCACTTCCCCTCCCCACGTTCGCCCACGCGTTTAAGCGGCTGCCGCAAGCGATCAGGATGATCCACATACTGAGTCATGGCTAGGACCCGGGCACAAAGCCTGCCCTGGTTCCAGGGGTGATTCGGATCACCCTCTATCTTGATCAGTTTGCCGTCCTTGATGTGGGCCAGTACGCCGCAGCCGCCATGGCATCCCGGCCCTGCAGACCAGGTGGTGGTGCGAAGGACTTCTGTTTCAGATTGGGCCATCGTCGTTCTCTCCAGACAAATGAGTACGGAATTCTTTGATACCTTGGTTTCCTATTCTCGATTGAATTACCAATGGGTATCAGGGTTATTTTTCTCAATAAGGCCGGACTGGGTCAATCAGATTATTCTCCACCAAGGGGCCGGGTATCATTCCATCCGAAAGCAAGACCAGCGGAACGCTGTCGGGATAGCCCTCCAGATTGTGCCGGCATCGGGCTTCTTGACATTGCGGGGATGAATCTTGTCTGCTACGGGAAAGTTGGACTTGGATCGGTGCGGGTGTGGGGCTGCTTGTCAGCGGGAGGTCGGGTTGCTATGATGGCCTCAGGCGAGCAGGAACCCTCCCTCTAAGCTGTAGAAACGTTTTATCCGAACGGAATGAGGATTCTCACTATGAAGATACAACGAGTCGCATGCGTCGGGTCCGGTCTCATCGGGCAGGGTTGGGCGACGATCTTTGCCGCCAAGGGCTTTGACGTCATCCTGCATGACATTGACACCTCGGCCCTGAAGGAGGCCGTTCGGGTGATCAGGACGAATATCGCGTTCCTGGAGGAGAGCGGTTTTCTGAAGAAAGGCGCGCGGGCCGAGGCTGGCGACCGGATCGAGACGACGACGAGCCTGACCGAGGCTGTTGAGAGCGCCGACTATGTTCAGGAATCGGTCTTCGACGACTATTCGATCAAGAAGAGCGTTTTCGAGGAAATGGACGCCCTCGCACCTGAAAGTGCAATCCTCGCCAGCAGCGCCTCAGGACTTTTGATGACGGAAATCCAGCGGGTCACCAGGCGACCGGAACGGTGTGTGCTCGTACACCCGATCCTTCCGGTCCACCTCATTCCGATCGTCGAGATCGTCGGGGGCGAGAAGACCTCCGCCGGATCCGTAGAGGCGGCCTGTGAGTTCATGAGTAGACTCGGAAAGATCCCCGTCTTGCTCAAGCGTGAGGTCCCGGGCTACATCGTGAACCGATTGCAGGCCGCCCTGCTCCGTGAGGCTATCGATCTCGTGGCCAAAGGCGTGGCCAGCGTAGAGGATGTGGACAGGGCGTTTTGCATGGGCATCGGCCTCCGTGATCCCTTCCTCGGGCCGTTCATGCGAATTCACCTGGTGGCAAACGGTATCGAACGATTCAAAGAACGCTACGGGCAGTCCTATCACTACAGGTGGAGCAGCATGGATGCCTGGACCGAAATCCCGGCCGGTGCCTTCGAAGAGATCGTTGCGGGCACCAGGGCCATGGAAAAGGCTCGAACGAACACGGTCGCGGAAATCATGGGCTGGCGTGACCACATGCTGGTGAGACTCATGAAATTACTGGAAGAGGATGGCTCAAATGCATAGGAATCTGTTTGCCGGTACCTGGAAGCTGGTTACGGCGGAGTACCGAAGCGATGACGATGAGGTGCACCATCTCCTGGGCACCCATCCCATAGGGCAGCTCATGTACGATGAGCGGGGATACATGTCGGCCCAGCTCCTGGACACGGATCGGCCGGTCTTTGCCTCGAATGATTGGCTCAAAGGCACCCCCGAAGAGGTGGCGGCAGCATTTGAGGGGCATCGGGCCTACTTTGGGACCTACGACGTGGACGAAAAGGCGGGCAAGGTTACTCACCATGTGTTGGGCAGTTCTTTTCCAAACTGGATCGGCACGGACAACGTCCGTTTTTATGAGTTCACCGGAAACTGTTTGATCCTCAAGACGTCTCCCATGCTCATGGGGGGCAGATATGTCATAGGACGGCTGGTGTGGGAACGCGCGGAATGACCTTTCGTTCGGCTTCCGCGAATTGAGCATTTTCGTTCAATCGCGTTCCTTCATCACGTCGCGTGACACTTCGTGAAAACCGGTCGTTGAACCGTCAGCGTCCGGCCGTCCGCAGCGCTGACGCCTTTTCGCCCCCCATGGTCCCCTCATGGGCGTCTCGTTCTGCCCAGGAATGCGTCACGCCAGGCTCTTCGGTCCTTGCCTCTGCAATGCGTACGTTGAGACATCCACCAGATCTTGTCACGGTATTCCCAAGCTGCTGCCCGGGAGGCGTGGGTCCTTCTACTATGCCGGCAGGACGGCAAACCGTTTCAGGCGATGTTTACCGACGGTTCTCGTTGCTCTTCAGCCTAAAGCGGCTTGGCAAGGATCTGTTTGATCTTGACGTCGAGAAACCGATTGGAAGGGTGGGCACGGAGGATCGCCACCGTATCAGCGCCTCGGCCGGTTCCGGCCACCGTCACGACATCTTCGCCTTCGGGAATCATGCCGGCGTCGCATGCTTCCATGGTGATTTCAACCGACACCTTGATCCCATGTCCCAAGAGCCTCAGGGTCTGAGCGACGATGTACGCCGGGTAGATACCCTGGTGTTTATCCATAAAGGCGTATTCAATTGCCCGGGTGAGGATGGCCCCGGTAAAGACCTTGACGCCGAGTTCCGCCAGCTTCTGCCTGGCCGCCGGGGAGCACTCATCCTTGTTCGGCTCCTTGCTGAACCCGACATTGTGGGTCACCGCGACGACGTTCACCTCTTTTCCTTTGAGTTTCTTGGCGCACTCCAGGGCGGTGTCGCCGCCGGTTGTGGCGACGACCACGTGCGCGTAGCCTTCATTCACAAGTCCCTTGACGATATCGAGACATCGCGACGTGTTTTCTTTTCCCGGTTTTTCAAAATACTCCACTTGCCTGATCATGATTGTTTGCTCTCCTTTCTGTTCGAAACCCTACGGGGGTGTCTAGATGCATTTCCGTATGGACACTACCTACCGGGCCGTGATCGCGCGGTGAACGATTGGCAGGCGCGAGTCGTGACTGATCGTAGACCTCCTTGAGTCCAGGTACAATCAGGGTGTGGTTACCCATCAAATTTCAGCGTGGGGCTTGGGGCCCTAGAGCGGGACTATACCCACCTAAAGCGTGCTCATAACACGCGCTGAAATTAGGTATTCGGAATCCTGCTCATTATATTCCTGTGCTCAATTGGAGTGAACGAATACGCTCGGCACCGGCAATTCCCTGCTACCGCTTGAAGAGGTCCTTTAGCCCCTTTTGCAGGAGATCCCGGGCAGTGTCCTCCAATTCCTCTTTCTGATCCTTCTGGGGTTGAACCTTCTGCGGTTGAACCTTCTGTGTTTGCTGCTGCCTGGGAGCTGGAGAGGGCTGCTCTTCTTCGCTCTGCTGGCGCCCTAGGATCTTCATGATGCCGGCCGTAAAGTCCGGCTTCACCTCCGGGTTGGTCAGGGGGCCCCTGATGTTGACCGGGATCGGGTAATTGGCCAATTCACGGAAGCTTTTCCCCCCTTGGCCCTCGCAGCTCTTGACCAGCGCCGCCGTAACCCGAAGATCGAGGACGTCTTTGGGCAGGTTCAGCGTTCCGCCGCCTTCCACCCGTAACAATGGCGATTGGAGCTGGAGGTCTTTATTGGTGCCGACGCCGTCCTTGAAGGAAATGGAGCCGCCCATCTCCGTAAACCGGGTGCGATTCTCTGATGGCCGTTCCTCGCCCTCGCCCCGGGCCCGTTGAGTGGCCATTTGGATGATGCCGGCCGCGAGATCTTCCCGGCTGAGCGACCCCGCCATGATGCCGGAGAGGGCGCGGCAGATCTCTCCCAGGATGTCGACGCCCTCAATGCTACCGTCGGTGAGCTTGAAAGCGACTGTTCCGTTGAGGGTCCGCTTGATGGCATCCGCATCGGCACCCGTGGCGGTTGCCTTAATATCGACGGCCGTAAGACCGGTCAAAAGGCTCCGTCCCTTCAAGTCCTCCAGGAGCGGGCCGGCCTGAACGTTGGCCAGCTTTTCGTCGAGGCTGAGCTGCGGTTGCTTGCCCCGCGCGTCGATCGAGACGTTTCCCTCATAGGTCCCACCGTAAAGGGCTGCCGCGAGGGGGTTCAGGGTCAGCAGCCCGTCTTTGCCCTTGATCTGTATTCGGAGGTCCTGAAGCTTGAGGTTGTCCAGCTTCAGCTTGCCCAGGGCAAGCTTTCCGTCCAGGTTCAGTGCCCGCAGTCCTTCGAGCGGCGCCGTGGCCGTGGCGGTGCCGGGGGTCCCCGCCTTGGGCTTGCCTTCCTTTTGGGGCGGTGGCAGGTAGCGATCCAGATCGATCGCGTCCGCCCGCAGATCGAAGGCGTAGGCCCGAGCGGGCTGCAAGGTGAGGCCCAATGTGCCTTCCAGGTGAGTGTCATCCAATCGGACCTTCAAGGCCTCGATGGATAGGGCCGCAGCGGATCCGCTCAAGTCGGCGGCCAACTCAGCAGCCGTCATGGCCTTGGGATCCGCGGTTTGGGGCGGTTTGCGGCCGATCTGGGAAAATAACCGGCGCAGGTTGAACGTGGGGACGCTCAGTTTGGCGTTGAAAGAAGGCTTGGCGGAAAGGCCCGTGACCATGGCGTGGACCTTCAGGGTCAGGTCTCCCAGGTGGGCCTTGATCTGCTCGGCCGTCAGCGTCTGATCCTTAAGGTTCACCACCGTCCCATCGCCATCCAATCCGAGAGGCAGCTTGTTTCCCAGCTTGCCGACGGCGGATAACTGCTCGACCCGGATGACTTCAAAGGCGGCGTCGGTCACGACCGATCCTTTTAGGGTCACATCGCTGGGACCTCTGAAGTCGGCCGTATCCGCTTTTACGTCCAGATCTTTAAAGAGTCGATCCAGGCGCACTCCTGCGAGCTTCTCCTCGAAACCGATCTTGGGCTCAGGGTTGCGAAGGTCGAGCTCGACCGCGCCCTTGTAGGAGCCTCCATAGAGGGAGGCGGAGATGGGATCGGTTTTAATCAGGCCCTCCCTGGCCTGGATCTCGACCAGCAAGTCGCCCATCTTGACGCCGCCCGCGACGAGGTCTGAGATACGCAGCTTACCGTGCAGCGAGAGCTTCTTCAGGTTTTCAAGGGGATGGCCTCCCGCTGCGGCGGTGGTTTTGGCGGCAGGCGCGGCAGCGGTGGCCGGGGTTGCGCCCTGCTTTGAGGAGCGGTAGTGGTCCAGGTTGATGCGATCGAGGGCAAGGTCGAAACGGGTGTTCCGTGCGGCAAAATCGGTCAGCTCCACCGAGCCTGTCAAGGTGGAGTCGTCGAGACGGGCATGGAGTTTGTTCACGTTCAAGGTGTCTTTCGTCGCCTGAAAGGTCAGGGCGAGCTCCGCCGAGGTGAGCGCCCTCGGATCGGACATCGCGGGCAGATCCTTAGTCACACGGGCAAGAAGCTCTCGCGGATTGAAACGGGCGACCGCGAATGAGCCGTTGGCCTCAGGCGCGGTCTTCAGCGCGACGATCGCAAGCTTCCCGTCGGCCTTGACCCCGAGCACCTGGAGGTTGATCGGATCGACGGAGACCGTTTGGCGGTTCCAATCTCCCTCCAGGCCGAGACGCAGTGCCATGGACAGCGCGCCTTGCGGCAGGGCCTTGTCCGTGACGGTGCCGGTCATCGCCAGTCCTTGCAGCAAGACGGTCATGGCAGATAGGTCAACCGTCAAAGAGGCCGGTTCCGTCTCCGACACTTGGATCCGCCTGCCCTCTGTACTGAATTCAGGGAGATTCAGGGCCAACTCCGAAATGGTCACTCTCTGCGCCTTGAGGTCGGCCCGGGTATTCCCGGTCAGGGTCGCTAAGATGCGGTCTTTGCCCCTCGTCATCGTCATATCCACCTTGAGGCCGGGCAAATCAAACGTCCGGGCGGCCAGGTCACCAGCGCCCTCCTCCACCTGGAGGACGGCAGCGGATGTGTAGGACGACAAAGGCAGCCCGTCAGCCTCCAGCCTCACTCGGCTCAGCTTGATCTTATCCGCCGCGGCGTCGAACGTCGCCGTCCCGGAGCCCTTGATCGTGAGACCCGCCTCGGGCAGCTCCTTGCCCTTGAGCCCGGCGTTGAGCCGCTCAAGCTCGAGGCTGTAGACCTTCTTTTTCAGATCCAGTCTGAGGCGGTCGGCGCTCTCGACCCGGCCTTTTAGGCCGATGTCTCCGGTATCCACAGCAAATGCGATCTTCACATCAACAGGATCGGTCAGCGTCACGGCAGAGGTCTTGACGGAGAGCTCGGTGACGGCAATATGTTGCCCGGCGGCCCGATCGGTCCAGGTCACCGACGCGTCGCGGATGTCGACGCCACCGATGACAAGCGCTCCGGGAACGGCCGGGGGTTCCCGCCCTTGCGTCGGTTTGGTTTCGGATTCGGCCTTTAGGAGGTCATTCCAATTGGTCCGGCCCTCTTTATTGCGCTGCAGGTTGACGATCAGGCCCCGCGCCCTGACCACGTCGGCCTCAACGTGCCTGGATAGGAGGGGTAAGAGCCGGACGCGAACCTGAAGTTGCTGCAATCGGGCGAACACCGGGTTTTCGAATCCCGGAGGGTTGCCGATCTCCACCCCGCCGATCTCCACCCCGAGCCAGGGGAATAAGGAAAGGTTGATGTCGCCCTGGATCTTCAATTGCCGTCCCGTCTGTTCTTCGACCAGGGCCACAATGCGCTCCTTGTAGTCGTTAGGATCAAAGACAAGCGGCACGATGACGGCAACGCCAATCAACAGGACGACCAAGATACCGATAACGATAGCGACGACTTTGACTAGCTTTTTCATGTCCCTTATCCTCCCATTGGTTCAGTTTTGAGTTAGTGAATCCTTACCAGAAAGTCATTTCCTAGGAGGCTGATTGAAAATGTCCATCCCGCTCTCTTCGAGCGGGACAAAATCGGGGACCCGCCTTGAAGAGGTGGGGACTGAGCCGCAGGTAAAGAAATCCCGATGAATGAGGCGTAAATGAGTGGCACACGGCTCAAGGCGCAAGGCTTGAGGCAAAGACAAGCGACAGCAGTCAGATTCCCCCTTCAGCCTTCCACCTTCTATCTTTTACCTTCTGAGTACGCCGCAGTGACGAGGGATGAGGGCAATCCCTACGGAATCGGGACAGCTGGGCGTTTTCCGACAGACTCTCCATCCTAAACATAAGGACAGTTCTGATTAGAGCAACTAGGGTAGAAAGCCTAGTGCACGGTAGCCGGGGCCTTGGAGAACACCGCCAAGGAGCCTGTATCACGGCCATCAGTGGGTAAGGTTTTGCCACTAATGGGGAGAGATAGTCACGCAAAAAGAGGCCCCCACTTCATCCAGCATCCGCCTTATCGACAAATATCGGCGGTAAGGCATTCGAATCTTTGCTGAATATTGCATGGCCGATTCTGGCACGTGCCTTGCTGATTTCCAAGGTAAATATTGAGCATGAGCGTTTCTATTCTCCTTTAATCTCCTTGTCCCTTTGAACCGACGGTTTGGTTAACGGAAGTTCAAATTCACCATAACAAGGGCGGCTGGTATGGAGCTATCCCATGGCGACCGCCCTTTTTTCTTGCAAAGACGAGGGTCCTCGGCAAGGCAAGATCGAGGACTACAGAATAGAGCCCGGCAGCAGACCCTGAAATGGAGACAGGACATGAAATCATTGGATACAACGACGCCATGGAATAAGGATAACAGGACTGAAGGTGCAATGCTTCAGGGACCCGTCGGTTGTATCGATCAACGGGTAGAAAGCATAGAGATCGACGCCTGTAGAGATCTGTGGCTTGCGGTCCTAGAGCAGGCCGTAAAAGATGCTCGCGGCAGCAGGCGCTACCACAGCATCGTGCAGGAAGCGCGAGAATGGTTCAGGAGCAAAGATGAAGATCCCGGCTCCTTCCTATGGGTCTGCCGTATTCTGCGTCTGGATCCCGATGGTGTCAGGGACGCGGTGGAGAAGCAGTACTACTGCGAAGCGGCCTAGCCGTCCAGCGAAGCTATCGAAAAACCGAGTTCTCTGGGGCCGATAGAAGACGTCCCTCTTAGGCGGCCAAAGTCCGGCAAACGCTTTTGCGCCGTCATTTTGGTGCAAACCAACAAAAGATGTTCGGTGTAGCTCTCCACTCCGTGCTCTTTCATGCATTCTCCCTCATTATAAGCTACAAAAATGAGCTCCTCACAAGAATTTGCGGGTCAGTAGAGTAGGTCGGTATCGATGGCAAAATCGATTGAACTCCCGTCTGTTTTCGATCGAAATCCGGGCTTTCCGATTCTAATCTGATTGCCGCGGAGTCTGGTGGGAGGGCTGTGATACCTTTTCTTCGATTCCGGGGCTCCCGGGCTGGTCTTTTCCATGCCTTATCTGCGGGGTAGTTCTGCCCCCTCCGACATTCCCCTCGACTTCGCTCGGGGCTGCGGTTTCCCCCACAGATAAGCCATGAAAAGACGGCGCCCTCCCACCAGTCACTTCGAAAAGACACCACAGCCCTCCTACGCATAGAGGCTGAGACTCTTTTGTCGCCCACATATTCTTGTGAGGAGACCAAAAATAAACATCTCCCCGCCATCTGGACTCAGCTCTCCTTTTTCAATCTTCCGGGTGATGATTAGCGGGCATAAAGATGAAATGTCACGGCGAGACGCAAAAATGGCCTCTGCGTCCCGGAAGAAGAGTGGCAAGGAGGCGAGAGACAGCCCAGCGGAAGGCAATAGAAGCCGAGAAGCGATTTCGATGGGTGTTACCGGAGGGGCCGCGGTGCACGGCCGAGTGGTCGGCGGACATATGATACAAAAAAAAACGGAGCCGAGGCTCCGCTCATGCGCTGGCACCATAGGGTTCAGATTTTTACTTTTTGAATCTTCGGCGCAAGCCGGCGAGCCCGGCAAGACCCGTTCCAAGCAGGAGCATGGATGCGGGTTCCGGGGCCGGTGTTATGTGGCCCTGGATCTCGGACAGTTTGGCGGCCGTGAAATCAGCGGTGAAGCCGGCTGGATCGTTCCTAAGATAACTGAGATCGAAGAGCCCCGCATAGCCGGTACTCGAGTTCTGGAATACGGCTTCATCCCAATAGCGGTAGAAGTAACTGCTAGTGATGACATTCAGGAGGATGTCATTATCGGCAATCATCCGGGCAAGGGCCGCCTCGCCGTTCAACCCACCATAGGCGTAAGAACAGGCGTAATCGACGTCCTCATCGGTTATCAGAATCATGACCTTGGCATAGTCTCCGCCAGTCCAATTGAAGTGATTGGCGGCCCAATCGGCAGCGTGGTAGCTTCTTTCGGTGCCGCCGTAGAGACTGACGCTGTTGACTTCGCTAATCACCGCGCCTACATTATCTGTAAGATTCAGCCAGGCATTTTTGTAATAGGCCGAACCCGCGTGATACTCATAGCCCGCGACACCGTACTTGGCGGTAATGCCGTTGGCGTCAAATACGGAATTGATGCTGTTGATGCTGTTACCGATCCAAGAGAATTCGCCGCCCATGCTGCCTGACTGATCAATAACAAACGCGACATCGGCAAACGAGGCGGCCCATGAAGGGCATGCGGATCCCAGCACTAACATCACAAAGACAATTGCCGTTGAAAGTTTTTTCATTTGATTCCTCCTTGGGATAAGATCGGATTTATAAGATTAAAGGGAAACTAGTCCCAAAACACCATCTGCGGCTGCGTATACCCTAACGTTGCAAAAGTTGAGGATGCTGCAGATTCAAGCTTGCTATATTGTAGTTGTCCAGCAAACATAAAAA
>CAZAGT010000146.1:0-11858 GCA_964484515.1 uncultured Desulfobacteraceae bacterium | reverse complement strand
CACCCTTGGCGCCTGGAATCTGCACCATCCTCGACTTTTGCAACGTTAGGGTAAATAAAGCGAAAGCTGGCAGTTTGTTACAACGTCTCGAAAAGAGCGCGCGCCCTATGTCCACTAAACAGCACGGAGAAAACTATGGCAGTCAAAATAGAGCAAGTCGCGGCCAATCGGCCTACAGGGATCGAACGGCTCTGACCCCGTTCACGTAGGTCATCGGCTCATCGATGATGATACCCAGATGAAAGGCGGCCTTCCAGGCGCGCTGAGGGCCCCGCGTGTCTGTGCTCCAGCACCCCCGCAGCCGGTTATCGAACACGGTACTCACATAGAGGTCTCCGTTCTTCCAGGAGACCTCGATCGTGGAGGCGAGCTCTTCGGCCGTAGGTAGGCGCCAATCGGCATGCCCTGCAAATTCCAGGCGGTTCAACTCCTCTACATAGGCCTTGGCGTCGAGCCAGCTCAAGGGCTCCGGCGAACCACCCCGTTGCCACATCAGCTTGGTGGCATGATCCGTCACGGTCTCATCACCATTATCGACAAAGGCGTTAGCGAAGTTACCGGCGGGATGGCAGAAGGTCGTGTTGAAATCGAAACAGCTCGAGTAGAAGTTATGCCCGACCAGCATGGCGTGTACATCTTCCGGTCTCAAGTTCATGCCCTTGGCCCTCAGTCGCACCTGCCCTGAATCCTCAGCCGCCGGGGTGGCGGACTCGATCTCCTGTTCTTGCGCGGGGGTATCCACTGCGATCCCAAAATCCAGTGCCGGTTCCGTAAAATCCACGCGGCCGGCTTCGTCGTCTGGAGTCGCCGTTGGTGAGTCGGCCTTGTGCGTGACGGTATCACGTGTTGATGTGGCTGGAGGTGGACCCTCGTCCGCCCTTGTCTCCACTGCAGCTGTGGTGCTCTCTTCACTCACACCAGAATTCGTCTCCGCCGCATCCCTGTCAGGAGTCGTCGCCAATAACTCGGCCTTCCCGTCGGCGACGTCGTCTCCCCGCGGTGCCGCGTCTCCTTCTTTATCTGCTAGGGGTTCTGAGGGTGCGTCCTCGCGCCGGCGGGTCACTTCCAAGGCGAAGATGTTTTCGTCCTCGTAGAAGATCTGCCCTACCTCGTACCGCTCGGGGCTGGGATAATGGTCCAGGACCACCCTCATGGTTTGCGAGCCTTGGTGAAGATTGATCCGAATCTGTCTAATGAATTCACCATCGACCGGAATATTTGAAACTCTCTTCGCAAAGCGGCTGACGCCTCTTATGTCAACCACCAGCCGCGGAGGATCCTCTTCAAGACCAAAGACCGTCGGGGTGAAACGGCGGTTCCCGTGGATCAGCACCCGCTCCTTGGAACCTTTTTCCAGCTCGAAGGTGATGTCCGTGATGACAAGGGGCTCTTCTTTTTCAGTCCGATCCCGAGGTGGCACGACAAATGTCTTTGGAGGTGGGGAGGGCTCCTCCGGCGGCAAGATCTTGATGACATACTCGGTGATGAGACCCCGGGCTACGAGATCTTCCGCTACCCTCTCCGCTGCCTTAATCGATTCAAAATATCCCAGGTAGACCATGGAGACCTTTCCAAGACCCTTGATAGAACCCTCTTTCACAACCACCTCGAGACCCAAACGCTCGAAGTGTTGCGCCATGGACCGGGCGTTTTCAGGACGGCGGAAGATCCCCAGTCGAAGCGCATATTGCCTCGCGAATGCCTGTGATTGTCCCACCAGAGCAAAGGTGACATAGAACATCAATGAAGATAGCAGGAAGGTGCGGGCTATCGCCAAGATTGGTTGAACTTGGGATGGCAAGCGACGGGCGATCATCATAGCGTGGCGCCGGGCGACACGGGTGCGATGCCGAACTCGGCACAGAGATCGACCATTCTTTTGCCATGGCCGCCGTATGCGATGATGTGGTGATTGCCCTTTACCTGGTCCATGAAAGCCCTGACGTCGTCGAGTTTAATCCGTGGGTTGGAGCGGCAGTAGTCCTCACCGTAGCCGATCAATTCACCTCGTGCAAAGACGAACTCCTTCAGGTCGGTGTCAAATCGGCCAACCGAAGATTGGGCATCTCTCAGAGGTGATCAAAACTAGGAGAAAGAACGGATCATGTCAAGGTCGGCGAGTCTCGGACTCTGACTGCAATCAGCTCGTTAGTCCAACATCTAGTATTTTGATCTTGACGATACCCAACATATTGTGATACTGTTATCCCCCTTTCCAGGTAAAAGCCAAGTCATTTCAGGTCTGCGAGGTGTTCGGATGTTTCAAGAGATCAAGAAGCGGGATGGTAGGATTGTTGAATTTGACTCGTCCAAGATCACGGCTGCGCTGACCAAGGCCGGAGAGGCGACGGGTGAATTCGGCGAGAGGGAAGCCCGTAAGTTGACGCTCCGCGTTCTGACTCTAGCCCACGAAATGCGATTCGGGAGGATCCCCGAGGTCGAAGAGGTGCAGGATGTCGTCGAGAGGGTCCTCCTCGACTCTCCTTTCCCCAAGACGGCCAAGGCCTATATCCTCTACCGGGAGCAACACGCCCAGATCCGGGCCATAACCACCAAGGCGAGTGTCGACCTGGTCGAGAACTACATCCAAAAGATGGATTGGAAAGTAAATGAAAACAGCAACATGTGCTACTCTCTCCAGGGGCTCAACAACTATATCTCATCCGATATCACGGCTGAATACTGGCTGAACCGGATTTACCCACCCGAGATCCGAAACGCCCACAAGGAAGGAGATCTCCACATCCACGACCTCAGTCTCCTCTCGGTCTACTGCGTGGGGTGGGACCTGCGGGATCTCCTCAAACAGGGCTTCCGGGGCGTCGAAGGCAAGGTGGAGAGCGCCCCTCCCAAGCACCTCCGCTCGGCCCTGGGACAGATCGTGAACTTCTTCTACACGCTGCAAGGAGAAGCGGCCGGCGCTCAGGCAATCTCAAACTTCGACACCCTGCTGGCCCCCTTTGTGCGCCATGACAACCTCAAATATTCAGATGTAAAACAGGCCCTTCAGGAATTCGTCTTCAACATCAACATTCCCACACGGGTCGGGTTCCAGACTCCCTTCACGAACATTACCATGGATCTCGAAATCCCCTCCATTCTCAAGGATTCCCCAATCATTATCGGAGGCAGGGAACGTGATGAGACCTATGCCCGGTTTCAACCCGAGATGGATCTGATCAACCGGGCCTTTGCCGAAGTCATGATGGAAGGGGATGCCAAAGGGCGGGTCTTCACCTTCCCGATCCCCACCTACAACATCACCGCGGACTTTGACTGGGACAATCCAAACCTCGATCCGATCTGGAAGATGACGGGGAAATACGGGATCCCCTATTTTTCGAACTTCGTGAACTCGGATATGTCGCCCGAGGATGCCAGATCCATGTGTTGCCGCCTGCGCCTCGACAATCGCGAGCTATTAAAGAGGGGCGGCGGTCTCTTCGGGGCTAATCCCCTCACCGGTTCGATCGGCGTCGTTACCATCAACCTGCCTCGGATCGGGTTCCTTGCCAGGGACAAACGCGACTTCTTCTCCCGGCTGAACGAAATGATCCTTCTGGCAAAGGATAGCCTTGCTCTAAAACGCAAGGTGCTTGAGCGGTTCACCGAGAACAACCTCTACCCGTACTCGAAGTTCTACCTCCGGGAGATCAAGGAGGGGAGCGGGCTCTTCTGGAAGAACCATTTCTCAACGGTCGGCATCATCGGGATGAATGAGGCCTGTCTCAATCTAATTGGAGCCGACATCGGCACGGATGAAGGACACCGGTTCTCGCTGAAGGTCATGGATTTTATTCGTGACGTCCTTGCCAAGGTGCAGGAGGAGACCGGTGACATCTTCAATCTGGAAGCCACGCCGGCGGAGGGCACATCCTATCGACTCGCCATGCTCGACAAGCAGCGGTTTCCCGCGATCACCTGTGCCAACGAGGCAGAATTGGACAGCGACGCAGCGCCATTCTATACGAATTCCACCCAGCTTCCCGTGAACTACACGGACGACATCTTTGAGATGCTGACACTACAGGATGAACTCCAGACAAAGTACACGGGCGGCACCGTCCTTCACATGTATCTCGGAGAGCAGGTCGGCGACACGACCGCCGTGAGGGGACTAATACGCAAGATCGTTCAGAACTTCCGGCTCCCCTACTTTACGCTGACACCCACCTTCAGTGTTTGTCCCTCGCACGGCTACCTGAACGGGGAGCACACCCAATGCTCCGTCTGTCACGCGGAGACCGAAGTCTACTCCCGGGTCGTCGGTTACCTGCGACCCGTGAAGCAATGGAACCACGGCAAACGGTCGGAATTCGGGTTGCGTAAGACGTTTAAGGTCGCCTGAGGAAGACCTAGAGATGCTCTTCGGTGGATTACAGAAGAATTCCCTGATCGATTATCCCGGCAAGGTGAGTTGTGTCCTCTTTTTGGCGGGCTGTAACTTCGATTGCCCCTACTGCCATAATCCAGACCTGGTAAAGGGCAACAACGGATCATCGTTCCTGATTGAAGCTGACGTTGTCTTCAGTTTCCTGGAGCGTCGTCGCGGGCTCTTGAACGGAGTCGTCATTTCGGGCGGGGAACCGACGCTCCAAAAGGACCTGCCCTCCCTATGCAGCAGGATCAAGGGGATGGGCTATGATGTAAAGCTGGATACGAACGGTAGTCGTCCATCCGTCGTGAGGGAACTCATCGATCAGGGTCTCATCGATTACGTGGCCATGGACATCAAGACCGACCCGAATCTATACGGCTCGATCATTTGCCGTGGCTGCCGGCCGGAGTCCATCCTGGAGACCATTCAGGCCATCATGGCGGCCTCCCTGCCCTACGAGTTCAGGACGACCTGTGTGCGTTCGATCGTGGACGCCCTTGCAATCGAGGACATTGCCAGGCTTATCAGCGGCGCAAAACGCTACATCCTTCAGGAGTTCAATCAAACCCGCGTCCTCCATCCCGAGTTCTTCGGTGACAGCAAGCCCGGTTACGACCAGGAGGAACTAGGTCGTATCAGGCAAAGGGCGGCACAATGGGTCGAGCAATGCGAGATCCGAGCTCCATCCCGCTGAGGCTGATGGAAAACGCGTTTTCTTTCAATTGCCGGCGGTGGCGGGAAACGCGTCTTCAAAAAGCGGCATTGGATCTGCCAGCTGTGCCATAAGGGCGAGGCTGAAATGAAGGTGGGGCCCGGTGGCGCGGCCCGATTTCCCGGAAAGGCCGATCACATCACCCTTGTTGACTGGTTGTCCCGTCAGGACTTTGATCTTGGAGAGGTGAAAGTACATGCTGATGACGCCGAGTCCATGGTCGATGTACACGCTTTTCCCCGCGTAGTAGTGGTCACCCACGAGTATTACCCTGCCCGAATTGGCCGCCTTGATCGGCGTCCCCATGGAGGCCCTGAAATCGACCCCGCGGTGAGGTGAACGGGGTTCGTCGTTCAGGAAACGCCGCACCCCGTAAACGCTGCTTATCCCCCCCTCAGTCGGCCGCAAAAAGGGAAGTGTCCAGCTCCTCTTGTTTGTTACCGTTCGCAACGCCTTCCCCACAGCGGCGCGCTCCTTTTTGATACGCTCCCAGGTCTCCTTTGGCGGTGAAACCATTTTCTTAGGCAGTGTTAACCTCTGTACCGGATAATCCTTCGAGCGAATCGAGATCTCGCGGGTCAGGTTGACGATCTTTTTGTTGAAGCGACACCTTACATTGAGGGATTGTTTGCCTGGCTTGGTGCGGAGCACATCGGTCCCGAGCAGGAACTCCGCGACCCCGCTCTCATCAACAGGGAGGGTAAGGTCCTTATTCAGCCATTCAATCCTTACACTCTTGACGGGCTCCACCCATGAAATACGGCCGAGGAAGACCTCGCCCAAGGAGACCGACTCGGGTACCGAGATGACCAGATCCTCCGCCCGGCCTTGCTCTGTCCATCCAAGCAGAAATGTTAAGGCAATCAACGTCGCGAGGTGACGCACGTCGTACCTCCTTGTGTCGCTTCAATTCAAAGGACGAACTCGTCAGGGGTCTTCGTCCTATTGTGCCGAGGCCCTGTCACGCGGTACCTCCGCTCGCCTGAGCTGCTCGAAGATGCGCCCGCTTCACGCTGCACCGAAGAGCCATACGGATATCTCAAGACAAAGGCGGGCTAGATGTTACCTATTCAAGGCCGGTGCCAGATATAGGCGGCAGGGTCACATCACCGTCCCTTGAAGTCAGGTTGTCTCTTTTCGACAAAGGCCCGCATCCCCTCGGCGAGATCTTCTGTCTCGAAGGCTTGTCGGACGACTTCCCTCTCGTAGAGAAGCCCTTCTCCCAACGGTTTCTCAAATACCTGGAGCATCGCCTGCTTAGCAAGGCGAACGGCTATCGGCGGCTTGGAAGCAATATCCTCTGCAATCGCGATCGCCCTATTCATAAGTTCGTCGGGGGGCGAAAGCTCCAGCACGAGGCCGTATTCCTTTGCCTGGCGGGCATCAATCATCTCCCCCGTCAGGATCATCTTCATGGCCCGGGCCTTTCCGACCATGCGCGGTAGACGCTGTGTACCGCCGTCCCCCGGCAAAACACCAATGTTCAATTCAGGTTGGCCAAACCGAGCCTTCTCACTCGCAATGATGAAATCGCAGAGCAAGGCCAGCTCGCAGCCGCCCCCCAGGGCGTACCCGTTCACCGCTGCGATCAGTGGTTTCGCAAATCGTTCTACGGTCTTCCACGGGTCAAGGCGATCCGGGTCGAGGTAGGAGTCCACGCCACGGTTGACCATGTCTTCGATGTCGGCGCCGGCGGAGAAGGCCTTGCCACTCCCCGTGATCACCGCGCAGCCTACCCCCAGGTCGCTCTCTGCCTCTCTCAGCCTGGCGGCGAGCTCGCCCAAGAGGGCCTTACTCAAGGCGTTTAGCTTGTCCGGTCTGTTCATGGCAAGGAGCAGGACACCCTTTGCCGGCCTGCTCACAGACACGAGATGTTGTCCTGCGGGACTATGGTCTCTAACGACGTCGTCCATGGGAATCTCCCTCCTCCGACGCGATGGTTCCAGGGCACCCCTAGCAGAGAGGGACCGATAGGTCAATGCCGGACTCTCGCCCCCCAAATCATTTGACAAAGCCATGGGCTCCTGTTACTTGCTGGCAGTCATCGCATTGCGGATCACCACATGCCATAAGGCGTTGGCCTTTTCTCAGTAAGACTCCACACTCGTTCTAACAGACACCGAGCTCGGCAGCTCAAGACAATAGGAGACATTATCATGGAGACGGTACGGATAGACCAAGAAAAATGCTCTCTTTGCGGGCTCTGCATTCCTGTGTGCGTAAGGCGGATTCTTGAGGAGACCGATGATACCGTGGTTGTCACCGATCCGTCGAGATGCATCTTATGCGGTCACTGCAAGGCCGTCTGCCCGGAAGATGCACCCCAGCTCCCTTCGCTGGATGCCGCGGAGTTTATCGATGCCCCCCTGCGGGAAGAAGTCCCCGATGAGGAGGTGCTCCTTTCCTTTTTCCGCTCCCGGCGGAGCATTCGCTCGTTTCTGAATCGATTTGTTGAACAGGAGAAACTTGAGAGGATTGTCGAGGCCGGACGCTTCGCCCCTACCGGCGGTAACCGTCAGCCGCTCCACTTCGTGGTCCTTCATTCGGCGGATGTCATCGACAACGTCCGCCGCATGACGCTGGAGGCCCTGCTGGCCCAGGGCGATCGGATCGAGAAGGCCTTTGAACAGTCACGAGTAGGGGGGAAGGCTGTTCCCAAATCGTATCAAACACGCCAGCTCTATCCGACCATCTGGCGAGAGATCGCAGAACTCAACAAGCAGGGCAAGGACAGGCTCTTTTTTCATGCGCCAGCCCTGATCGTCTGCCACCTCGATCCGGGCGCAGCGGTTACACCCGAGGTTGATCCCGGATTGGCGGCCATGCAAATGCTCCTCATGGCCGAGGCCCTTGGTCTCGGGACCTGTCTGTGCGGATTCCTGGTCTTTGCCCTCGAAGAATCCCCTCAACTCCGGGAGGCCCTCAAGATCCCGGAGGACCACTATGTTCCCCTCTCGTTCATGGTGGGATATCCCGATGTCACGTTTCGTAAACTCGTAGCCCGGAACCCCGCCCGGGTTCATTGGATGTGAGACCCTAATTGAGTGAAGCAACAATTAGGGAGTTTTAGGAGGCAGCACCACCCCTTGCCGCAGGGCGGCCAGGTTGATCGACCGGGAAACTCCATGAGATCTGTACTTGAATTTGACATTCTCAGATCTTCGACACCTCTTCGCCCGGTCATGAGGGGTCTCTTTTCAAAAACGAAACGTTACCCGCTCGAACGCTAAAGAAGCTTGCAAGCCGTTCGGCCCCGAGCTCACGGCCGAGGGGCAAGGCGGCCGGAGCAGATTCAGAGAATGGGCCAAGGCTATCAATCCGGCCTATACCGCGGTGGCCCTCCGGCCGCCTCGGGTAGCGCCCTATGCCGAGACAACGCACTCAATTCCTCGTTTTTGAAAAGAGACCCCTCATGGCCGGGCGTTAATGCTTTAAAGACCTCATTTCATGGAGTTTCATACGAGTTCGGGGGGCATCCAACCTCTAGGGGATGGTCTTGACGCCTACCATTGAAAGATCGTGCATGGGGATCAGTATATCTGCCAGGCCTTTGATACGGAGGGCACTCTCAAAGGCGTCCACGGCATTCAAATGGATCCCGGGGGCCACCACGGGCATGAATTCCCGAAGCTCTTCCGGCGGGTCGAAGTTCTCCCTCAGACAGCAGAAGCCGGTAATAAAGGCCTTGCCCTTCTCCGTCTGAACCGAGACCGCCCGTGTTCCTGGGGTATGGCCCGGTGCCGGGATAAGCTCGATGCCGGGGGCGACCTCGAATTCCCCCTTGACGGGGACAAAGTTCAGTCCGGCTAGGAGTTCCCGCCGATAGGTCGGAGCCAGGACCGGGTGAGGTGATAGGGCGAATAGCAGTTCTTCTTCGCTGACGAGCAGTCTCGCGTTCTTGCACTTTGAGGTATTCCCGCAGTGATCCCAATGAAGGTGTGTGTGAATCACGAGATCAATGTCATCCGGCTTCAGGTTCAACTCCGCCAACGCCTCTTCAAAGCTGGCTATATTCGTGGCTGGAAATCCCCGAAACCGAAGAGCCATCTCCGCGTCTGCGCCGGTGTCGATCAGGATATGCTGATCGGCCCCCTCGACATACCAGCAGAAGACCGGCAGATCGAGCTTGACTCCAAAATTCAGGCGATAGGTAAAATTCGACATGTCGTTTTCCATGCTAATCAAATGCAAGGGCCTTAGCCGGTACGTTTTCATCTGTCTGCTCCTTTATTGAGGCTGTCAAAATCATCCAACCAGAGACTTCATCTCCTCGATTCGAGTACGCAATATCTCCAGGTTCCCATCTATGAGATACCCTAACATGAAGAGTTGGTAACCTCGTTTCGCCCATTCGGCCAGACGATGAATGGGAAGCCCTCCGACTCCGGCTACCTTGCCGGCATCATGACATATGGCAAGGATCTGCGCCAATCTCGCTTCAACCCGCTCGGAGGCCGTGATTTCCGGCATCAGGGCGCCGGGCGGAATACCTCCAATGTCCAGGGCCAGGTCGTTTGATCCCACGATCGTTCCGGTCACGCCCTCCAAGCTCAACATACGGGGCAGGTTGCTGATACACGTAAGGCTCTCCGTTTGCGGGAAAAGGACTGTATTGTTATTGACGTATTCAGTCAGCTCCAGCAAAGGAACCTCAGCCGGGCTCTGAGAATCCAGTAGATAGGGGCTGAGCCCTAGACCGGATCCTCTGTGACCCATCGGGGGAAAATAGGCGCGCTCAATAGCGCTGACGACCTCCTCGACGGTGTTGACCTGGGGCAACATCAACCCGTTCACGCCTCCGTCCAGGTAGCACCGGAAATTGGAGTCGTTCTCTTCAGGCCGCATCAAGATCGGAATGGCCATCCGGCGCGAGGCCTTGATGTACTCATAGACGGTCTCCTTGCCGACCAGGCTGTGCTCGTTCTCCATCATGATGAAGTCATAACCACAGTCCTTAAAGGCCTTGACGGTCTTTACGGGATCATTTCCGGGGCCCACCGTGTGCCCAAAGACCTTCTCGCCCGACTGCATCTTCAACTTGAACTCGTAGGTGACGTTCATGGTCATAAAGATCCTCCAATGGGAAGATTAGCGCCCGACCCTGTAGAAACTTCCCTTTTGACTGTTCTGCTCAACGCCCAAGACCTCGGGATCCGTTCGCCTCTTACCTGTATAACCCACAGCCACACGATAATTCATGTCACCCCTACGATCCGCTTCGCCGTGGCGACGATATCGCGGTGATCGGGAAACACCTGTTCCTCCAGCGGAGGGCTCATGGGAATTGGACAGTCGCCAGCCGCCACCCGACCTATGGGGGCATCCAATTCGTCAAGGATCTCTTCGCTGACCAGGGCCGCAATCTCAGCACCTACTCCGCCTCGCTTAGGTCCCTCCTCGACGATCATGATGCGGTGGGTCTTTCTCACGGCGTCTAGAATTGCCTCGCTATCCAACGGTACCAGGGTCCTCGGATCCAGGACCGTCGTCTGGATGCTTGCCGCATCCAATGTCTCAGCCGCTTTCAGGGCTTCTCCCAGCATTCGACCGATAGCCACGATCGTCAGGTCTCCGCCCTGACGGTGAACCTTGGCCTTCCCCAACGGCACCACGTACTCCTCTTCGGGCACCGGTCCGACGTTCTGGTAAAGCATCTTTTGTTCTACGAAGAGCACCGGGTTTTCATCCCTGACGGCCGCCTTGAGAAGCCCCTTGGCATCATATGGGGTTGCCGGCACGGCGACCTTTAAACCGGGAACCTGAATGAACATCGCCTGCACACTCTGTGAGTGTTGGGCCGCAAAGCTTGCCCATCTCCCTCCCGGCGTCCGGATCACCAGCGGCATAGAGAACTGACCGCCCGACATATACCGGAGTTTGGCCGCCTGATTGCAGATTTGATCCATACACAGAAACAGCAGATCACTGAACATGATCTCCGGAACAGGTCGCATACCCATCATGGCCGCTCCCACGGCTACTCCTACAATCGTCTGCTCGCAAATAGGAGTATCCCGCACCCTCTCCGGCCCGAATTCATCCACCAGGCCTTTGGTCACGCCGTAGACGTAACCGAGCTCGATGTCTTCCCCGAAAACAAAGACCTTGGGCTCACGGCGCATCTCCTCCGCCAGGGCCTCACGCAAGGCATCGACGTATTTGATTTCTCTCATGATAACCCTCGGATTTACCCGTAAACGTAATTCAGCGCGGTATCGACATCCGGGAAAGGACTCTCTTCGGCAAATTGAACGGCTTTCTCAATTGACACAGTGACTTCCTCGTCTATGGCGTCCGTTTCGGCCTTTGTGAGATTTCCTTGTTCGATCAAACGCTGCCGCGGATCCCTCTTGCGCCAACGTTCTAACTCTTCCCTGCTCCGATAGGGACCGTAGGGTGGGTCGCCTCGTGAATGGCCCAGAAAACGGTAGCATTTACATTCCAGCAGGCTGGGACCATCGCCGCTTTGCGCTCGACTGACCGCTCTGCTCGTGGCTTGATAGACCGCGACCACATCCATGCCGTCCACCACGTCTCCGGGAATACCGTAGGCCACGGACCTCACGGCGATATCCGCGACCGCCGTGCTCTTCGCCACCGAGACACTCACTCCGTAGTGATTGTTCTCACAGACAAAGACGATCGGTAACCGCCAAAGTGCCGCCAAATTGAGGGCTTCGTGGAAATGACCTCCGTTTGAAGCCCCGTCGCCAAAGCTACAAATGCACGTCTGACCCGTTGCCTGCATTTTGACGGCAAGACCCACCC
>CAZAGT010000145.1:0-11869 GCA_964484515.1 uncultured Desulfobacteraceae bacterium | reverse complement strand
AAAATCTCTCCGTACCATGATCGCGCGACAAGTAAGATTACGAAGTCAAGTTAGGGAGCTTTTAGCCATCAGCTATCTGCGGTCAGCTTGGGTTTCCGAAGAAGCGAATAACAACCCACCTTTCCTTACGTTCTGAAAACGTGTCCCAAACTCTTAGTCTGACTCCTCGCTTCTGACTTCTGCGAATTGAGCGTTTTCGCGCCTTTAAGGTAGCAGGCTGAAGTCAAATTCAGGGATTAAGGTCAAAGGCTGAAGGATCCTCTAATAAGTGATTTTCCTTCGACCTTCACCACTTCTACCTCCCACCTTCAGTCTTTCCACCTGGGCAGTTGCCTGTCTACTTGCCGATCAACTTCAACAGCTCTTCATCTTCGAGGATTTCCGATGCGTAACCTTCGAATATGATCTCACCCCGATCAATGATATAGGACCTTTCCGCCACCTGAGCTGCGTTATGGGCATTCGACTCAGCCAGCAGGATCGAGACCCCGAGGTTCTCCTTAATCGCTCGCATGGCATCACTGAAGGCCCTGACGACCAAGGGCGACAGGCCTTCCAGGGACTCGTCAAAAAGCACCAATGAAGGTCGCAAGGCCAGGGCCCTTGAAATGGAAACCATCTTTTTTTCACCGCCGCTGAGGGCATCGGCCTTTCTTCTGAGGAGCTTTTTGATGGCCGGAAAGATGTCGCACGCTGTATTGAGGTCAAACGCACCAGTCCCTTCGCTCTCGCCTCGGACCCAAGACCCGAGCTGGATGTTCTCCTCGACCGTGAGTCCGGGAAAAAGTCTTGAATCTTCAGGGGAGTAAGCAATTCCGGCCATCACCCTTTGGTGAGTCGGCAGACGAGTAATGTCCCGACCGTCGAGCGTGATTTTACCCGTGCGGGAAGGATAGAGGCCGATGATGCTCTTCAGGATCGAGCTTTTGCCGGCCCCGTTGCGACCCAGGAGAGAGACAATTTCCCCGTGGCCCACCCCTAGCGAACAAGAGCGCAGGATGTTGGTGGAAGCCATCCGGCACTCGAGGTCTTCGATTTGCAGGAACATCCCTACGTCCTTACTCCAAAGAGGATCTCTCTGACATTCGCTTGTTCCATGACGTCATTTGGCGCCCCTTCGGCAATAATCTGCCCGTCACTCAAGACCAGGACCCGATCCGAGTAATCGGAAACGATGTCCATGTCGTGCTCAATGATCATACAGGCCATCCCTTCCTTCTTGATCGCGGAGACGATCGTATCCATCACCTTGAATTTGTCCGCCGTTGCGACACCGCTCGTCGGCTCATCGAGCAAGAGGAGCCTGGACTTCAGGGCAAAGGCCATGGCCGTGTCCAGGATCTTCTTGTCTCCCTCCGAGAGGCTTCCAGGTAACAGATCGCTCTTGCCTGATATCCCGAAGGTGGCCAGAATACTGGCGGCCTCCCGGGTGATGGCCTTGTAACGACCGGAGGGCAGGAGGCCGTTTTTGATCTTTCCGTATATCGAAAAGAGACAAATCCTCAAATTATTCAGGACCGTGCTGTCCGCGAAGAGATTGGTAATCTGGAAGTTCCGGGCGATTCCCATTTTGATGCGGCGATAGGGGGAGGCAAAGGTCATATCGCGACCCAGGAACTCGATTTTGCCCGAGGTCGGCATGATGTGGCCGCTGATCAAATTGACCAGCGTCGTCTTTCCCGCGCCGTTGGGGCCCACCAAGGCGACGATTTCGTCCTCCCGCACCTCAAACGCGGCCGAGTTGATGATCCTCAGCCTACCGAAGTCCTTGGTCAAATCGCTCACCGTCAGCATGATTCCGTTTCCCCTGCTCCAGATGCTCTCGTCTTGGTTAGTAATTTGACCAATCCGCCAGTAATACCCTCGGGGAGGACAAGGACCAACACAATCAAGGTGGCGCCGATGATAAACATCCAATACTGGGTGATACTGACGGCATAGAGCTTCATGTAGGTAAACAGGATCGCGCCGACAATCGGTCCCTCGAAGATCATGAAGCCGCCCAAGAGGGTCATGTAAACGATCTCTCCCGAAAAGACCCATTCGGCGATCTCAGGTGTCACGTGACCGTTCACAAAGCTCCACAAGGCCCCTGCCACACCGGTGAACAGACCGGAAATGATGAAGGCATACAAGCGGTATCTGCGGACCCTGATGCCGATCATCTCCGCCCTGACCTCATTGTCACGGATGGCCTGGAGGGCCTTGCCAAAGGGCGAGTTCACAATCACCAGCATGATCAGCGTGCAGGCGGCGAACATGAATAGGAGAAAGTAGTAGTAGGCCCCCGATAGGAACTCGAACCGGCGCAGGCCTTCGAAGGATTTACCGAACATCACGGGTAAGGGGATGTGAATCCCGTCAGAGCCTCCGGTCAGATCGTACAACTTCACCAGGAGCGCGAACAGGACCATGGAGAGGGCGAGGGCCAGGATGGAGAAGAAAACGCGTGTATGGCGAACACAGATAAAGCCGAAGATCGCCGATATCACGAAGGAGGCGAGGAGCGCTACCGGTATCAAGATCTCAATCCGGTAAAGCTCCGGATAGTAATCACCCATCATACCCACCGCGTAGGCCCCCGTGGCGAAAAGGGCACCGTGGCCGAAGGACAGCAGGCCCGTGTACCGTAACAGCAGATTAAAGCCGAGGCCCATGATGGCAAAGGTCAGGCCGGATTCAAACAACATCAATTGATACGTTGAAAGTAGTTGGGGCACAAACAGGAGCACGACAAAGGCCCCCGCATAGATAATAGATCTTGATTTCACTTGTGCTCCTGTAACCTTCAATCGTTTGCCCCCTTGCGGCAAAGACAGAACGGTTGAAAGTGCAAAAAAGCAAAAATGAGAATGCTTTTCGTCATTTTATACCAGAGCTGCGAATATCAACAGTGATGAGATCCTAACGAACCCCAAGGAAGTCCGGTTATTTGACAGATGAACGTCGAACATTGAACATCGAACGTCCAACATCGAGTGAAGAACAAGCACGCAACACCCAGGGCATAAAGACTATTCCTGTTTCTTTCCAGCCGTTTTAATACTCGCGACGAAAATTCTAATTATTTCTTCTGTCTCCTCTATAATATCAGCAAGTCGTTCCGTTTGTTTAATAAGTGGAACACGCTGAATAAGCCTTAACTATCGCTGGGTTTCTCTGAGTTCCTTTAATGAGATACGGAGTTTGTGGATGAAGTCCTTTGGCGATTCGGCTGCCTGGGCTTCGCCATGGTTTGGATAAGGTGAAGTTCCGGATCTTAACAGCTGCCCAGCAACATGGTTGCCCGTTTTGGTATTTGGAAGCTCTTCAACGACCTTTATTATTCTCACCGAATATTCCAACAACCTCTCTTCCAAGTCATACTTCACTTCTTCATCTCTTACCATTCAGCATTCGATGTTGGACGTTCGATGTTCGAGGTTCGTTTTTTTCGGGAAGCCTTAGGCCAAGGACAACCACCCATTTATCTCCCGAAAAGACCCTGCGGCTTGAATACCAAAATGACGACCGCAATAAGGAACAACAACGGCAGTTCGATTTCAGGGAAATAGACGATCCCCATCGAACGGGTTTCCCCCACGATGAGGGCTCCGATCAAGGCACCTTTGAGGCTCCCTAATCCGCCCAGCACGACCACGATGAAGGCCATGATCAAAGGCTCCATCCCGATGCCCAAAAGGGCGGGAGTGGTCGGCACGATAAGGGCCCCCGCGAGGCCGGCCGCGCCGGCCCCTAGGCCGAAGGCGAGAGTATTGAGCTTGCCGATCCGGATTCCCATGGCTTTGGCCATTTCGCGATCCATAGAAATCGCCCGCAGCATGATACCGACCCGGGTCTTGGCCATCAAGAGCCAGACGACCAGCCCGGCCAGGACACTGATCAGGATTGCAAAAAGGTAGTAGCGCGGATATTGATTGGTACCGATGCTTATGCTACCCATGACCGTAAACGGCTCGGAAGCATAATAGGCGGTGCCGCCCCAGATGAGCTTAATCACGTCCTCTACAACCAGCAGGGCTCCAAAGGTGATCAGGAGCTGATATTCCAGGGCGCGGTTGTACATGGGCCGAATGATGGTGATTTCAAGGACGAGCCCCATCAGGGCGGCTACACCAATTGCAGCGAGCAGGCCGATGAAAAAGACCGTGATGGGCATCTTGGCACCGAAAGCGCCGACAATCCAGGCGGCCATAAAGGCTCCAATGGCAAACAGGGAGCCGTGGGCAAGGTTCAGGATTCCCATGACGCCCAGGATGATGCTTAATCCGAGCGATGTGAGGAACAAGAACGAGGCGTAGTACAACCCGTTCAGCAGATAGATGATGAAGTTATCCATAGGTCGCCAAGATCTTTATATTTCGGGAATCTAGGCCTTCCAGCTCTTGATCCAATCCGCTGTGCCGATTCCCGCCGGGGCATTCACCTGATGGGCCGGGAAGATGGCCATCCGCTCAGGATCCAGGATCGGAAACGAGTATCCCTTGACCTTCTTAGAGATGCCAATCAGCACGTCTTCTCTGGCATTGTGATCTTCACCAATGGTTAGGATGCCCGAGGGAGTTTCGATCGACTGTCCGGTAGCCGCTATGCTGATCTCTTGCTGCGAAGGCCAACCCCCAACCAGGGCACCGGCCTTTTCGACGGCGGTCTTGTATGTGTAAATGGCCTGATAGGCATGGTAACAGGGGTAGGTCGGATATTTTTGGTATCGCTTAGAGAACTCCTTGACGAACCACGCATTAAGGGGCCATTTGTCTTCGGACGGGTACAGAAAATAGTGGGTCCCGGCACAGCAAATAATCTGGCCCTCAGGATACTCGTCGCCGACCTCCTGCGGGTACGGTTCGCCCCGGGAGTAGGCCATCCGCGCCTTCTTAAAGAGACCCATGCCAATGGCCTGTTTGGTAAAGGTAACGGCGTCGCCGCCCCACAGCGAAGAGTGAATGATCTCGGCACCCGAACCAATGAGAGCGCTGACATGGGCGGTATAATCGGTCGTAAACAGCTTGGGCCAGAGTGCCTTGACCACTTCAGCCTCAGGCATCAGTTTCGCCATCGCCTCTTTAAAGATGTCCCAGCTATCCCTCCCCCAGGCATAGTCGGGGTTGATACCTGCGATCTTCTTCACGCCGGGGTAGTTGGTCTGGATCATTCGGGCCAGACCGATGTTATCGATCCCCAAATGGGCGGAGGTACGGAAGCCGAGGCCGTATTTAGGGACCTTGTAGGGGGAACGTTTCTTTTCCATCAGGACGTGGGTCCCGCAGTCATAGGCGAAAATCAGCCCCCCTAGCTCGTCCGTGAGGGGAAGGACGGCCTTGCAATTGCCTGAGGAGATGTAACCTAAGATGATGTCTACCTTGTCCTCCAAAATCAACTTGCGCGCCAGTTTCACCTGAGCATCCGCGCCGCCGGCTTCATCGTAACTCCTCATTTCAACCTTTCGGCCCATGATTCCGCCTTGACCGTTGATGTGATCCACCAGCATCTTGTAAGCGTTATCACCGGGAATCCCAAAAGGAGCCGCCGCCGCACCGGTCAGAAAACTGACCGTCGCCATCTTGATGGGTGTCTTGGGGATCGACCGCGTCTTGGCCGCGGTTGCCTGCCTGACCTTGACGGTCGTGCCCAAAATTCCCGCCGCCCCCACGCCGAGACCGGCTGCTCCGGCCGCCTTGATGAATTGCCTCCTGCCGACCTTTTTCATGGCAAACCTCCTCTCTCTTATCAAACGGAGTCCTTGTGCTTGGAAAGAGATTGACCTGTTTCCGGCTTTGACCACCTATTGCTAGCTTCTTGGCTTTATCACCCCCTCGTAACTATCCAGGTATTTAGGCTTCGCGCAAACATAGATTCACAGAATTGGCGCCTGGATTTGGATCAGGTTTGGTTGCGCCGATTGAGTCGATGGTCGACTGACGACCCTATAGCGCCATCTGGATCTTGTCAAGGGGTGAGACCCGATCAGGGCTTACCGCTCTCATGGCAACCGACCCGCCGGCGCTACAACTCCGTGCAAAGGTGACTGAAAACTCTCCTGAAATCCATCATTGTAACCTCAGGGCATGTGGCAGGCCTCCCTACTCCCTTATAAGCTCAATGGCCTCAGGCTTGACCCAGCCCCTTTTCTCGTCCGGCAACGTGATCAGGTACCATCCGTGCTCTGATCGCTCATAATGCGCGATCGTGCCCGCGTGGAGCTTAAAGAGGACGGTATCGTTGGGATCCGGGCCGGCCAGGATGTTCACCTCATCCTCCACAACCACGGCGCGATGGTCGTTTTCCACCTGGTACCACTTCAACCCAAAAGAGAGTCCGGCCAAAAACCAGAACACCAGCAGCGCAAGGAAGAGGTAGTAGTTCCAGTCGGCCCTGAAATACAGCCTGATCAATAGGACAAGCCAGAATGATGACATTCAGGACGGCAAAACCCCAGAACATCTCGTCGAGCCTGAGAGAGTCAAGCCAGAATAGGTTCAGACCCTCTAAGCCCTGGGATTCAGGAATGAGGTCCTCGACCAAAAGATAGGCGTGACGGAGGTTGAAATTCAGGTCTCCGTCGCGTGGTAGGAAGAAACGGGCGCGCTCGTAGCTGAGAATAGCGTGTCCGAGCCGGCCCTGGCGAAAGTACGCGTTTCCCAAGTTGTAATAAAGGACGCCCGTAGCGTACCCGGACGGGATCAACTCCCGGTATCTCTCCGCGGCCTCCTGAACGCGGGATTCTCTGTAAGCCAGATTGGCCTTGGCAAAGAGGGCTTGCCATGGCTGGTCTTCGCTGGCTGCCGCAGGGCTTACCAGGAGCAGGATTACGATGCTTAGGATGATGACCTGGCGGAGACCTCTCAATGGACCTCCTTTTCGATTTGCCTGACGAGTCCGGAGATATCCTCAACCCTCTCACAGGTCTCATTTCCTTTGCCCGTATAAACAGCGTCTTCGAGGTTTTTCACAAGATGCCGCAGTTCTTCAGCCGTTTCCATGTCGGCACCATGTGATCGCACGATCTCGGCGGCCTCTTCCGGCGTGACAGTTCCAATCGAATGTCCAAAGCGATCATTCAGATAATCCCTGATGGCCAATGTCGCATCATTGGAGGTAAGTGCTGCGTGATGGCATTTGCGGGTGAGATTCTTGGCCGCTTTTTTGGCTCTCATGGCGGCGAGGGCACTCGCTGATTTATGGCGGGATTTCAGGCTCCATGCAGCGCCAAGATAGACGCAGAACGGAAAGAGGAGGATCCCCCAGGAGAACAGACCGCCGGGCCGGACGCGAAAACCGCCCGCTGGATCCTCGACCGACGTGCGAACCGGAAGGATATCCCAGCCGAGCTCCCTGACCACATGTTTCAGCGCGCCTCCATCCGCCTCTTCCTCGCGCCCACTTCCAGAGGCCTGGCCCTCTTCGCCCGGCACCACGGAAAGACGAAGCGCGGCCGTCTGCGCTACCTGATATTGATGGGTTCCGGTGTCAAAAAAGCTGATGGCCAGGGATGGGATCTCGTATTGCCCTGCTTCTTTCGGCACCAGGGCCCATTTCATGGTCTTGACGGCTTTCAGTCCCTGTTCATCCGGCTCAAACTCCAGGACCGTTTGATCGGGATAGACCTCGGTTTGAGCCACCTGGGGCAGCATCATATCGGGGATTCGATCAATATTGCCCCGACCTCTGAGGAAAACGGTCAGGATGGCAGATTCACCGGCCTTTATGGTAGACGGCTCAAGCTGCGCGTCTATTTGGAAGTGCCCCACCAGGCCGCTGAAATCGGCCGGCTTCTGCTCCTCGGGAAGGGGGACCACGTCCAGCTCCAACGACTGACTCTCCACGGCCATGTCCAATCCCGAGGTCAGGGCATAGATAGGGGAGTCAACAAACGCCCCCCGGTCCGCTTGGCCGGGCGGGTATACCTTCATGCGCATCCTCGCCGGCTGAATGGCAAGCTTGCCTGCCTTGGAGGAGGCCAATGCGCACCTGACCTCCAGCACCGTGTATTCCTGGCCATCAACGACCTTTTCGTACTCGGCCTGGTTCCCGAGCTGCCTGAAGGCGAGATACTCTGTCTTCGGAAGATCCAAATCAATATCGCTGACCCTCGCGTTACGGTAGAGTCTGAGCACGTATACCAGCTGGTCGCCCAGATAGACCCTCGGGGCCGAAAGCTCGGCCTTCAAAAAGACAAGCCCTTTTTGATCCGCATCCGGGGCGCGGGAACGCTCCACGACGGTCAAGGTGGTGGTGTTGCTTTGAAAGGTCTGTCCCTCAACGGCCACTTCGGCGGGACCCACCTGGAAGGTGCCGACTTCTTTGGGGTAAATCAAATAGGTGTAATCAACCCGTGCCTTCAGATCGCCTTGGTCGATCCCGAGATCGGTTGACGTGTCCTCTCGCGTGATGCCGAAAGATTCCAAGCCGGTCAGCACGGGCTGTAAATCGCTGGCCAAAAAACGATCCGTTCCACCGTGGTAATCGGATACCGCAAAGTCCAGAATGGGGCGCGAATCGCTGCTGCGGGGCCCGAAAGATATGCTTATGACCATATGGATGGCATCGTTCAGGCTCGCTTCCTCCCGGTCCAGCTTCAGCGTCACCTCTATTTCGGCGCTGACCAGACAAGGGAGCAGGACCAGGAACACCACGCCCGAGATAGACCAAGCGATCTTTGTCTTCATTTCACCAATTCTTTCCTGATTTGACGCCACGTCCTTTATCTTTCGGGATCTGGAAATGCATGAAACGGACGCGATCCTCCCTGATTTGATCCAGTAAATTTTCGGCCTTTTTCTTGTTCATGATCGATGTGGGTTTCTCGGCGCTGTCCTCGCTCAGCTCTTCTTCGTCGCTTTCCACTTGGTCCAGTTCGCCGGTAAGGTCCTCTTGGGCGTCGTCCTCGGGCGGCAGGTTATCTTGCTCGCCGCGTCCTCCCGCGCCTTTAGGACCCCTCGTATCGGCTCCTCGTTCAGGTCTGAGCTTCTTCTCGGCGTTCTTCTTTTCGTCCAGTCTCTGCAACACCCTGAGGGCGAGTTCCAGGTTATGTTTGGCGTCGAGGTTATCTGGATCATAGAAGATGGCTTGTCTGTAATAGGCCACGGCCGAAGAGAAGTCGTCCTGTTGGTAGGCGGTGTTCCCCAGGTTATAGGCGATTTTGAAACGGATGGCAGGGTCTTCGGTCTTTCGAAGCACACTGGTGAAGACCGCCCTGGCCGTTTCGAATTGGTGGCCCTCGTAAGCGGCGCATCCCCGGTTGTAGCGATAGCGGATATCTTCGGGATGATCCAGATCGAGATGGGCGTACGCCTCCTCGGCCTCCTCAAAGTAGCCCTGCCGGTAGAGGTCGTCCGGGTGATCTTTGGCCACCGCCCTGTTCAGGGGCATCACGCCGAGAAAGAGGATGCTTATGATCAAGTTCCTGAACAACAGCTCTCCCCGTCTGAGCCTAAAGTCCGTCTCCGGTCTCATAACCTTGCGATCCTGGAACCTCTCTCTCACGGATTAGGCCCTCCAAAAGCAAGAACACCAAGGCGCCCAGCAGGAAAAGACTGAAACGTTCCTCATGCACCCTGATCTTACCCGTCTTCAGGACCTCTGCATCAGTCTTGGACTTGATGCCGTCGAAATAGAGCGCGTCCAGGTCGAGGTCACCCTCCACGGAGCGGACATAGGTGCCGCCGGCCATGGATGCGGCGGTAAGAAAACCCTCGTTTGAAGGGTGCTTGGCGTACTGGAAGGAGCGCGGAGGGCGTTTCCGCCAGAGGTTTGGCCGAGCAAAAAGTCTGCTCTGCGTTTGTCAGCTATGATTCTTGAAAACCGGTACTACGCTTTCCTTTCTTTCTCGTTTTCGTTCGTAGCCTCGTCAAGATCAGTTCGGATAAAGCGTCTGATGGCTCGCCCGGTCAGGCGGATTACGAATAGGGTCACGCCAAAGCCCAAAGCCGCGTGGACAAAGCCTGATGCCAGGACTTTCCAGACAGATGGCTTGCGCCATTTATATTCAAAAACCTCACCCTCGTAGAGCCCCGTACGCCCCAAACCCCTGTTGGCGTAACGAACATCGGGGTCGAAGACGGCTCCGTAGACCTCATCAAGCTCTTTCAGCGTCTTATCGATCTCTTTGCCGTATCTCTGCTTGACGAACCGGTGGAAGTCGTCCGTCAACCCGGTCTTGATTCTCAGGGAGTGTTTCGTCCGGTGGCTCAAGGCGCCCGCGACAGCGGCGACTCCCATGACGATCAGCGCCATGACCAGCGCGATGTGATCGATTCTCTCTATGAAGCGGGTCTTCATGTCCCGGGCTCCGTTGTGATTACGCGCTCTGCTTCCCTTCTCGTTTCTCGTGCTTTTTTACCGGTACCGCGCCTGCATGACTTCACTCGGCCTTAAAGCAACTTCCGACCACGTGTTGCGGACTTTTTGTCATCATAAATCTGTATATCCAAGACGGGCGGGATGTTCAATTCTTAAAATCCGCCGACGCCGAAGAGGCGCTCGTCTTACCGGCTGCGCGCTGCATCTCAAAAAGAGATATACATTAGCCTCCTGCATTGATCTTGCGGCTCAATCGAGCCATGGCATCCAGAAAAGGATTGAGCGTCGCGTTTGATTTCTGATACAAGAAATCCAGTGAAGCCCTATTTCGATCCCGGGCGAGGTTGCTTTCATTCCAGAAAATGCGTATTCAATTACCTGTGGGGTGGTCATTCCACGCTCGCAATGGAAAAGGGAAAGCGATGTGCGAGCATTGCAAGGGAGGATCAAGCAGATGAGAAAAATCCTGTTTCTATACGTACTGATGGTTACGGCCGTGCCGTCGACCGTCCTTGGGGCCGACAACCCACAGCGCACGGCCATTCTGATAGACGAGGCCGGGGCAAGATGGGAGGTGACCGATCTTTATGCCTGGACTAATCCCGGCCCTTTCATCGAATCTCGCTTTCGTTTGGCCGTGGTCACCGACACCTTCCACGTCGCCGTCCCCCCGGAAAATCTGATATCGATCGAAAAAAAGGATGAGGATTTCGAAGTCCGATACCGCTGGATGGGAAGAGACCATCTGATATCGGGAAAGATCACATCGGATCAGGTCGGGGGGAAAATAGGTGGCGGTTTTACCTACGTGAAGATTCATGACTTGGAGAAACTGACGTTCGAGGAAGGATCGGCCGGTATCCAAGAGGAAAAACCCCCTCCATGCAAATACGAGACAACGCTGGTCCTCACGGACGGCACCAAGGTCCCTGTCGCCGACTTAGTCAGGGTCTGCGCCCAAACCTATTCGGCCGTTCCCCTATTAGGGGTCGAGGAGGTTACCGTCTTCGAACAGCTCAATGACGTGGGCTTCCTCCAGGAAAAAAACGCACCGACCATCCGGTTCAAGGACGTCCGATCCATGGAGTTCCCGACCGAGGATACGATCGTTCTGACGCTCAGGAGGGGCCCGGCCACCAGGGGGAATCGAGGCAAGGGTGATGTGAGCGAGAAGCCCGCGACCGCAGCTCAAGCGGAAGGTGAGACTGACAAGGACCTCGAGTTTATTAAAGGCGGCCTCGAGGATTTCGATATTGATTTCGGCAAAGACGAGAGCACGGTCGGACGGCCGTTTCCCAAAAACTGGACCTACGGGTTCACCGGCATGTACGGCAAAGGCTACTTTTTCATACCCGCCCAGCATGTGAAGGCCGTCGAGTTTGGGGTCGAAGCGCGCTAACCTCTGAAGAACCCTTTGGTAGCCCTCAGCTCCGGCGATTCCTGCTGACCTGGATTTTTCGTAACATTTTAGATTCTTGAAACGCGTTAGCACATACGATCCGTCCGGTCATGGGGGGTCTCTTTTCAAAAACGAGGAATTGAGTGCAAGGTCTAGGCATAAGGCGCT
>CAZAGT010000144.1:0-11875 GCA_964484515.1 uncultured Desulfobacteraceae bacterium | reverse complement strand
AGCCATGAAAAGACGGCGCCCTCCCGCCAGTCACTTCGAAAAGACACCACAGCCCCCCACCCACAGAGGCAGGAGGCTGTTTTCTCTCCCACATATTTTTGTGAGGAGCCCGTTATTATTTCGCTAGGTGATGCACCCCGCGCTTCCGTGCGCTCCATCTTTCCCAAAAAGATAGGCGGAACTCCGCCTGAACCACCCGGCTTCGGCTTGTGGGCTACGCTGCGGTTACCTGTCGCCATTCCTCCGCGTGCTTCCGCACGGGGCATCCCCCGGAGGCGGGTAAACTTAGCGAAGGTGAGTGACAGCCGCTGATAACGGCTCTAGACCGATGCGATCTATCATCTTGCCGATTCTTTCCCCTCGTTTGGCCTCTTGCTTATAGAACTGGATGATCTTCTCAACGGCCGCCAAGGCTTCTCCCTCGTCGAGTTCCGTCAAGATCTCTTGCCCGATGCGGGGGTTTACCCCCACATTCCCGCCGACCGCAAGGCTCCAGCCCTCTTTCTTGCCGATAAGGCCGATATCGCGGACCCAGGACTCTGCGCAGTTCAGCGGGCAGCCTGAGACGGACATCTTGAACTTGCCGGGCAGTTCCATGCCGTGATATTGCTCGTCAAGCTTCAGGCCCACACCAAGCGCGTCCTGCTGCCCGAGCTTGCAGTAGGTGTTGCCGGGGCACGCGCGTACACTACGGACACACAAACCCACGGCATGACCGGTTCCCATACCGAGATCTTCCCAGATCTGGTCGACGTCCTCTTCTCGAATACCAACAATAGCGATCCGCGTGGCACCAGTTATCTTGAGCGCCGCCGCGCGGTATTTTTCAGCAACATCCGCCAGTCGTCGCAAAAGCTCGGGGGTAACCACACCACACGGGATATGAGGTGCAATCGCATAGGTCTCTTTCTCGCGTTGAGGAATCGCCCCTTTTTCACCAAGTTTGAGCATCCCTAACCTCCCTCCTTGACCAAAGCCTGTAATTGATCTTACTTGTCCTTCTTTAATTCGTGAAACTTCCCGTGCCAGGAACACTTGCTACAGTAGGTCTCCGTGGCATCCCCGATCTCGGGGGCTTCTGATTCGCCGACGTCTTCACTAAAGACTGCCTCATCCCCTTTCAAATCGAACTCATAGGTCTCGTATTCATCATCCGGGTCTTTGAGATAGAAGCTCTTGCAGCCGCAAAAAGGGCATCCCATTATGCGCACCTCCATTCCTTAGCAGGTTGTTCGCAAGCACAAATGCCATAACGTAAACACAAGTTGAAGCCTGTCAATGATCATCCCGCCCCGGATCTTCTGGACCGCAAGTCACGCTGAACAGGAAGCCATTTTGCCATATCATCCCTGACATGCTACCCTCATAAAGCGAAACGCTCAATGTCTGTGGTTCCTGGTCCGTTGTTGAGGAAGGGCGAATTCCCTGGCGTGAGACTTCTATACACGCCGCAGAGAACCACTCCGCGCTTCCGCGTGGAGCATCTTTCTAAAGACCAGGCGGAACTCCGCCGAAGCCACCCGGCGTCCCATCCTCTGTCGCTGGCTGCTGCGCAGGACGGGCGCTCTCTGAGCTATGCCGCGGTCACCTGTCGCCGTTTCTCTCTCTGCTTCCGCAAGGGGCATCCCGCTCGAGGCGGGTAAACCCGGCGAAGGCGAGTGATGAGGGCTGTTAGTGCTACCGATAAGATCGAGACAGACGGGGGTCTCCCACAGCTCCTATGCACATCCCCAAACGGATAACCCAAGGAGCAAGTTCCCATGCGAATCTTTGATCGAGTCCATGCCTTTATTTGGCAATCGTCGACCATCAACAATTGCAACACCTATTTGATCCAGGGAACCAACAATATCCTCATCGATCCCGGCCATGTCGATTTATTCGACCACGTGGAGAGGGGACTCCGGGAGCTTGGCCTTACCGTGAACGATATCGGTTTGGTGATCTCGACCCACGCCCATCCAGATCACATCGAGGCAGTTCAGCTGTTTTCCCAAGGACCCGCATCAAGCGCCCTGCACGAGAAGGAGTGGCAAATGATCGAGTCCATGGAGAAACAGATCACTATGGCCTTCAATGTTGAATTAGATGCATTCGTGCCTGATCTACTCCTCACTGAGGGCAATCTCACCATAGGGGATCTCGACCTTCAAGTCATCCACGCGCCCGGGCATTCCCCGGGATCAATGGTGCTCTATTGGCCTGAAGAAAAGGCCCTTTTCACGGGAGATTTGATCTTCCGAGGTGGTGTCGGCCGCACGGATCTCCCCGGAGGAAATGGAGCGGCCCTGAAACAGAGCATCAAGCGGCTAACAGAACTCGATCTCGAGTGGATCCTCCCCGGTCACGGCGATCTCGTGTCAGGGAGCGCCGAGGTCAGGGCCAATTTCAATCATATCGAGCACCTTTTTCTCAACTATATCTGATTTCATTAAGGGGCAGGAATGTCATGACGTGGTTGATCAGGATTATAGAGTTATCCTTACATCCACTTATTTTGGACAGGTATTTGGACAGTTATAAAGAAAATGGGTGGTGCTTCTTTAATCAGTTGATGAATTGAAAATTTTAATATTTTCAATAAGTTATGCTGTTTTCTTCCGTGGCTATTTTCCCCTAAAATTCAAAGGGTTATAAAATTTCAACCAATAAAAGGGACATTACCAGAAAATGAGTTGGACACCTTAACAAAAAAAGGCAGGGTCATGAAGACCCTGCCTCAGGTGGGGGGGTTGGTTTTTCTGTTGATTCTTCAACGTGGCCTAACTATTTGGTTTTTCCTCTAAGTTATCTTCGGGACGACAAAATTACGGTTTGGCTGTTGATTGCCTATCCAACAGGGCCTCACTAAACTCCCTCATGCCATCCAAATCTGGCGCTCACCCGACGTTAAAGACCCACTAATTACCTATTAGTCATCAATGGCGCTGGATTCAAGCTACAGAAATATCGTGGGGTCGAGTTGAGCGGCTATTTTTACAGCTGTATTATACAATTTAAAATAATGTGTAATGATTAAAACATATAAAAAAATATTTGTCAAGCTTTTTTTATAAATTTTATTTTTTTAAATAAAATTATAGCTATTTAATAGCAGAGGGTGAAGAGCACAGTTGCCTACGGTGTGTCATAATTGCAACAGATACAAGATACAAGTGCGGAAGGCGGTCCAGTTGGAGGTTGTAGGTCAATTGACGAGGCTTTGAGCCGGTGCGGGGATTCGCCCGCCGAGACGGATGAAGCCTGTTGAGCCCCCGTTATTCGGGACCGGGATAATCGTGGCCTCTCCCAAAAGTCCCCCAAAATGAGCGTTCTCACCGGCTTTTTTCCCTGGAACCGGGATAAGACGTGTGGCCGTCGTCTTTTTGTTAATGACCCCGATGGCCATTTCATCGGCGACGATGGCAGCGATCGTCTCGGCGGAGGTGTCACCGGGAAGGGCAACCATGTCCAGACCGACGGAACACACACTCGTCATGGCTTCCATCTTCTCTAGGCAAAGATGCCCGTCGCGTGCCGCCTTGGAGATATTGATATCTTCGCTCAAGGGAATGAAGGCGCCACTCAGTCCACCCACATAGGAACTGGCGAAAGCACCCCCTTTTTTGACGGCGTCGTTGAGCAACGCCAACAGGGCGGTCGAACCTGGGGCGCCTATGCTCACGAGCCCCAAGCTTTGAAAGATTTCGCCGACGCTATCACCCACATTTGGTGTTGGAGCAAGGGACAAGTCCACGACTCCAAAGGGGACGTCGAGGGCTTGAGCCACTTCTCTTCCGATCAGTTCACCGACACTAGTGACCTTGAAGGCCGTCCGTTTGATGAGCTCTGAGAGTTGGCCGAGGTTAAGGTTGGGGTTCTTCTTGCGCGCCCGCTCAATGGCCATTTTGACGACTCCTGGGCCGCTTACACCCACGTTAATGACGGCGTCGGGTTCTCCAACACCGAGATATGCCCCGGCCATGAAAGGGATATCCTGGGGGATATTGGCGAAGACACAGATTTTCGCGCAGGCTATCCCATCCGCATCAGCCGTTGCCTCAGCTCCGCGCTTGATGATGCGACCCATGAGGCTGACGGCGTCCATATTGATCCCGGCACGAGTCGAAGCGACATTGATGGAAGCGCAAACCCTAAGCGTCTCTGATAAAGCCTCAGGTATCGCCTCAACGAGTTCCAAATCGCCCCTTGCAAATCCTTTTTCCACAAGGGCGCTGAAGCCCCCGATGAAATCGACCCCCACCTCCTCGGCCGCCGCGTCGAGGGCCTTGGCAACCATCACCATCTGTTTCGAGGAAAAAGGCGCAGCGGCCACGGCGACCGGGCTGACGGCAATCCGTTTGTTTACAACCGGAATCTCGTATCGATCGCCGATCTCGTCACAGACCTTGACCAGCTCACTGGCCTTGCTGGATATCTTGCTTCTGATCCGCTCGATAAAGGTATCCACTTCGTGACTTGCGCAATCGAGCAGGCTGATTCCCAGAGTGACTGTACGCACGTCCAGATGTTCGTTCTTTAGCATCTCCAGCGTGGAGAGGATCTCTCTGTCGGTTAGCATACTAAATGTCCGCGGTCCGTGGTCCTTTGTCCGTAATCATTCAGAAACCACTGAATTCTGAGGTTACCCACCGTGGGTATTCGAGAATGACTCCATATGGCAGCGTGGTGTTCCTTGGAGAGTAAGTGAAACACGAAAGAAGTCTTTTTTTATGCAATAATAGTAGTAGCTTAAGATCTAAACTCGATGTATAGCTTCAAATATATTCCGATGCTGGATGCTGAGGTCCAAGCTCAGGGAGTCGGCCTTATTCCGTAAGGCCTCACGGAATGCATGTTGATCAATATCAAGCGGCACGTCCACCTCGTAAATCATGGTGTTGCGACGGGGATCATCTCCCCCTCTAAACACGGCCTTCAGAGAGGTAATGTTCACGTCAAACCGTGCCATCACCTCAGCTATACCCGCAACTAAACCGAGTCGGTCCGACCCGTTGGTCGTGACCACAAACGGTTCGACAGCCCCTGACGGGGAGACATTTTCCTTTTCCCCCAAAGGACGCAGCAGGACGCCGGCTCCAAACGATGTCAAACCATCCTGGAGTTCTTTTTGTAGTTCAGACGGTTGCAGTTCCCTGGGTGTCGAGGCGATAAAGATACCGGCAAACTCGGTTTGGAGGATAGTCTGGCTAACATCTTCAATATTGCAGTTGTTCTCGAAGAGGACCCTTGCGACCGCTGCAACAATGCCCGGCCGATCGGTCCCGAGAACTGATATGACGACCTTCTTCATCTAATGCAAACGCTCCTCTTCCGTCACAAGCGAACCTGTCTCGCCCCCGCTGAGCACCCGACGAACGTTTTCCGCGCCGAGCCGTATGGCGTTGAGATGCGCACCCGGAACCGTTGCCGAATTATGCGGAGCGGCAATGACGTTGGGTAATTCGAAGAAGGGGTAATTTGTCCGAAACTCGCCGTGCCGCACCGGTTCGATCCACCAGGCCTCAATGCAGGCCGTGAAGGCCGGATTGTTGCTGAGATGCTCGTATAAAGCCCTCTCATCAATGATTTCACCGCGAGATATGTTCACCAGAATAGCCTCCTGCTTCAGCCAAGCAAGCTCACGTTCTCCGATCAAGCCAACCGTCTTACGTGTAAGGGGCAAAGTGACAACGATCAGATCAGCAGGGCTGAGGACCCTTTCAAGATCCTTTGTCGTACCGATGAATTCTACCGGTTCTGTGGTCTTGCCGCTTCGATTGACAGCCTGGATCTTCATCCCAAAGCAGCGTAAGAGTCTTGCGGTCGCTCGCCCCGCACCGCCGAAACCGACGATGGCGCAGGTGCCTCCGTTCAGTTGCCGATTCATCGTAAACTGATTAAATTGGTATTCACGCATGTTTCGGTCTTCAATGAACAATCGCTTCGCGGCCGCGAGGGCCATGGCTACGGCATGTTCTGCCATGGCCTCGGCGAACGCGCCCGGCACGTAGGCTACGGGAATGTCCGCGGGAAGTTTGCTGAACGGAGCATGATCCACCCCGGCAGTTAGGAGCTGGATCAGTTTGACCCGCTTTAACTTCGGAAACTCCTCGGCATTGAGCTCGACCCTTAGATTGTTGGCGATCAGTGCGTCTGCTTTGGTGAGGGCCGCTTCTCTTTCATCAGCAGCCAGCTCCGGGAGATAGACCAGGTTACAGACGTCCCCTAGGACATCCTCTACGGCGCGCCGATGCGTGCCGTTTCCCTTAAAGGATACGATGACAGTGGCTTTGTTCATGCTGTTATCCCGGCCTGAATTGGAGCATGTCAATCCAGGGGTTTCTTACGAACCGACGGCCGACTCCTCGCCCAACAGGGCGATTCGGAATCGGTCCTTGAGGTAGGCGCCGTCCTTCGGCGGCATTACAAAAGGGAGCGCCTCGGCGCGAACCTTTACCGTGATGAACACGGGGCCACCCTCCGGGCGCAAGATCAGGGGCTGCAGCGACTCGAGGCCGGCTTCGTCGCGCACTTCTCTCGTAATCGGAAAACCGCATGCTGCCGCCACCGCCGATAGATCCGTCCCGTAGGCCGTGTGGGTGACCTGCATGCCGGTTTCGCCATAGCGCTCGTTGTCGCACACAACAATAGCCAGATTCTTAGGCGCTTGTGCCGCGATCGTCGCGAGGCTCCCTAGACCCATGAGCATCTCACCATCCCCGGTGATGACGAGGACACACCGTTCGGGTTGTGCCAAAGCCAGTCCCAGGCCCACCATGGCAGCCCCTCCCATCGCACCCCACATCGGAAAGTTCAGCGACGAATCACCGGCAGCGGTGACATCCCAGTTGGGAGAACCGAGTCCGGTCACGACCAGGCGCTCACCACGGTTCTCGAGCAGGCGCTTAACGACGTCGCGCCGACGCAAGGAGTACGAATCTTCATGTGGACGATCTTTTCTCGATCCCATTCTGCTAGCGACCAAAGGTCTTAATGCCTACCAATCGTTGGGAAATGAGGACGGCACAAGCGGCCGGTCCCAGAAACGCCACCCGCAGCGCCGCATTGACCGTTTCGCCGACCTCCTCCCGACGATCTACCTCGTGCACAATGACGCCGGCGACTCGGAGAACGTCGCTCGCGGTCTGGCCCATGGGTACTTGCCACGGGTTGAACTCACCCCATTGTCCGCGCATGGTGATAAGCATCAGGAGCGGAAAACGGCAGGTCCGGATCAGAGAGAACATGTTGACACAATTTCCGACGCCGCTGCTTTGAAGCAACAAGACACCCCGTTCACCACCCAACCAGGCGCCGGCCAACATCGCCACTCCTTCTTCTTCCGTGGTCAGTGGCACGGCCTTGATCCGGGCCCTTCGCCCTTCTTCCCCACGACAGCAAGCGATGAGCTCTGCGTGTCCGCTGTCCGGCACGTAGGCGACCTGCGTCACCTTCTGATTGACGAGCACCCGAAAGATGTCATCAGGCCACCTCCCGGATTGCTTGCTCGTCCCATCTGTGTCTTGAACTCCCATAGCGACCGGAGTATAGGAACAGCCCAATTGCGGTGTCAATCGAAAAGGATAGGATAACATGCATCACTCACCTTCACCAGGTTTACCTGCCTTGGGCGGGATGTCCCGCGCAGAAGTGCGGGGTGCCTCACGAATAGAGGTCGCATTTCCCCCGAATCCTATTTGACTCACATCCTGAATTGATGGTAATAAGCCAGGCACCAAAACCTGAGACATATGCTCTTCGAATGCATCTAATCCACGTGAAAGGAGTTGGCTCATGGCATCAAATCGACCTGAGGCCCCCCTGAGAAAACTCATGGGACCCGGCCCCCTGGATGTCCATCCGCGGGTTTACCAGGCATTGAATTCGCCCGTGATCGGACACCTGGATCCGGCCTATCTGAAAGTCTTAGACATGATTGGAGACCTGCTTCGCACGGTTTTTAAGACAAAAAACAGGGTGACCAACGCATCACCAGGGACCGGCACATCCGGGATGGAGGCATGCGTGGCCAATCTTCTGGGACCTGGTGATAAGGCCTTGGTGTGCGTTCATGGGTATTTTGGCGATCGAATCCGCCAGATGGTGGAGCGCCAGGAAGCGGACCTGACCGTCATTGAGGGCGAATGGGGAAGCCCCACCGATCCCGAACGGATTGAGAAAGAGTTGAAAAAGGGCGGTTTCAAGCTGATCGCTCTCGTCCATGCCGAGACGTCGACCGGAGTAATGCAGTCAATGGACGAGGTGGCCAAGCTGGCGCGAGAACACGGAACGATGATCCTGCTGGATACGGTGACGTCCTTGGGCGGCATTGATATAAAAATCGACGAGTGGGGAGTCGATGCGGCCTACAGCTGCTCCCAGAAATGCATTGGGGCGCCGTCCGGACTAGCCCCCGTGACGTTTAGCGAACGAGCCCTCGAGGCCGCAAAGAATCGGAAGGATCCGATCAGAAGTTGGTATCTCGATATTTCGCTCCTGGACAAGTACTGGGGGCCGGATCGCATGTACCACCATACCAGCTCCAGCACGCTTAATTATGCCCTCCTGGAGGCCCTCAGGTTGATTGATGAAGAGGGACTCGATAATCGGTTCGCTCGTCATCTCAAGAATCATCGTGCCCTAGTTGCCGGCGTGGAAGGCATGGGGCTTCAGATGTTGGTAAAACCTGAGCACCGCTTGCCCACGTTGAATACCGTCCGGATCCCTGACGGCGTGGACGACGTCCAGGTACGGGGGTATTTGCTGCAAACGTTCAACCTTGAGATCGGTGGTGGCTTGGGCGCCCTGAAAGGCAAGGTGTGGCGCGTGGGGCTTATGGGGTATTCATCGTCGGCTGAAAACGTCCTCTTTTTCTTGTCTTCATTAAGCCGTGCGTTGGCCGTTCAGGGCTGCAAGACCGATTTGAAGGCCGGATTGGATGCGGCCATGTCTGTGCTGGGCGCTTGAGCAATACGAGTACACCTCTCCCCATTCCTTGTCTCCAATTTTCGATCCGATCATCGTAGAGCCGAGGACTCTCCTCGGCTCTGCGTCCTTATCTTCAAGGACTCTCCAGGAAGAGCGCCGGAGTGTACCCCTTTTTCCACCACTACTTGGCCGTTGACGAACACGTATTCGATCCCCTCCGGAAACTGCTTCGGGTCTTCAAACGTCGCCTTATCTCTAACGGTCGCCGGGTCGAATATTACGATATCCGCCTTCATGCCGTCTTCGAGGACGCCCCTTTCCGTTAATCCCCAGCGCCGGGCCGGAAAGGAGGTCATCTTGCGGACCGCCTCTTCCATGGACAACACCTTTTCATCGCGGACCATTTGGCCCAGGACCTTGGGAAAGGTTCCATAGGTCCTTGGGTTCGGCATTTCCCCGATTCGCAATCCATCGGTCGCAAACATATGCGCGGGATGTGTCATAAGGGCCTTCACGTCATTCATATCACCGCCGAAATGATAGAACGTCGCCCCGAGCCGCTCTTCCAACAGCAAATCGCAAATCATGTCCCAGGGATCTTTTTTGAGCCTTTCCGCCACGTCCTGTAAGGTCAACCCCTCACACCATTTGTTCCTTTCCGAACTCACGGCACTGACAAAGATCTTTTCGATTTGACTCAGCACCCTGTTGGAACTGCCCCGCAGCTCAGCACGATGATCCGGGTCCTCGAGCAACTTCAGTAACGCCCCGGGACCGCCTCGAAAGGCCCATTGCGGCAGTGCGTAGGTCAAAGAGGTACTTCCAGCCTCGTAGGGATACGCATCAAAGCTCACGTCAACACCCTTCGCAATGGTATCGTCGATGAAATCCATCATCATCTCTGTTTGTCCCCGCAAGGGAGGGGTGGCGAAAAAATGCGAAAGGTGGACCCGGCACCCGCTGCGACGACCGATCTCGACGGCTTCGTGAAATCCATCGAATACCCCATCTCCTAGGGTGTAGCGAACGTGGGTGGAATAGACACCGCCGCATTCGGACACGGTCCTGCAAAGCTCCACTAGTTCATCGGTCGTAGCCCAGCTTCCTGGGGGATAGTCCAAACCGGTTGACAGGCCGCAGGCACCCTCCTCCATTCCTTCCCTGATCATATCCTGCATCTGTTTGATTTCATCTGCCGTCGCGGGACGATCTTCCCATCCCACGGCCTTCACCCGCAAGCAGCTGTTGGGGATCAGGGTGGCGGCGTTACAGGCCATTCTCTGATGGAACTGCGCCATATATTCGGGAATCGTGCTCCAACTGTAATCCAGTTTGGGGAAGCCGTTGACTCCTGAAAAGAGAATCAGCATCTTCTGGAGATCCTCTTTTGACAGGGGCGCATATCCGATCCCGTCCGAGGCCATCATCTCCGTCGTGACACCTTGCATGACCTTCGGTTCGTTGCGAGGCTCGGCCAAGGCCATCAGGTCTGAATGGGTGTGAGAATCAATGATACCCGGTGCAACAATCCATCCAGTTGCATCAATAGTCCGATCCGCTTGATCCGTTGAGGTATCGCTAGCCAGAATCCGGACTCGATCTCCCCGGATGGCTACACCGCCTCTGAAACCCGGTTTTCCAGTTCCATCGACGATCTCACCGCCCTTTATAACGACATCGAACATGCCACCCTCCTTACGAAGCTCGAATGAGTCCACCTCAAGATTTTCGAAACTGACAATAATAGAACAGGCTTCCGGATCTGAAATGCGAATTTTTTCGCAAGATCAAAAACAACTGTCTTCTGCCTTGCCTTCAGCCTTCCACATTCAGCCTATCCGACTCTCTACCGACTACCTCTCTCCCTAGCTCTTACCTCCGCATGCTCGCCGAGGATAAACTCGGCACCACGACCCACCCCCTCACCACGCTCCGACAATCCTTGACCCCAATACGACAGTGGGCAGCCACAGAGACAGTGCGGGTACGTAGGTGGTCACCAGTAGCACCGGAATCCCCACAAACAGCAAGAAGATCATCATCGGTTTGACGAGATCGATATAAGGGACGTCGGCCAAACGGGAACCTACGAAGATCGAGACCGCGTAGGGTGGTGTCACCACGCCCAGGCCCACATTTACAATGATTATGGCGCCCAGTTGCACCAAATTCACATCGACCTCGGTGACCAACGGCAAGATCAAAGGCACGACGATAATCAGAATCGGTATCCCGTCGATAAACATCCCGAAGACCAGCAAGAGGACGTTCATGAGGGCGAGCACAAGATACTTGTTCTCTGAGAACCCGAGGATAAAATCCGTCATGGCCTCGCCAACACCTTCTCGGATCAACGTTCTCGTAAATACGGTCCCGAACCCGAGCAACAGAGTGATCATGCCGAGGGTCACCAACGTCGTGAGTGCGCTGCTCCACAGGCCCTTTGAGTCCATGTTGCGATAGACAAACATACCTACAAGCACAGTGTAGATCACGGCTACGGCCCCCGCCTCGTTAGGGGTACAGATGCCGGCGTAAATACCCACCAAGACCACGATCGGACACCCCAGCGCCGGCAAAGCCGCCCAACAGGATGTCCCGATTTCTTTCACCGTGCCGATAAAGCTATCCGGTAACTCAGGGACCTCGTCGGACGGCTGTATGTATCTCTTCACGATGAAGGTGTTAACGAGCATGTATCCGCCGGTCAGCAAAAGTCCTGGAAAGACCGTTGACAGGAAGACGGCGGCCACCGACTGTTGGGCGACCAGGCAATACATCAGTGCGGGAACACTCGGCGGTATGAGGTATCCCAGAAAGCTTGACGAACACAAAACACCGGTTACATAGCTCCGGGCATAGCCCAGCTTTTCAAGCCGTGGAACCAGGATGGGAATTAGGGCGGCGATACAGGGGAGTGATGACCCGGTGAGGGCGCTCATAAACAGAATGGCGACGATGCCCA
>CAZAGT010000143.1:0-11889 GCA_964484515.1 uncultured Desulfobacteraceae bacterium | reverse complement strand
TAGAGGTTAGAGGTTGGAGGCAAAAGCACGAAGCTCGTGGAGGTTTTACTTCGAGCGTTGCATGGCAAGGGAAAAGCAATTCAGCCTTAATACCTTGGTATCTATTCGTGAGGCTTACTCGATAGGGAAATCGAAGTACGTGTTGGGAAAGGGCTCATCCTTGAGCCTGAAGTGCCACCATTCCTTTTCAAAATTCACAAATCCATGCTTTTCCATCAGGGTCTTGAGCAACAACCGATTGGCGCGCTGCTGCGGACCGACGCGGCGGCTGGCCGTCCATGAGTATATGTGAAAGCAGTCATAGCCCGTCCCCATATCCAGGCCGTTGTCGCCGAACCGTTCTTGAGCCGGTAGATGGCATTCACATAGGTCCTGACCCTCCGTGTACTCCTCTTGCGGCGGTAATGGAATCGGAACGATCGTGACATCGACGGCGCTCCCGCGACTATGGCTGGAACGGGGTGCAATATAGCCTTCCTTGAAAAGACGCTCCTTTCTGGTGAAAGGGTAGAACTCCTTTCTCATCTTCGTATCGGCGGGATCCTTGGACCAGGATATGAAATGATCGACTGCCCGCTGCGGGCGATAGCAGTCGTAAAACTTGAGAGACAGCGAGAATGGCCTCAGCTCCTCCTGGACCCGCTGAAGGGCCTCCGCCGCCTGTCGCGTGAGAAAGCACTTGGGGGCATGGTATCCATCGATCGGTCTCCCAACGAAGTTGTGAGACGTGTGGTAGCGAATATCAAGAGGAATTCCCGGAATGAAAGTGCCGACATCCACGAAACCCTCTGGGATTTCGGAGGCGGACGCAACCAGCGCGAAATGAAGGAGCGTCGTGGCAAGCAAGGTAAGAATGGGGCGTTTGCGACAGGTCTTCATGAACCAAATCCTATGGAATCTTTTCGGTTTTGCCTCCAACCTCTCGTATGAAACTCCATGAAATGAGGTCTGTGATACCTTATCGCCCGGCCATGGGAGTCTCTTTTCAAAAACGAAACGTTACCTGCTCGAACGCTGAAGAAGCTTGCAAGCCGTTCGGCCCCGAGCTCACGGCCGAGGGGCAAGGTGGCCGGGGCAGACTTGGAGAACGCGCCAAGGCTGTCAGTCCGGCCTATTCCGCGGAGGCCCTCCGGCCGCCTCGGGTAGCGCCTTATGCCGAGACAACGCACTCAATTCCTCGTTTTTGAAAAGAGACCCCCATGACCGGGCAACTCACCTCGAAAGTCCTGAAGATGTCAAATTCAATTACCGCGATCATGAAGTTCGCCGATCGATCAACCTGGCCGCTCCGCGGCAAGAGGCGGCGCTGACCTCTAACATCTCACTACCTTTAGCCTTTTCATCCAAGCCATTCCCCTTACTGCCAGATGGCCAGCCTAGAATTACTCAAGGGATACACTGACGAGGATGGGATCAAGAACCCGGGCGAGGTCGGCAGGGGACATCTCTGCCAGCAATCCCCTTTTGCCGGCATTGATGTAGATTCTTGGCAATTGCATGATGGAGGACTCCACGTAAACCTTGAGAGGCTTTCGCGTTCCGAACGGGGATATGCCGCCCACCTGATAGCCGGTGTGTTTGTGGGCCGATTCAGGATCGCTGGGTCTTACCGTCTTGACGGCCAGAAACCTGGCCAAGGCCTTGGTCGAGACTTCCCGGTCTCCGTGCATCAACAAGATGAGCGGCTCCCCCTTTTCATTTTCAAAGACCAGGGTCTTTACGGTCACGTGCTCGTCCACGCCCAAGGCTCGCGCCGCAGCCTCCGTGCCGCCTTTTTCAATATACTTGTAGGGATGGAGCCTGAAGTCCACTCGAAACTGCTTCAAGGTCCTGATGGCTTGGGTGGCAGGGATCTTGTCCTTTCCCAAAATAACCTCCTTTCAAACCGCACGTCACACAGGGCCGAAAGGTATCGAGGTAAAGCTGCAGATGAGGTTTTCGGCGAAAATTCGCTCCTCTCAAAGTCAGGGTCACCACAGAGGCACGGAGCGCACAGAGAGAGAGATCCATTTTTTTCGTCCATCGGGAGATATCGATGGACGAAAAGAGTGCCTCATATCAAGAACATGACACGGCGTTTTTCAGAGGCCTATGATCGAACGTCCTAGGTTAGCAAAGTATTAATCCATGATGCTCCAAATGTAAAATCTTTGGACAGCGCTTTTTCCTTTGTCGGTATCTCACGACAAAAGAAAACCTTATCTCTGTGTTCTCTGCGTCTCCGTGGTGAGAATTCCTTTATGGCCAGACATGACTGTTACAAAAAGAGGCATTAGAGCTCAATAGCCATTTTGCGCTCCTTGACATCCCCTCCTCCCTGACCTATTCTCGAAGACCCGGGATTTTGCAGTACGCGTCGTCCTGGGGCCAAAGGAGAAGCGCGCGGCAGGGGTGCCGCTGAAAGGGGGTCCCATGAAGGTTGAGGCGATCAAGACGTTTCCATTTCGGTGCGGTTGGCGGGATTGGGTCTTTGTCAAAGTGTACACGGACGAAGGCATCGCCGGGCTGGGGGAAGCCGGCCTTGGCTCTTACGAACGCTCTCTGGTCGATATGGTTGGGGATCTCGAGGAGTACTTCGTTGGCAAGGATCCTCGTCAGATTGAACTTCATTGGAATACGATCCTCCGCGATAGTTACTGGTATCCGTCGGTCACGCTCACAAGTGCGCTGGCCGGGATTGAGATGGCCCTGTGGGACATCTTGGGTAAGAGCCTCGGCGTCCCTGTGTATATGCTGCTGGGCGGGGCCTGTCACCCGCGAATCAAGGTCTATAATAACGCCTGGTATCTTTCGGCCCGGTCACTCGACGATTTTGCCGAGCTGGCGCAGAAGGCCGTCGAACAGGGGTTTAAGCACCTCAAATGGGATCCGTTTTGGGGATACGATGTTTTCGTGGATCGGGAGCAGCGGAACCGTGCCAGGGAGTGCGTCAAGGTCGTCCGCGAAGCGGTAGGGGATGACGTCGAGTTGTTGATCGAGATGCACGGCCGCTTCAGCCCGGATACGGCCATCCGGTTCGCCCGTGACCTCGAAGAGTTTGATCCTTTCTGGATCGAGGAGCCTCTGCCGCCGAACAGCACGGTAGCTGCCCTGGCCGAAGTGAAGGCCGGCACACGAATTCCCGTAGCGACGGGCGAACGGGTGAGCACCCGGTGGGGATTCTGGGAACTCATTGAGAAACAGGCCGCTGCCATCATCCAGCCGGACATCATATGCTGTGGTGGTCTCCTGGAGACCAAGAAGGTGGCGGCCATGGCCCAGGTACGCTATATCGGAGTGGCCCCGCACAGTGCGAGTGGTCCTGCGCTGGCAGCAGCCAATATCCATCTAGATGCCTGCACACCGAACTACTTGATTCAGGAGTTCTTCTACCCTGACCACCCCGTCTATGAGGAGATCCTAGAGGAGCACTTTCTCTATCCCAAAGATGGGTTCATCGAACTACCGACAGGTCCCGGATTAGGCCTGGAACTCAACGAGAAGGCAGTCAAAGAGAGACCATTCCAGTTCCGGCGTGGATCGACGCTGAGTGGTCTTTGGGCGTCACTCGAGTCTTTCGGAAAGTAAACCGGACCCGCGGTGAGGGGCCCTCAGCGATCCTGACCGCAGCGCCATCAGGTGAAAGCGATGCCCCAAACCCCTGAACGCGCATGGGGGAAGCGGATGGTTCTCCCTGCTGAAGTGCTCAAGAGGATCACGCCGGGGATGAATATCTTTCTCGGCACCGGGACGGCCGAGCCCCGAACCCTGGTGAAACACCTCATGGCGTCCGACGCCCCGAACCTCCAGGACCTCGAGCTCACCCAGCTGGCGAGCTTCGGGGATGCGATTTCATTAGAAGCACTCCATTCCCACAAGTACCGCCTCAAGACCTTTTTCTCCGGCTGGGTGGCCAGCGAAGCAATTACCGCGGGTCGGGTCGATCTGATCCCGAGCCGGTTCTCACGAATACCGAGACTCATCGGTTCCAGACAGATCTCCATCGACGCCGCTTTCATTCAAACTACGCCTCCCAATGAGGCCGGCTACTGCAGCCTTGGCGTAGCGGTCGACGTCGCACGGCTGGCTATGGAACAGGCTTCACTTGTGGTAGCTGAGATCAATGAACAGATACCCCGCACCTTTGGAGACACCTTTGTCCCGATCTCGGACTTCCATTTCTTGGTCCGCGCCACGGAAGAACCCATCTTCTTCGAGCGCGTGCCGGTGGACGACGTCTTTGACAGGTTGGCCGCCAACGTGGCCTCGGTGATCGAAGATGGTGCCTGCCTCGCCTATGCCATGGGGCCTCTCTTTGAGTCCTTGAGCCGCCATCTTGTTACCAAGCGCCATCTCGGGATTCATTCTCCTTTCTTTACGGATGCCCTGATGGATCTCATCAAAAGTGGTGCGGTGACCAATCGCCGCAAGGAGGTCTTCCGCGGCAAGTCGGTGGCTTCCTATGCGCTTGGAACTCCCGATTTGATGAGCTGGCTCAACAATAATCCGCTTGTAGAGTTTCAGAGCATCGACAAGGTATTTGAACCACTTCAGATCGGCCGCAATCCGAATTTCATGGCGATCTTCGCAGCCCGAAAGGTGGATCTATCCGGACGAGTCGCTCTCCATGTTGGGAAAGGGAATGTGGCCGCCGGGCCGGGTGAGGCCATGGATTTTGTCAACGGGGCCGAACTGTCGGAGGGCGGTGTGACCATCTTTGCCCTGCCAAGCCGCAACCGTCACGGCAAGGCAAACCTGCTCCTGTCGGTGGAGGAATATCCCAATCTGTTTGGTCTTCGTGAGTCGGTCGACATGGTGGTCACCGAATTCGGCGTCGCCAACCTGCGCGGCAGAACGGTGCGCGAGAGGGCCCAGGCCCTGATCGACATCGCCCATCCGGAGGATCGAGCGGAGCTGGTAGATGAGGCAAAGCGCGCAAGGATCCTTTATGAAGATCAGATCTTCCTGGAAGAATGTGCCCACCTTTATCCGATGGACATCCACGCCCAGCACACATTCAGGGGTGGCCTGGTCGTCCGTTTCCGAGCCATCAAACCTTCCGATGAGGAACAGATGCGGCGGCTCTTCTATCGTTTTTCGGATGAAGCTGTCTACTACCGCTACTTCAGCCCCATCAAGACCATGCCCCACAAGAAGATGCAGGCATATGTCAATGTCGACTGCAACCAGATCATCTCGATTGTGGGGTTGGTGGGGCAGCCCGGCCAGGGGCAGATCATTGCCGAGGCCCGATTCGTCAGGGATCAGGCAAGGCCCTACGCCGACGTCGCCTTTGTCGTGGATGAGGACTACCAGGGTAAAGGGATTGCTACGTTTCTCTTCCAGATGCTCATCAGGCTCGCCAGGGAACGCGGGGTCCAGGGGTTTACAGCGGACGTCCTGTCCTCCAACAAGGCAATGATGAAGGTCTTTGAGAATGGGGGGTTGCCTGTGAAGGCCAAGCTGGTCCAAGGCGCCTTCGAACTGACGATTCCATTCAATCCCGAGTCCGGCGCCTAGGATTTACGCGAAAAGAGACTCGCACAATTGGCGCTTATGGGGTCGGATACGCGGAGATCAGAGCGCAACAATTGGCTTGTTTTGGATCTTTGTTCAATGGTATTCTCGTATGAAACTTCATAAAACGGGGTCATTAATACCTTAACTCGATCAGACGTCGAAGAATCTTAGAATGTCAAATTCGAGCGCCAACTTCATGAAGTTTCCCAGTCGATCAACCTGGCCGCCCCCACGGCCAGTGGCTGGGCTGCCAAAGGACTATTGCCCGACCCTTGAACAGTGTGAGCTGGGCAGCATGGATGATTCCCTGAAAGAGGCCGCCGGGAGGAGCCTGCCGTGAAGATTAAATCGCTGATGATTGCAAACCCGATTACGATAACGCTCGAATCCTCCATTCGTGAGGCCATCGAGCTCATGAAGGCAAACGGTATCCGACACCTTCCCGTGGTTTCTGAAAGAAACACCCTGGAGGGGTTCGTGACCCTCGCGGATCTAAAGCAGGGGTTGATCCCGTCCATGGTCGCGGACCTCAGTCTTTCGGATCTGATGATCAAGGACCCGATCACGGTAAATCCGGACGATCACATCGAAGTCGCAGCCAAGCTCATCTACGAGCACAAGATCGGGGGTATGCCGGTCGTGTCCGGCGCAAAGGTGGTCGGAATCATCACGGAGAGTGACATCCTGCGAGCCTTTATCGATATGATGGGTATCCTGACTTCGAGCTCACGGGTCGACGTGGTCATTCGCGATGAGCCGGGGGCCTTCAAGAAGGCCTTGCATATTATCCATGATCACGGCGGGGACATCATCAACGTGGGCATAACGACACAGCAGACCCAGAAACGGACATATTATTTCCGGCTCTCGGCCTGCAACACCGGCCTTATCAAGGAGGCCCTCGAGAAGGAAGGCTTCGAGGTCCCGGAGGCCATGGATTAACCGATGGGGCTTCTTCTGAGATGGTTGATACTGACGTGCGCAATCCTCCTCGCTGCCTTTCTCTTTAAGGGGATCAACGTCAGCGGTTTTTTCAGTGCTTTCTGGGCTGCCGCGATCCTCGGTGTCCTGAATGCCCTCTTGCGACCCATCCTGTTCTTATTGACGTTGCCTATCAACATCCTGACCTTTGGTCTTTTTACCTTTGTAATCAACGCGATCTTGCTCCAGATGGTCTCCGGGGTCATCTCCGGCTTCGAGGTCACCGGATTCTGGCCTGCATTCTTCGGCGCACTGGTGATCAGTCTCGTGAGCTGGGGGTTGAATTCCTTTGTCAACGATAGGGGCCGGATCGAGGTCATTGAGCTGAAGCGGACAGGCCATAATCGATGGGAATAGGGGCCAACCGGGGGCTGGGGGTCAGGGAATCGGAAGAGCCGACTTCGACCCATTCTTGAAACGGTTGAATAGGTCAGTGTCACTCTAATTGAGTGAAGCGTCAATTAGGAAGTCCGGAGGCGTCGGGACGATCAGGTCTCGGCAGTCAGCTCAGGGACACATCGGGACGGATTATACCTCACTTGATGACGGAAGATAGTTCCAGGGTGCAATGCCCTGTTTCTAACAATGGACAAATGACTACGGGGAACGGACGCGGAGCGTTTTCGCCCCAGTAGCATATGAAAGACAAGGCAAGTTATGTTCAGGCCGACGGCCATCCCAACTTGCGGGGATGGCCGTTTCTTTTGGCAGACAGCTCGGTCGTGAACGCTGTAGCAGGGAGGTATCAGGATGGAGGTTCGGATTGCCGTGGTGGCCGGTTACTTTGTTGCCGTGCTCACCATCGGCTTTATTGCCAGGAGCCGATGGCGTTCGACCCCGGAAGAGTACTTTCTAGCGGGTAGGGAGTTGAGAGGACTGGTGCTGCTGGGTACCATGGCGGCCACCAACTTTTCGGCCTTCACGGTCTTTGGCGCCTCCGGGGCCGGCTATCGCGACGGCTACGCCTTTTTCCCCATTGTTGGTTTCGGCACGGGCTTTATGGCCCTGACCTTCTGGGTTATCGGAAAAAGGGTCTGGGAGCTGGGCATGCAAAGGAGCCTGGTCACCCCAGCTGAACTCGTGACGAGTATCTACAATAACCGCCTGCTGGCCCTCCTGGTTGCGACAGTGATGATCGTCTTTACGGTACCTTACCTGGCCCTGCAACCGATGGCGGCCGGCTATGTGCTGAAACAACTGTTCGGTATCCCCGATGCGCTCGGGGCCGCAATCATCACCTTGATGATCGTCCTCTACACCTTCAGGGGCGGACTCAGGGCGGTGGCCTGGACCGACATCTTTCAAGGTCTGTTCATGGTCACCCTGATGGTTACGGCCTTTGTGCTCGTAACCCGGCATTACGGGGGCCTGGGCGCAGCTAATGAGGCCGTCCGTGAGAGCAACGTGGCACTCCTGGCAAGGCCGGGAGGACAGGGACGTTTTGATCCGGCATTGTGGTTTAGCTTTTTGATGCTTTGGTTCTTCTGTGATCCGATGTTCCCGCAGTTGTTTCAACGCTTTTTCAGCGCCCATAGTGTTGACGCCATCAAAAGGACGATGCTCCTGTACCCTGCCGTCTGTACCGTGGTCTTCATCCTTCCCGTGACCCTAGGTGTACTCGGCCATCTGTCGTTTCCGGGATTGACAGGCAAGGGGGCAGACCGGATTCTGCCGCTCATGGTGACCGAGCTTTGCGGCGATTTCATGGGGACCCTGATCATGTCGGCCGGCCTGGCGGCCCTCATGTCCACCATGGACTCTCAGCTTTTGACACTCAGTTCCATGTTCACCCGGGATGTTTACCCCATGCTTGCTGGACGACATGTGCCGGGGACATGGCCCGGAAGGGTGTTCGTCTTGATCCTGGGAGCCCTGGGCCTTTTCTTCGCTGTCAATCCGGCATCGACGATCATCCACATTGCCACGCAGGCGTTCACCGGTCTGGCCGTCCTTTTCCCAACGGTCCTCTTCGGGCTTTATAGCAAAGAACCGCGTCCGTTGGCCGCCATCTGTTCAATTGTCGTGGGTGAGACCCTAGTCGTCTTGTCCTATGCGAAGATCTTGCCCACAGGAGGCTTCCTACCTGCCGTGCCCGTGATGGCCGCCACGTTTGCCGTCTATCTCGCTGTGGCAGCCCTCCAAGGTCTCCGGCCCAGCGTACTCATCCTCCCGCAACGGCGTACGCTCGCCTTCGGGAGCGGATTCTTCCTTATCTTCTTGCTGGGTGTGGATTGGTGGCAGTGGCAGGCCACGTCACCAAGTATAGGAGGATACCCCTATTGGATGGGCTATTTTGTGCTGCTTTCGGCTGTACAGACGGTCTTGATGGCTCGCTGGCTAAGACGAGTCAGGCTCCAACCTGAGGCATAACGCCTTAGGCAATCGGACCAACTTCTCCCACCGGATTACCTTGAGTATTGCCTCAAACCTCAAACCGGCGTATTTACTTCTCCTTCATCGCCCGGCAGACCGCCTCTGTCACCTCTCCTGTCCCGGCACGGCCACCGAGATCGGGGGTGCAGATACCCGCGGTCAGGGTCTGCTCGATCGCGGCCATGATTAGGTTATCGGCATCGGGGAAGCCGAGATGATTGAGCATGATGGCGCCACTCCAGATCTGGCCGATAGGGTTCGCAATCCCTCGGCCGGCGATATCGGGTGCCGATCCGTGAACCGGTTCAAACATGGAAGGATATTCCCGTTCCGGATTAAGGTTGACCGATGGGGCGATCCCGATGCTCCCGGCGATAGCTCCCCCCAAATCGGTCAGGATGTCGCCGAAAAGGTTGCTCCCCACCACGACGCCGAAGTGTCGCGGATCAGTCACGAAACGGGCGGAGAGCGCATCGATATGGAATTTGTCGTTCTCGATATCGGCATATTCCGCCGCTACGAGATCGAAGACTTCGTCCCAGAAGGGCATTGTGAAGTTAATGGCGTTGGACTTTGTAGCCGAAGTGACCCGTTTCTTCCCCGCCTCGCGTGCCAATTCAAAGGCATAGCGTATGACGCGTTCGACACCGAATCGAGTAAAGATCGAGTTCTGAACGACGACTTCCTGGGATGTATGTTGGTAGAGACGGCCACCCATGTTTGAGTACTCACCTTCGTTGTTTTCGCGGACGACCAGGAAGTCGATGTCTTCGGGGCCGCGATTGGCCAAAGGGGTGCGGGCCCCTCGCAATAACCGAACCGGCCTCAGATTGACGTAGTGCTGAAGGCCGCGCCGAAGGGGCAACATAAGACCCCAGAGGGACACATGGTCGGGGACCCGTTCCGGGTCACCGACGGCTCCGAGGAATATGGCATCAAAGTGCTTGAGGGTGTCGATCCCGTCCTCGGGCATCATATGGCCCTGCTGGAGGTAAAATTCGCAACCCCACGGGAAGTCCTGATATGAGAAGCGAAAGCCGCCATGAATCTCGGCGGCCAAGTCGAGCACCTCTTGTGCAGCCGGAACGACCTCTTTGCCGATGCCGTCGCCCGGGATAACGGCCAAATGAATCTGTTTCATTACATGTCTCCCTTTTGCTGAGGCTGTCGGAGAACGTCCATCTGCCGTTCGACATGCCTAGGGCCTTGAGCGAAACCGATGTGGGCTGCGTTACCCTCACCCCTCGTTACTGCGGTGTACACAAAAGGCACGAGGCGCAAGGCGCGTGGCACAAGGCAAGACAGTAACCGAGTTTTTTACCTCAAGCCTCGGGCCTTATGCCTCAAGCCTTTCGCATATGCCTCATTCCGCGGGATTGCTTTACCTTTGCTTCGCTCCGGCTCAGTCCCCACCCCTTCGGGGCGGGTCCCCGGTTTCGAAAGCCTTGCATCTGGACATTTTCCATCAGCCTCAGAGAAGTTGGTTTTTCGACAGCTTCGCTGCAGGCTAAACGAGCAGTAATGGTTTCTGGGGACCAGATTGTCAGTTCTTGTCATCTTCGTTGACGCTTGGACGCTGCGATAATTTAGCTGCCAGCCGAATCGCCTGGATCATGGACTCGGGGTTGGCGCGCCCCTCACCGGCCTTTCCAAAGGCGGTGCCATGATCGACCGAGGTCCTAACGATCGGCAGACCGAGAGTGACGTTAACGCCCGCCATGCTGCCCCATGTGCGTGTCTTATCGTCATACTGAAAGCCGATCAGCTTCGTAGGGATGTGCCCTTGATCGTGGTACATGACGACGACGGCCTCGTACATACCCCCTCTCATCTTAGAGAAGACGGTATCCGCCGGAATCGGTCCTTCGACGGTAATCCCTTCGCCTTGGGCCGCCTCGACTGCAGGGGCGATCTCGGTTTCGTCCTCGTCGCCGAACATCCTGCCTTCGCCGCAATGGGGGTTCAGGCCGGCCACGCCGATGCGGGGCGATTCGATCCCCAGGCGGAGGAGGGCATCGTGGGTGAGCTGAATGACCCTCATCACGCGATCCTTCTTAACCCGATCGCAGGCCTCCCGCAGGGATACGTGCGTAGAGACGTGGACGACTCTGAAGTCACCCTCAGCCAGCATCATGGCGTAGTCCTTGCTCTGAGTGAGGGCTGCATAGATTTCGGTATGACCGGCGTAGTGAAACCCGCCCGCATTCATGGCCGCCTTGTTGATAGGCCCGGTCACCGTGCCGTCGATCTGATCGGCGAGAGCCATCTCGATGGCCCTGACGATATATTCGAACGATGCCTTGCCCTGCTGGGCATCCACCTGTTTGTGTTTGAGTTGATCGAGCGGTAGATTGGCGAGATCGATGAGATCAATGGTCCCATGCCGGAAGCGTCCCGACGGAGGCTGATCGATGGGGTTCACTCGCAGGTTAAGGTCACTGAAGCGAACGGCGTCCGCCATGATACCGGCGTCACCGATGACTAACGGTCGGCAGATCTGATAGAGCACGGCCTGATCCAGCGCTTTGGCGCAGATCTCTGGCCCAATACCACCGGGGTCGCCCATGGTTATTCCCAGCAAGGGTTTCCGTTGTTGATGCATAGGTGAATTATTCCTTTGATAAGGATTGCCGATAGAGCTGAAGCAGGGCATCCGGCTGTCCAAAGGCGCCGGCCTTGGTCACAACACTCCGGCCGTCCAGCGCGCCACCAATGAGGGTTCCGCGTGCGATTCCTGAAAGGACCTCCTCCTCAAGCCTGACGCCCCTGGCCCCGATCAGATTTAGGACGGCGGTGGCCGTGTCCCCCCCGGATACGAAAAGTCCGCCGATCGGCGCACCTTGCACGACTAGACCGACAATCTCGGAGAGACCATCCAACAGGCTGTCGGCAGCGTATTTCGGTGTCCCTTCCATGGGGGGACGAATCTGAAGGACGGCGTTTGAAGCGCCGAGCCGTTGCTTGACGGCTGTTGCGACTTCTCTCCGCTCCTTATGGCGGCCCGCGTCGCCCAGCAAAGCGGGATCAAGTGTCCAC
>CAZAGT010000142.1:10507-11904 GCA_964484515.1 uncultured Desulfobacteraceae bacterium | reverse complement strand
AACAAATAGAGCAGAACGAACATTCCGCGAGGTCCCTCAAGATGAACTCGCTTGAATAGTGTCTCTCTCGGAGTTGGGAAATCATCGGAGATCGCGCTCAAACGGAAATCCGATCTGACAGAACTTGAGATATGCACTTCGGTTTTGTGTGGATCTTGAACGTCTTGGCGAGAGGAATAGATGGGAGAACGACCTTGATCGAAGTGAACACGTGTCAACGGTCAAATATCGAGGCCCCTTCGATCACTCAGCCCCAAGCTGAACCGCAGACTGTTCAGCACAAAGCCGTAAACTCCACTATGCATGAGCATGAGCCCGGAAGTAATCTCCCCAGTGTTGGTTGTATTCTCTGTACTGCTCTTCCCAGTCATACCCGTGGCCGATTTTGAAGAACTTGGCGAAACGGTGACACGCGCTACGAGCACGCCCTGTGCAGGCATGCCCTATTGCGGTGATCGTAAAAGGCTCTGGATCACCCCGCGAACAGACACCAGACAGTTCCTTCCATGCATTCACGCTGAGCTTTGGGTCTAACAACATCGTCGCGATTGCCATCTCTCGATCCTCCTCTTTTCCTTTGAAATGCTCCCTTGGGCTTTACGCTGTAGCAATCGCAATGTCGGTGCCAATCCGGATGACAACGCAAAAAGCATGGGCAATTTGCCGTAAGGACATGAAATAATTGCGTTTTATTTTGGACTCCTATCCGTCGTCATCTCTATCATGAGAGCTTTGGCTTAGTATTTCGCCAACTTGGTTGACTGCATCAATGTTTCACCCTTGGAAACCCATGATGGAGTGAGTAGTGAGCGATATCAACATAGTTGACATACGAGTGACAACATACATGACAAGTTGATTGAAGATGGTCGCTCGCCAGTGACCGTTGCTTGGAGTATCACAGGCTCAACTCGAAAAAAGGCACGGGATACAACGATGAACTCTTGGTTTCCGAGCTCTGCACCGCTTTCGGAGATAGAGAGTTGGACTCCCTGTCCACGGATGAGATCTACTCCCCTTTCACACGGCTCACCGTGGGAACCAAGAAATCCCCCCGAAGATTCCGCTTTCTACTCCTGAAGGCTTTCATCAACTTTGCTCGCAACTTCATCAATCCTGACACCCCCAATCCCGCTAATTCCTCAATCATGAAGAAATCGTTTCGGGTCCCCAAGCCCGATCGGTGGAAGATCGTAGAACATGAGATCGTCGATGAGACCATCTACCGGAGGACCAAACCGGGAGATAGTCTGTTCCTTGAGTCATGGGGATGAGGATCGGCGAGGTCCTTAAGGTGCAACCGGGAGACATCGTTGAGCGCAAACTGATCATCAGGGAACCCAAAAGCGGCAAATCTTAAGAGGTAGGCCCCCCCACCCCCCAAAAAATTACGAGAA
>CAZAGT010000142.1:0-10497 GCA_964484515.1 uncultured Desulfobacteraceae bacterium | reverse complement strand
CTCACGACCTCCGAAGATTTGCCGCTACCCGTGCCAAACGCTCCGGCACACCGCTTGAGATCATCAGTAAAGTCATTCTGCGGCACGCGAGTCTCCAGATAAACAACGGTACTTGGGAAAGGTCAGTGATGAAGAGACGATGCGGTGGATCGACAGCCTGCATGCCTGCACTCTGAGAAATCAGGGCTGCGGAAGGCTTGATTTCTCTTGACTTCGAGCCTCTTTTAGGCTCCATATTGAAGACATTTATCTGTCCATTTTCGCCCTTCACAGGTTCCCTCATGGAGACAACTCGCAAATACGGCCTTTCGGCCTCCTGACCCAGGCGGCGCCGCCGGGTCAGGAGGCAAACACCTTTTCCCGGGCCATTCCAGACACCTAACCCTACCCCCTTTCCTAAACTCCCTGCAGCAACCTTGCCGAGGAGGAAGAAGATCATGGCAGATACTGGTCCTGCTCCCAAACGCGGCATTCAGCGAAAGGCCCTCAGCATCGTCCTGCCTCTGATCGTGGTCCCGATGCTCGCCATCGGGATCATCAGCTTCTACCGGCTGAGCAATGAGGCCGGCGAGCGAAGCCGCCAGTTTCTACAGGATCGCCGCAATGAGATCCTGACGATCTCCGAGAACCAGTCGGTCGCCAACTATTTCCACAACATCGCCTACGGCCTCAGCGAAGAGGCGACCATGTACAAGGAGGAGCTGGAGCGGTATTTCAAGCGGTTCTCCGATCGGTACAACAGTTTCGATCGGATCTATGCCGGGATCCGCTACATTGATGAAAAGGGTGAGGAGATCGCGAAGGTGATGGGTGGCGAGATCGGCGGGGAATACCAGAACGTCGCGGACGAGCCGTTCTTCCAGACGGCCGTGGCATCATCGCCCGACGAGGTCTACGTCTCCCCGATAGGCCGCAAGATGGTTTACGCCATGCCGAAATTCTGGGACGAGGACGGCAACGGCGAGTTATCCAAGAATGAGCTTCGCGGCGTGATCGTGACGGATATCATTTACCCCATCAAGAAGTACCGCCAGGACCGGCAGATCATGGGCCTTGCGACCCTCGGGATCACCATCCTGGCCATCGTCATCACCGTGATCGCCGTGACCCTTCACCTCAGGCGGGTGACCCGGCCGATCATCGAGCTGGTCGGGGCGACCAAGTCGATCGCCGCGGGGGACCTCTCGACTGAGATTGCTGTGAAGATCGAGGACGAGGTGGGGCTCCTGGCCTCCTCGTTCAATCAGATGGCGCAGGACCTGAGGCGCACTATTGACGAAAAAGACGGCTATGCCAACGACCTCAAGAAACTGAACATCGAGCTCGAGGACAAGGTGAAAGAACGGACCCGTGAGCTCGAAGTCGCGAACGAGGAGCTTCAGAAAGCGAATATCAAGATTCGGGAAGCAGACCGCTTGAAATCAGAGTTTCTGGCCAACATGTCCCACGAACTCCGGACCCCGATGAATGCCATCATCGGGTTTACGAGGCTGGTAAACCGGAAGGCGGGGGATCTCCTGCCGGCCAAACAGCGTGAGAACCTGGAGAAGGTGGAGATGAGCGCCAACCAGCTGCTGAACCTCATCAACGACATCCTGGATCTTTCCAAGATCGAAGCGGGCAAGATGACCGTCAGCGTTATGCCGGTTCATCTAGCACCGCTGGTCGACACCTGCTTTGCCACCGTGGAACCGATGGTCAAAAAAGAGACGGTCAGGCTTGTGAAGGAGGTCCCCGTGGATCTGCCTGAGTTGACCACGGATCAGGACAAGCTCAAACAGATCATGATCAACCTGTTGAGCAACGCCCTGAAGTTCACTGAGCAAGGTGAGGTGAAGCTCACCGCAGTGCGCGAGGACAGCAAGGTCAAGATTACGGTCTCCGATACGGGCATCGGCATGCCCGCCGAGGCGCTCAAGTACATCTTCGATGAGTTCCGGCAGGTAGACGGATCGAGTACGCGTAAACATGGAGGCACGGGCCTGGGTCTTTCGATCACCAAGAAACTGGTCGATCTGCTGGGAGGGACCGTCGATGTGAGCAGCATAGAGAATGAGGGCTCCACCTTCGCGATCGTGCTGCCGCTGGAATCCAAAAAGCAACCCATTATCGAAAGACCCGAGGTGACCGAGGAGGAGCGCCCCTCGCCTTCGGCGATGGAGGGGAAAAAGGTGGTGCTCTCGATCGACGATGATCCCAATGTGCAGATCCTGTTGCGGGAGAACCTGGACGAAGAGGGCTACTATGTGGTGGGTGCGCTGGGAGGCGAGGAAGGGCTCAAGAAGGCCAGGGAGTTTCAACCGTTTGCCATCATCCTGGATATTCTGATGTCCGAAAAGGACGGCTGGGACGTGCTGAACGAACTCAAGGCGGACCCGGCCACCCGCCACATCCCGACCATCGTGCTGTCGATCGTGGACAACCGGGAGCTCGGCTTCAGCCTGGGGGCGTTCGACTATCTGGTGAAACCCTTTGACAAGGCCAGCGTCCTGGCCGCACTCGAACGTGCCCCGGGCTCCAGGCCCAACCGGGTGCTTGTGGTGGATGATGAACCCAGCGCGGTCGATTTGATCACCCAGCTTCTGGAAGATGAGGGTTACCAGATCAGGGGCGTCAATAGTGGCGAGGAGGCCCTTAACGCCATGGAGGAGCAACTGCCGGACGTGATCCTCCTCGATCTCCTGATGCCCGAAATGGACGGCTTTGAAGTGACCCAAAGGATCAAGCAGAACCCGGATTGGAAGAATATCCCCATCGTCGTGGTCACGGCCAAGGACTTGACGGAAGCCGACTTTGAGTTTCTGCGTGAACGGGTGGATAAGATCATCCGAAAGTCCGGTCTTGACAGGGAGACACTGGTAGGGGAAGTCCGAAAGCTGTTGAAAGAACATACCGAATCCGGAAAGGAGGTTCAGCCTTCATGAAAAAGATCCTGGTCGTTGAGGATGTGGATGTGAACAGGGACCTGGTGGTGCAGTTGCTGGAGGACGACTATGAGGTCATCGAGGCGGTAAATGGAGAGGAAGCCGTTAAGGTTGCGGGAGAAGAGCGCCCCGATCTGATCCTCATGGATCTCTCCCTGCCAGTGATAGACGGCTGGGAGGCGACGAGGCAGATTAAGGCGAATAATGACCTGAAATCGGTCCCCATTATCGCCCTCACTGCGCACGCCATGAAAGGTGACGAAGAAAAGGCCAGGGCCGCCGGCTGTGATGATTATCTGCCCAAACCGATCAATGAGAATGAGCTTTTCGCCAAACTGGCCAAGTACCTCAGCTGAGAGTCACATCAGCCATAATTCAGGACCTGATATATGGATTCACAGGCGACCATTCTGATCGTGGACGATGAGCCGAGCAACGTGGACATGCTCAGCCAGGAGCTGAGTGATGAGGGCTACCAGATCCTGACGGCCTTTGACGGTGAGGAGGCCCTCATCAAGGTACAGGAACACCCCCCCGATATCATCCTCCTGGACGTCATGATGCCCAAGGTGGACGGCTTTACAACCTGCCGCATCCTGAAAAGGAGCGGCAAGACCATCCTCATCCCCATCATTCTGCTCACTGCGCTTCGCTCGCACGAGGACCGCATCAAAGGAATCGATGCCGGGGCAGACGATTTCATCTCCAAGCCCTTTGACCCCGATGAGCTCCTGTCAAAGATCCGGTCCCTGCTCCGGCAGAAGAAGCACCGTGAGGAGCAGGAACGCGAGCTTAAGTCCGAGCTTGAGAGGACGAAGAAGGACCTTGAGCAGGCCCGTCTGGAGCTGGCCCGGGCACAGCGACGGATCGAGATGCTGGAGCAGGCCAAGGAGCAGTTGAGCAAGTTCGTGCCTGTGTCGGTCAGCCGTTTGGCCGAGACGGATCCCGAATCATTCGGACTTCAAAAAGTGGAGAAGGACGCCACGGTTCTCTTCCTCGACATCGGCGGCTACAGCAGCATCTGTGAATCGCTCGAGCAGCAGCGGGTGAATTTTCTGGTCGAGAAATACTTCTCCGAATTCCTCGATGATATCCGCCGCGCCAACGGCGAGATCAACGAAACCGCTGGTGATGGCCTCATGATCATCTTCCAGGACGATGACCCGAGGGGTCATGCACGGGCTGCGGCAGCGGCTGCCATTGCCATTTACTACAAGACCCAGAAGGTCAATGCCGAGCTTCGTGGCAAGTACGAACCCACGGTGGTCAATATCGGGATCAACTCAGGCAAGGTGTACCTGGGCGCCACCAAGTTTGAGGGGCTTTCCGGAGCACGGTGGACCTTCACCGCCTCCGGTCTCACCACGGTGCTCGCGGCAAGGATCATCTCCCTTGCAACCGATGGCAAGATCCTACTAGGCCCTGAGACCATGAAACGGGTTCAAGGTGAGTTTCTGGTGGAAACTTTCGGCGAGCACCAGCTGAAGAACATCGCCCAGCCGGTCCCTGTATACCAGCTTATCACATGATCGGGAGATCAGAACCGCCTGATATCGAGTAAAATGCTCCACTCCTTTTCCGAAGGAGGACACCATGCCGTTAAGAAATGGAAACGCTCGCATTCCGATCTTCTCCGTCTTCTTCTTGGTCCTGCTGTGTTCATCTATCAAAGCCGAAGGTAGAACATCCGGACCTCGGGGAGAAATCCGGGTGGTGGAGAGCTGGCGACCGGACATTAATGTTCTTGGGCACAACGTACTTCAGTATCTATTCGAGTATGCGCTTGATCGCAATGAGCTGGCGCCCTCCCTTGCCGTCTCGAAAAAATGGATCGATGACACGACCCTGGAGATCAAACTGCGCCAAGGTGTGCGTTTCCATAACGGGGAGCCCTTCGACTCCGATGCCGTGAAGTTCAACTTTGACTATCAGCGCCGGCATAACCAAGGCAGAGGCGTCCAAGTCTACATGAAGAACGTGAAGGAAATACGGGTGATGGATCGCTACACCGTACGTTTGATCCTTGACAAACCCAATGCGCTATTGGTTGACAATCTTATCTTCGGCCCCATAGCCGGATGGGCCATCGGCGCGCCGGATTATATCAGACGGGTCGGCTGGGAAGGATTCCTTAAGCGGCCCATAGGTACGGGCCCATACTTGGTTGAGGGCGAGGTGAAAGACTATCGCGAGGTTCGGGAGGGCGAGGCATACGCCACACTCGTGGCAAATCCCCATTACTGGCACGAAGGCCATCCGAGGATCAGAAAGATCGAGTTCATCCATTATTCCCCGAAGGAAGCCGTGCGTGCCGTGATCGAAGGACGTGTCGACGTGGTGACTTCTCTTATAGCAAAGGATGCATGGAAAGTGGATAAGAGTTCTCTCTCAAGAGTCATTAAGGACGAGCAAGATGTCACTTTCACATCCGGTCAAATGAACCTCAAATCTCCTCAGACAACGCCCTTGTATGACTTGCGTGTGAGGAAGGCCCTTAACTACGCCATCAACAACAAAGAGCTGATGCGTTATGCTTACAAGGGAAATGCCGTCGAGATGCGAGGGGCTCTGACCGCGAAGGCCGGTGTTGATCTCTCAGATACAAAGCCTTACACGTGGAACATCCCCAAGGCGCGCGATCTCCTGAAAGAGGCGGGTTATGCGGAGGGCTTTCGAATGACGCTCTATTACCAGGAAAAGAATTTCCTTATAGCCCAATTTCTCCAGCGCTTCTACAGCCTGCTCAATATAGAGGTGGAGATTACGCCCGTCAATTGGGAATGGATAGAGAGGCACGTGGTGTACCCTAATACCCGCGCTGACTACTCCTGGAACGACGAAGATTGGTGGATAATCATACTCTCGAACCCTGGCTATGTCCCGGAAGTCATGGGTGGTCAACTGGAGTGGTATTTCCATATTGGGGCTCCTTGGAGCACCAGTCCCAATCGGTTGCTGGAACCCCTGGACAAAATGTACAACGATGTCCTCAGAATAAGAGACCGTGGAGAACGATTCCGGATCTACAAGAAAGCCAACGAATATATCGCGGAGGAAGCCTTATTTTTGTTCACCATGGCACCGCTAAGCCTTTACGGAGTGAACGAAGAAGTGAATTTCGTGCCTCAGGTGAGCCAATACCTTTACTTGGATTATTCCTCAGTGACCGACAGGCATTGGTCTATTAGAGGCAAAGACAATTGATCGCGTAAAGGTAGAGTTTCTTTTGCCAGCCGGCATTGATCCGGCTTACGGGACGCGTGATAGTAAGACCATCGGCCAATGCCAGAGGGTTGACCTGATCCTGCTCAACGGCGCCGGGTGATTTCTTGACGATCATGAACCAAAACGTTGAAAACCTGGGATTGGCCTTCCATAACACGTGAAGCTGTCAGACCCGTTGGCCGGCAAACGAGGACTCTTGCTAGCCGAATGATTTTACCTTCCTTTCATTTTCCTCTTGACAGAACCCCGTAAGATTGGCCCCTAATGGTTGAGGGTTACACCGAATTGCGGCTCAGCTGACCTTAACGGCATTTGGTCAGACAAAAGTGACTTCTTGAAAAGTCAGAGCCATCTCACGCTGTAAGGAGTTTTTCCATTGGGGCTTCGCCCATCCTACTACTCAATCCTCTATCGATTGATACCCCTTTTCTATTATCTTATCCGCTTCTATCTCTCCCTTCTGAGGGTCAAGGTTGCGGGCGAGGAGATAGCACTTGGTTGTCTGGCAGATTATGGTAGGCTGATAGCGGCCGTCTGGCATCAACGCTTTCTGCCTGCCCTGGCCTATGTCACCAAATTCAGAAGGTTCAAGCCCATTATGATGATCAGCCAGAGTCGAGATGGAGAACTTGGGGCAATGCTCGCGAAACGGCTGGGAGTTGTACCTGTGAGGGGGTCCAGCACGAGAGGAGGAACGACGGCGTTAGCGGCCATCTTGGAAGCACTAAAAACGAACCCCGCCGTTGTTCATATCGTGGACGGGCCCACTGGACCCAAGGGGGTCGTAAAGCCAGGGCTCATCAGCATGGCGCAGGTGTCCGGTGCCGTCATCCTGCCGGTTATTGTCTCCGCCACCAGGGCTTGGACCCTCCATAGCTGGGACCGGTTCTTGGTCCCCAAACCCTTTAGCGAGGTGACGATCGAATGGGGACAACCCCTGTTCGTGCCCCGGGACCTAGACCCAGTTGAATCTGAAGAGTTCAGGCGGGAGGTAGAGAGGCGGCTTTCCGCGGGCTACGCAGAGGCCGATTTAAGTTTGGGCTGGAAGCAACCTCTCTAATCCGATGCAAGCGACTTGAAAACAGCTATCAAAAGAGGTATTCAATAGTTATCATGCTTGATAATCAGCCGATTCAGCGACTCGCTTTCCTGTGGTCTTCGAATGATATCTATCATTCCGTGGTTGAGGCGGCCCGTCAAGGATCTTCCGGCGCCATTTTCGAAATCAACGCCGATCTCACGAGAGATACCGCAAAGGCACTCAAGTCTACTGGGGCAAGAGAGATAAAGGTCTCCGCGGAATCCTTTATGGCTCCTGCCTTCGAAGGATTTCTACGGGAGTCCGGGGTGGACACCGCCTGGGTGGAATACATTCCTGCCCTTGCAGGTTACGGCCCCGAGGCTTTTCTCGAGCGTTTGCGAGCGTTGTCGGGCTCGCGGAGGTGCATCCCGGTCAGCGGGGATCTGGACTTCCTCACTTTTAGCATGCACTCGGAATGGCATCCGCCTGCCATCGCCCTCAAGGGCGCCGAAGCCGGTGGGTTCGTGAGCAATGAGACGGCCGGAGTTCTTTATGCCACCCTCAGGGAGATGGCAAGCAGGTTGGATCGGGCACCCGGAATGATCGTCTGGGGTGGCGTATCCACACCTCAGGCGGCCGCCGCATTCCTGAGCACGGGTGCGAAGGGTATCGTTTTTGAAAGTCTCCACTGGCTGACAGACCTGATCTCCGCCAAACCAGACATGCGACAGCGCCTTTCCGGAATGCGTCCGGAGCACACCGCCGTAGCGGGCCAAACGCTCGGAGTTCCCTGCCGCCTTTTTGACAAAGGAAACTCCCTGGCAGTCAGAGAACTGAAGCAGTACGAGAGCTCCCTTTGCGGCGGCGAGGCCGGAGATGATGCTCGCCGCGCCTTTGCCCGCAAAGTCCAAGAGACCGTCGTACCTGCGCTGGAAAGTGATCTGAGCCGCCAGGAACTTGTTCTTCTTGGCCCTGAGGCGGCCTTTGCAGGGGCCTTTGCCGAGAGATTCGGCCGTTCCACCGGGCCGGCCATGGAGGCCTTCGAAAAGGAAGTCGCCAAGATCTGCCGCGGAGCCCCGGGCAGACTGAACGACGTGGCCGAAAGCCCTGTTGCAAGGGAGCTCGGAACCAGATATCCGTTCATCCAGGGGGCTATGACCTGGATCAGCGATATACCGGAATTTGCCAAGGCCGTCTCCGAGGCGGGTGGTCTGCCCACAGTTGCCCTCGGGCTCAAAAGTCCGGTGGAACTGGAGAACGACTTGGATCACCTCAGGAATGTCATGGGTGAAAGCCCTTATGCGGTGAACTTTGTCGCCCTGCCGGAAAATCCTCAGCTGGAACAGCAACTGGCCTGGATAGAAAGACACCGCCCACCCTTTGCGGTCATAGCGGCCGGCGAACCCTCCTTTGCAGTCAGACTCCAAGAAAAGGGAATCCCGACGATCTATGTTGCGTCAAGTGAAGGCTTGATCCGAATGGCTTTCGAGGCCGGTGTGCGTTTTGTCGTCATCGAAGGGAACGAGGCGGGCGGGCACGTGGGTGAGTACTCAACTCTCACCTTGGCGCAAATCACCCTTGAACTCAGGCGGAGAGAGCCTGAACTCTTCAAGGATCGATACCTCGTATTGGCAGGAGGCATTTTCAATCGAGAGACGGCGTTTAGGGCATTCATGCTGGGTGCCGATGCCCTGCAGATGGGCACGGCATACCTGGTCACCAGTGAGATCGTTGCCACGGGCGCACTGAGTCCCCTTTATCAACGCCTGATCGTCGATTCCGGCCCCGGCATGACTTCGGTTTCAGGCGAGAGTGTCGGCCTGCGAGTGCGGTCTCTCAAGACCGCCAAGATGGACGCCATCTGCAGTCTGGAGAGGGAATGGGCTGCGGGCCGGCATGATGAAAGCTCTTTCAGGCGCCGTCTGGAGACGCTCAGCGCCAACAGCCTGCGCATCGCCGCCAGGGGGGTCGAGCTGCCCGGCGGCAGCGCCCTCGACGAAGAGACATGTCTCCGCGAAGGTCAGTTCATGAGCGGCTCCGTAGCCGGCGCTCTCAATCGCGTACGTTCCGTCGCGGATCTTCACCGTGACCTGGCTGAAGGACCCTTGGATCTCTCCGTTCCCGAGATGGAAGCAAGCCCCACCTCAGTGCGTATACCCCGGATGAGGATAAGTGAAGACCGCAAGCGTGTGGCCATCACCGCCATGGCCCAGGTCAATTCCCTGGGTAATAACCCGCGCGAGGTCTGGGAGGCCTGCCTGGCCATGCGAAGCGGAATCATCGAGGTACCCCGATCAAGGTGGGACCACGACCTTTACTATAATCCTGATCCCCGCGTCCTGGGTGCGACATACTGCAATGTAGGCGCTTTTCAGAACATCAATATCTCCCGCAAAGAATTGGGAATTGCGCCCCAAGACTTCCATTCGATGGCCGATGCCACAAAGCTGACCCTTTGGATGGCCGATCAGGTCGTCAGACAATCGGGCCTCGCAGAATCCAATATCCCAAGGGAGCGCATCGGTGTGCTTATTTCCCAGAACTCGGGAGAAACGGCGGCCACGGTCAACGACCTGGTCTTTGGCGTGCAAATCCATGACATCATCCGGTCCGTCCAGGATGTTATGCCTATGACTCCGGACCAGGAAAAGGCGACTAGGCAGAAGATCCAGTCAGGTCGTCTTATGGTCGACGACACCACCCTGCTGGGTCGGCTAAACTGCGCGGCGGGAGGCTTCATCTGCAACCGGTACGGATTCCAGGGCCCGAGCTATGCTGTTTCCGCCGCCTGTGCCACGAGCCTGGTGGCCCTTTACAGCGCGATCCAGATGATCAGAAACGACATCATCGATGCCGCCGTGGTGGGCGGGGGGGAAGAATTGCTGCATCCCACTCACTACCTGGAATTCTCCGCACTCAAGGCCCTGGCCGGATTGTCCGGGCGCAACGGGGCTCCACATGAAAGCAGCCGGCCTTTTGATGCCGCCCGCGACGGCATGGTCCTTGGCGAAGGCGGGGGCATGATAGTGGTGGAGAGGGAATCGATCGCTAAAGAACGGGGTGCCCCCATCCAGGCCTATGTTACGGGGATCGGGGCGAGCAACAATCATCGCGGCATGGTGGAGTCCCTGGCCGAGACCCAGGTGATTGCAGTTCGAGCTTCCTTTCAAGATGCGGGTTACGGCCCCGATTCTGTAGACTTGGTGGAATGTCATGCGACCAGTACCGTCCAGGGTGACGTGGAGGAAGTCAAGGCGCTGAAGAGCGTTTTCTCGTCCTCTGACAGGGCAATGCTTGCGGCCTCCAAATCCCAGATCGGGCATACCC
>CAZAGT010000141.1:7576-12020 GCA_964484515.1 uncultured Desulfobacteraceae bacterium | reverse complement strand
ATCACAGACTCCGCTTCGCAGCGACTCCACTCGCGAGAAAAATGGGATAAAGTATTATATCACCGGGCTGCTCCGAAGCGCAATTTGTTCCGCGCACCCGTTCGAAGCGTTAAATCCTGAAATTGATTTTAAAGAGATAGACTAGCAGCCCGGCCGCGGGTGCCGCCAGCGATACGGCCAGCAATAAAGTACCCGATCTGAAGGTCGGGGCCTCGGGTGCCGCCACCGTTAATGTCGCGGTGAGGCCGTTCATATTGATGAGATAGGTCCCTGGCTCATTCCTGACAACCGTGAAGACGGCACGGGTGCTTTCCCCGCCGGCGAGCGTTATTTGCCGGCTTTGCTCTGACCGGCCGTCTATTGCCAGGTCCAGAACATAACTGCCTTCGAGCCCTCCGGTGTTGCGAAGCACGATGGACACCTCCCCGGCTTCCCCGGCCATCGCGCGGGGCGGGTCGATCGCCAGGTCCGCCACCTCGAACTCGGCGGGAAGCAAGACCGGACCTGCCGGACCGGGAGCTCGTGGAGGGGCTAAAGCTGAGATTCATCACGCCCGAAGAGGCGCGTAAGAATTTGGAAGCCAACGCTGACGAGCGGTGGGTGGTCAATGTATTGTCGGCCACAAAATACAAGCAAATCGTTCCTGCCACGATAGCGCTGATCCAACAGGGCTACCCTGTATACCTTACCAGTGCTGTTGTGGAGGGAAAGGAATGGATGAGGCTTCGGGTAGGCTTTTTCAAAAGCAGATCGGAAGCGGACGCCGAAGGCGAGCAGATCATGACGAAGCTCGATTTCGCCGACTCTTGGACGACGAAGATAGGAGAGGAAGAGCTGGAGGAGTATGGGGGCTTCGGAGGTTTTTGAGCGTCAGGGGAACCACAAAGAGAAATAGTCTCGTCCCAGGACCTGTATTACGGAAAGACGATCAGGATTTATGAAGGGGAAAAAGATCGTTGTCGGTGTGACCGGGGGCATCGCGGCCTACAAGGCCGCCGAACTCGTCCGATTGCTCGCGAAGGCCGGCGCAGAGACAAAGGTGGCCATGACGAAAAACGCCACGAAGTTCGTTTCGCCACTGACGTTTGAGGCCCTGTCGGGGAAAAGGGTCATTTCGGATATGTGGTCGCCCGGGCCGAAACCCATGGAGCACATCACCTGGGGGCAGGAAACCGACGGCGTGATTATTTCGCCGGCGACGGCAAATTTTGTTGCCAAGCTGGCCCACGGGATTGGGGACGACTTCCTTTCCACGATGGTCTTGGCGGCCACCGCCAGGATACTGATCTGTCCGTCGATGAATGAGCAGATGTACCTGAACCCGATTGTTCAGGGAAACATAGGATCGTTACGGCAGCGTGGCTACAGGGTCATGGAACCGGCTGAGGGTGAACTGGCTTGCGGCACGATCGGGCCAGGGCGCCTGCCAGAGCCCGAGGACATCCTCGAAGAGGCAGCCCAATGGTTTTCGCGTCAGGATCTTGCGGCGTTGCGGTTTCTCATCACCGCCGGACCAACGATAGAGCCGATCGATGCGGTGAGATTCCTCAGCAACTTTTCGAGCGGGAAGATGGGGTATGCGTTGGCAAGCCGCGCCAAGCGAAGGGGGGCAGACGTCGTCCTCGTCAGCGGACCGACCGGACTGCAAGCACCGCTCCATGTTCAGCTCGTCAGCGTGAACTCGGCCGAAGAGATGAAATCGGCCGTCTTCGAGCATCGTGAGCAGTGTGACGTCATCATCAAGGCGGCTGCCGTTTCGGACTACAGGCCGAAGGAAAGAGCCGAGCACAAGATCAAGAAAGGGGCGATGACCCATACGCTTGAGCTCACCGAGAACCCTGATATCCTGGCGGAGCTGGGCCGAGCAAAAGGGGACCGGCGCTGTCTCCTTGTGGGCTTTGCCGCCGAAACCGAGCACCTGCTGACCAATGCCGAAGAAAAGCTGAAGCAAAAGAACCTCGATATGATCGTGGCCAACGACGTGTCCCAGAATCACATTGGGTTCGGGTCGGACCAAAACCAGGTCAAGATCATCTCACGAGGCGATCATGTGGAAGACCTGCCCCTCATGAGCAAAGATGAAGTGGCGGATTGTGTCCTGGACCGAGTCAAGGCCCTATGGGAAAAGACAGTCTAGCAGCACAAATCGAGTTGAGGGAGATCGTCGGTCACTTGAGGGACCGTCTCGTTTCCTATCGCGAGCTGGGCCTTGAGCCGCCATTCCTCTCCCAGGCCGCCCTTGCCTACCTTACCAGCGATCCCTTTCCTGCTGTGGACTCCCTTGGGGGTCTCCGCGAAATCTTGGGTGATTGTACACGATGCAAACTGCACCTTGGTCGAACCAATCTCGTTTTCGGCGAGGGGGCTGCGGGGGCCCGCGTGGTGTTTGTCGGTGAGGGGCCGGGAAGGGATGAGGACATCGAGGGAAGACCGTTTGTCGGGGAAGCGGGAAGACTCTTGACCAAAATCATCAAGGCCATGGGGCTTGCCAGGGAATCGGTCTACATATGCAATGTGGTAAAGTGTCGGCCGCCTCACAACCGCGAGCCCGAACCGGATGAAATCGCTGCCTGTCTTCCGTTTCTACAACGGCAGATTCGCCTGATCAGGCCCGACATGATCTGCACCCTGGGTCGAGTCGCTGCTCAAGCTCTCTTGGGACAGGATTTCAAAGTAACCCGGCAAAGAGGCGAATGGGACTCCTTCGGCGATATTCCATTGATGCCCACCTACCACCCCGCCTACCTGCTTCGAAACCCGGCCGCCAAACGCGATGTGTGGGAGGATGTTCAGAAGATCATGCAGCGCCTCGGATTGGAGGTCAAGCAAACATGAGTAGGTATACCCGCATGACCACGTTCTTGCCTCTCGGCGCCTTTATCTTAGTCGCACTCAATCTTTTGACACCGGTCGGGTCGAGTGCCGAGACCAAGGTCATGATTATTGATTTGGAGGGGCCGATCAATCCGGGGACGGCCACCTTCCTGACCCGTGGTCTGGAGGAGGCTTCGCGTCGGGGGTCTGCACTGGTGATCATCCGTTTAGATACGCCGGGTGGTTTGGCGAGCTCCATGCGGACCATGGTCAAGGCGATCATGAACTCCTCGATCCCGATCGTTGTCTATGTGGCTCCAAGGGGCGCTGGCGCCGCATCCGCCGGCGTACTGGTCACGATTGCGGCGAACATAGCTGCGATGGCCCCGGGAACGAATATCGGGGCGGCCCATCCGGTCACGGCCGGCGGAAAGGATATTGAAAAGACGATGTCCGAAAAGGTGGTCAACGATATGGCCTCCTACGCCAGAGGAATCGCGCGCGACAGAGGCCGGAACGCGGAATGGGTGGAGAAGGCGATTAGGGAGAGTGTCTCCATTACCGCCGACGAGGCCTTGAAGAAGCACGTCATTGATTTGGTCGCTTCCGATGTGGACGAACTCCTCAAGAAATTGAACGGGCGGGAAATAGATACGCGCAACGGCCTGGTCAAGCTCCAGACAACGGATGTGGTCAAAGAGTATTATCGTCCGGGCTTTCGGGATCGGATCCTGAGGACGATCAGCGATCCGAACATCGCCTATATCCTGATGTTGATCGGCTTGGCCGGGCTCTATTTCGAGTTGGCTCATCCGGGCGTCATCTTTCCGGGCGTCATCGGGGCCATATCTCTGATTCTCGCATTCTATTCATTCCAGACCCTGCCGGTCAATTACGCCGGCCTCCTCCTCATCCTGCTTGCGATCATCCTGTTTTTGGCCGAGATCAAGGTGGCCAGTTATGGGATGCTTTCCCTGGGCGGGCTTATTGCCCTCACTCTCGGCTCCATCATGCTTTTTGAGGATGTGCCCGTATCGTTGAAACTCATGCTGCCTACCATTGTCCTTATTGGCGGATTCTTCGCAGCCGTATCCAGTTTGGCATTTCGGGCCTACAGGAGGAAGCCCATGGGCGGTATGGACGGGCTTGTGGGTGAGGTCGGTTTGGTGAAAGAGCGAATCGATCCAGAAGGACTCATTTTTGTTCACGGTGAATATTGGCATGCCACCTCCGGCGATATCATTGAACCCGGCGAAAAGGTCGAAGTGGAGTCCGCCGAAGGTTTGATCTTGAAGGTCAAGCGCCAGGGCGGCGAAACGTCTACCTAAGGCGGGACAAGAAAGGGGGATACTATGTTTTACATCTTGGCGCTCGTGTTGATCGTTTTCTTTCTGGCTTCGGCCATCAGGATTTTGCGCGAGTATGAACGGGGGGTCATCTTCAGGCTTGGACGCGTCATCAAGACGAAGGGACCGGGGTTGATTATCCTGATCCCGGTCATCGATAAGATGGTGAAGGTCAGCCTGCGGCTCGTGGCCATGGACGTGCCGTCTCAGGACGTCATTACACGGGACAACGTGTCGGTCAAAGTCAATGCGGTCATCTACTTCCGTGTTATGGATCCCACCAA
>CAZAGT010000141.1:0-7566 GCA_964484515.1 uncultured Desulfobacteraceae bacterium | reverse complement strand
CACCAACGCCACGATCGAGGTGGAAAACTACCTATTCGCCACCTCCCAACTTGCGCAGACCACCCTGCGAAGCGTTTGCGGCCAGGTGGAGCTGGACGAGCTTCTCTCAGAGCGGGAGAAGATTAACACCCAGTTGCAGAGTATTCTTGACAAGCACACGGATCCCTGGGGAATCAAGGTAACCACCGTCGAGGTCAAGCATATCGATTTGCCCCAAGAGATGCAGCGGGCGATGGCCAAACAGGCGGAGGCGGAGAGGGAGCGACGGGCCAAGGTGATCAACGCAGAGGGTGAGTTCCAGGCGGCCAACCGTTTGGCAGAGGCTGCGGAGATCATTAGCCGGCACCCCGAGGCTCTCCAACTGAGATACCTGCAGACCTTGAGAGAGATTTCGGCCGAGAATAACTCGACCACCCTCTTTCCGATCCCCATTGACATGGTTAATCTCTTTCTGAAGCGCACCAAGGCCGAGGCTTAAGGATTCGCCGGCTTAAGGCCTGAGGCACAGACAAAAGACTTCATGTAATTTTTCTTCTTTTGTTTTTTTACCTTCGCCCTTTCGCGTACCGTCTAGATGGAAACCAGTGGAGGACGCCGAAAAAAAGGGGCGATTGTTGGATACAAACTACGTTGACGATACAGGAGTAGCTTAATGGAAGAAGAAACAAAAAACGAAAAGACAACGGATGAAGGATCAGAAGCGGAAGGACCACAGACGGAGACGACCGCGGCAGAAGGGACGAACCTAGAGACCGAGGACACAAAGCCGGAAGAGGTCAAGGCCGCTGAAACGGCAGCCGAAGATACCGGGGCCGAAGCGATCAAGGCTGAGGAGACAGAAGCTCCGCAAACAGAAGCTAAGGAAGAAGAGACCGGGCAACCAGCAGAAAAAGAAAAACCCCTCGATAAGATGACGGCCACGGAGCTTCGCGAAATCGCGCGTGAGATACCGGGGGTCGAGGGTGTCCATGCGATGAAGAAACAACAACTCTTTGACATCATCAAGGAGGCCAGGGGCATCAAGGACGAGGATTCGGCCGAGAAGGGCGCCAAACAGATCGATGTAAAGGCTCTCAAGGAGAAGATCGGCCGGCTCAAGGTTGAAAAAGCGGTGGCCCTGGCGGCCAAGGACCGGCAAAAGGTCGATACCCTCCGGCGTCGAATCAATCGTCTGAAGAAGCGGACCAGAAAGGCGGCTTAGATCGAAGGGGAGACATCGAGCAGGCCGGCAGGATGTCCCATCCTGGGCCTGCTTTTATTTATACCCAAAACGCGTCAAGGCGCAATCCGGGAGCTGTCGGTTTAGGGTTTTCCCTATTCCCCAATCCCTCGTATGGACACTTCGCGAAGTGAGGTCTGTGATACCTTATCGCCCAGGCATGCATTGAAATGTCTGAGAATGCCAAACTCGGGCACCACTCTTATGAAGTTTATCGGTCGATCATTCTTGGCCACTTTCGCGGCAAGCGGCGGGGCTGAACCCTGTCTTATAACGACGGACAAAGAACATTTTCGCTCCATCAGGGTACCAGATGGATGAGACCCACAAATCGGCCGGTCGTCCCCGCGGCGCAGTCGCCATCATCCCCGCGGCTGGTGCCGGGGTCCGGATGGGGAGTGAGCGCGCCAAACAGTTCCTGGAGGTGGATGGGAGACCGCTTCTCGCCATCACCCTCGCGGGGTTTCAGGCGGCTCCATCGGTCGAAAGCATCATATTGGTGGTGCCGGCCGGTGAGATCGATTTCTGCCGTCAGGAGATCGTAGCCCGATTCAATCTGGACAAGGTCGAAAAGGTCGTAGCAGGTGGTGAGCGGCGGCAGGACTCGGTTCGGAGAGGCATTGAGGCCACGGGGGGGCGCTTCGATCTGATCTTGATCCATGACGGTGTCCGGCCGTTGGTTCAAACGGAATTGATTGAAAGCGTCATTGAGGTGGGTCGAAAACAGAGGGCCGCCATTGCCGCGTTGCCTGCAAAAGACACGGTGAAAGAGGTCGATCCAGAGGGGATGGTCACGCGGACCTACGATCGGCGTCGAGTTTGGCTCGTCCAGACACCTCAGGTGTTTCGCTACGAGGACATTCGCGCAGCCCATCAGAGGGCCGTTCAGGAGGAATGGTCCGGACTGACTGACGACGCGCTTCTGGCCGAAAGGATGGGGATCCCCGTCGCGGTGGTCGAGGGCTCCGAGGATAACATCAAGATTACGACCCCCCATGACCTTGAACTCGCAGCCTTCCTGCTGAGGCGAGGCCCCGGATGAGCCTCAGGATCGCCACTCGGGGCAGCAAGCTGGCCTTGGCCCAAAGCGAATGGGTCAAACGCTCCATTGCGGCTAGGCATTCGGATCTGTCTGTGGAATTGATCCGGATCAAGACCAGGGGCGACAAGATCGTCGACTCTCCCCTGACCCAAATCGGGGGCAAGGGCCTGTTCGTCAGAGAGATCGAGGAAGCCCTCTTGAACCGCGAGGCGGACCTGGCGGTTCACAGCCTGAAGGACATGCCGGCTGAATTGCCGCAGGGCCTCAAGCTTGCCGCTTTTCCTGAACGCGAAGATTGCCGTGATGCCTTCATCTCCGTACGGCATCCGAACCTGGAAGACTTACCCCAGGGGGCACGAGTGGGGACAGGCAGCCTGAGGCGGTCAGCCCAGCTTCGTCACCTTCGGCCCGATATTGAGGTAGTCCCCTTGAGGGGAAACGTGGATACCCGTCTTTCAAAACTGGATGCCGGGGATTTCGACGCCATCATCTTGGCCGCGGCGGGCCTCAAACGGCTGGGCCTCGCATATCGCATCAGCCAGTTCATCCCGAGAACGGAGGTCCTGCCGGCCATTGGACAGGGGGCGCTCGGTCTGGAGGTGAGGTCCGAAGATGCGAAGACAAGGGGGCTGCTTGGGTTCTTGAATCATCGGGAAACGGAACTCACGATCAGGGCGGAGAGGGCGTTCTTGGAGAAGATGGAAGGTGGCTGTGAGGTTCCGATGGCGGCCCTCTGTCGAATAGAAGGAAACCGACTGGATCTTTGTGGGATGGTTGCTGAGCTCGACGGATCGAGAATTATAAGAGATCGGATGACAGGCGAGTTGGGCAGCCCCGAAGATCTTGGGGTGTCCCTTGCGCGCCGGCTGCTCGCGTCGGGCGCAGACAGGATTCTTGCCGAGATCTATGCAGGGGGTAGGGGTCCGCGCACATGAGAAAGGGGAAAGTCTATCTGGTGGGGGCTGGTCCCGGCGACCCCGGCCTCTTGACGCTCAAGGCCAAGGAATGCCTCGCACAAGCCGAAGTCGTCGTCTACGACTACCTGGCAAATCCGGTCTTTCTGCAGTATGCGGCCGAGCAAGCGGAGCTCATCTATGTGGGCAAGAAGGGAGGTGCCCACAGCCGGAGTCAAGAGGAGATAAACCAGCTGATCGTATCGAAAGCGCAGCAAGGGCTAAGGGTTGTGAGACTCAAAGGGGGCGATCCTTTCATCTTCGGTCGAGGCGGGGAAGAGGCCCAAGACCTGGTTGAGGCGCATGTTCCCTTTGAGGTGGTACCGGGGGTGACATCGGCCATTGCCGTTCCAGCCTATGCCGGTATTCCTCTGACGCATCGGGATTTCGCCGCCACCGTCGCCTTCGTGACCGGCCATGAGGATCCCGGGAAGACCGAATCGAATATCGCGTGGGACAAGTTGGCGACCGGTGTCGGCACGCTCGTGTTCCTTATGGGGATGGGGAATCTCCCGATGATTGTTGAAAGGCTCATGGCCCACGGACGCTCGCCGGACACGCCCACGGCGGTGATTCACCGCGGAACGACGCCTGAACAGAAGACGGTGGTCGGCCGACTCGAGGACATTGTGGCAAGGGTGCGGGAAGCGAGACTTCAACCGCCGTCCGTGATCGTGGTGGGTGAGATCGCCCGGTTGAGATCCGAGCTAAATTGGTTCGAGGCCAGACCTCTCTTCGGCAAGCGGATCATGGTCACGCGGGCGCGGGCACAGGCCAGCCGGTTCTTGAAACGTTTAACGGAGTTGGGGGCGGAGTGTATTGAGTTCCCGACCATCGAGATCGCTCCCCCGGAGAGCTGGGAGGCCCTCGATGATGCGATTCGGGGTCTGGAAGGGTACAAATGGTTGCTGTTTACCAGCGTGAACGGGGTTGAGCAATTCTTTCAACGACTGGAACGCCTTCAAAAGGATGCTAGGGACCTGAAGGGGCTCCAAATAGGGACCATCGGCCCTGAAACGGCCCAGGCGGTTCAAGCAAGGGGGGTCAAGCCCGACTTTGTGCCGACGGAGTATCGGGCCGAGGCCATCGTAGATCAATTCAGAAAATGGGACGTCAAGGGAACGAAGATCCTCCTGCCGAGGGCCGCTCAAGCGCGAGAGGTCCTACCCACGGAGTTGGAGAAGATGGGAGCCGAGGTACGGGTGGTCCCGGCGTACCAGACCGTTCTCCCCCGGCATGACGCCGATCGCGTTGATGGTTTGCTGGCTGAGGGGCGGATCGACCTCGTGACCTTTACCAGCTCATCCACGGTGACGAATTTTGTGGACATATTGGGGATGAACAAGGAATCCCTGAAGGCCTTGATGACCGAGGTCAGTGTGGCCTGTATCGGGCCGGTCACGGCGGAGACGGCTCGTAAGATCGGTTTTTCAGTGGTCGTGATGCCGGCCACCTATACGATCGAGGCCTTGACCGAATCGATTGTGCAGTACTACGGTTCTCGCTCGGTCGAAGAGAGGTGATCAGTGAACGCGATGCGATTGAAACTCATAGCCTGCGATGTGCTCATGAGAGAGTTGTGCCTGCTAATCGCCAAAAGTCCACACATCTTTGATGTGGAATTTACCGAAAAGAACTCTCACAACTATCCCGACAACCTCAGGAAAGGCATTCAGGAAAAAATTGATCAGTGTCTAGGCAAAAACTATGATGCCATCCTCTTGGGCTACGGTCTCTGCGGGAATTCCACAATTGGATTGGAGACGCGGGATACACAAATTATCATTCCCCGCGCTCACGATTGTTGTACCCTGTTTCTCGGCTCCAAGGAGGAGTTTGAACGCCACTTCAAAGACAACCCAAGCCAACCGTTCAGTTCTCCGGGCTATATCGAGCGCAGTGACTCGCCATTTCACGACGCCCTGTTGCGAGGGGATATGGAGACGGATCCGGTCTATTTGGAGTATGTCGAGAAGTGGGGCGAGGAGAGCGCCAAGTACATTTATGAAACCATGTACGGAACCAAACCCAAGCACAATAAAGTCATCTATATCGAGATACCTGAAACGAGGAATCCGCATTATGCGGAGATGTGCCGAAAGAGAGCGGAGGAATCCGGAATGGAATGGGTTCCCCTGGTGGGCTCACTGGAGCTCTTGCGGAACCTTATCGACGGAGACTGGGAGGAAGGGAGTTTTCTCATTCTGAATCCTGGCCAAAGATCGAGAGGGGCTTATGATTGGGAAGAGATCATCAGGGTTGAAGAAATAGACGAGGAGCGGAAAACAGGATCTGGTTGAGGCGACTGTGATGAAGTTTGAATCGTTCGCAAAGCATATTGGCTGTCAGAAACCGATCATTCAGGCCGGCATGGGGCCTTACGACACCACCAGCCTGGCGGCCGCCGTCTCCAGATCGGGCGCCCTGGGCCTGATTTCCACGGTCGGGATGGGTTCATTCCAGATGCCCGGTATCGGCGAGTACCGCTATTCGGCCATCTTTGGTGAAGGGACCCCCGAGGAACTGTTGACGTCTTCGATAGACAGGGTCCTTGCGGCCATCGGGGATGTCCCTCATGCAAGGTTTGGGGTGAACGTTCCGGTATCGGAGGAGTTCATCCCAACGGCCTCCCGACTCGTTCGGGCCCTGGTCGAACGTCTTCAGAGTGACCCGGAGGCAAGGGAGAAGTGCCGGGTCATCGTGACGTCCGCCGGCGACCCATTGCCGTGGGGCGAAGCGAGTTCTCCTGAAGGGGCGACCGTTCCGATCAAGAGAGAGCTTACTGAGATGACGTGGTGCCACGTGGTCCCCTCGGTTCGGGCGGCCAAGCGATGCGAAAAGGCAAACGTCGACATTATTATCGCCTCCGGGCGGGAAGGCGGCGCTCACTGTTCTTGGCGCGACACCTCGAGTATGGTATTGATCCCCGAGGTCGTCAAAGCGACCGGAAAACCGGTCGTGGCCGCCGGCGGCTTTGCGGATGGACGCTCTCTGATCGCGGCGCTGGCCCTGGGGGCGATTGGGGTTCAGATGGGCACCCGCTTCATTGCGACCCAGGAAAGCGATTTCGAACAAGGATGGAAGGACCTTCTGGTCTCGGCCACGGAGGAAGACACCTTGGTGGCCAGGGGTTTTTTTGGGCCGATGCGCTTCCTGCGCAACCCTCGAGCTATCGAATTGGTCGATGCGACGGTCCGAGGCGCCCCGGACCTTTACAAGGGGATCCCCACCGGGTCTTCACAGGAAATCCTCGATTTGGAGGTAGGCGGACTGGAGAACCTCTTCAGGGGCAAGCTGGATGCCACCCCGATTCTGAGCGGCGCGGTAGCAGGCCGGATTCATGATATCCCGAAGGTGGGAGACCTCATTGATGGCATTCTTGCCGAAGCAGAATCCGTTCTTGAAGAACTCAATTCGGGTGTCCGCCGGTAGTTGCCAGCTAACCCCCGCTTGCCAAGCCGTGGCCCATTGAAGCGTAGGCTGGAACCTGGACCCTAGTTCAAAGGAGTCGATATTAATGACGGTAACTGACGTTAGGGAGGTATTCGCAAGAGTTCAGGACGCATTCAACCCCGATGCGGCCAAGGGCCTCGACGCCGTTTTCCAATTTGAGATCACAGGCGATCAGGGCGGAAGTTGGCACGTGACCATCAGAGACCAGACCTGCCGGTCGGAAGCAGGCAATCATGCCGACCCGACCGTGAAGCTGACGATGTCGAGTGAGATCTGGCTAGGCATTGTCAATCGGGAACTCAGTGGTATAAAGGCCTTTATGAGCGGAAAACTCAATGTCAGCGGCGACATCATGTTGGCGCAAAGGATTCCCGATCTCTTTACCTTTTAGTCAGTCACCAAGACCACTATCTCCGCTGTAGATCCGGCTTATACGGAACGTTCTTCATTTCTCGTCATTCAACATTCGATCTGCCTGAGGTTTACCTGCCTCAGGCGGTCCGGCAAGTGCTTGGTCGCCCCTGGCGAGTTGGACGTTCGATGTTCATTTTTTTGAGCAACCCGCCCGAAGGGCCTCACGTCTCAGGGCTGGACAAGTCGTCCGGGCATGAGTCTACGAAGGTCTGTGTCTACTTGCCGGGTCGTAGCCTTAGGCGAAGCCTGGTCCATGGCTAATGATCTTTCCTCGCGATTTCTCGTCACCGTTCGGCCCTGAGCGACTTGACCTGAGCCACCTGGCCCCGAGCGCACTGCCGGGGGGCTAGTCACTCGTGACTTCTTCTCGACCCTTGACTCCTCATCATTGAGCGTTTTCGCGTAATTGGGGTTGACTATCATGAGCGACTATAACCGTGATCAGCACGAAGCGATCCGCATGGTCCGAGGGTTTCGGGACGGAC
>CAZAGT010000140.1:8067-12160 GCA_964484515.1 uncultured Desulfobacteraceae bacterium | reverse complement strand
CGCCGGAAGCGGCTCATCTGGCCGGACCCGGGCTACGGGAGGTCTGCGAGGCGGTCGGCATGCCGCCCGTCCTCGGTTTGGGCTCCTGCGTCGACAACAGCCGTATCCTGATTGCCTGTTCTGAGATGGTGTGTGTGGGCGGATTGGGTGAAAGCATTGCCGATCTCCCCGTTGCCGGCGCAGCACCGGAATGGATGAGTGAAAAGGCCATCTCGATCGGACAGTACTTTGTGGCATCGGGGGTCTACACCGTGTTCGGCGTGACCTACCCGATCATCGAGGAGACCAAATTCCACAAGTACCTCTTCGGTGGGCTCGAGGAGCTCGGGTTTGGGAAATGGGGCTTCACGGCGGATCCCTATGAGATGGCCTCCATGATGATCGCCCATATCGACAGCAAGCGAAAGGCCCTTGGTATTGACAAGGCCCGAGAAAGGGTCCTCATGAGCATGGATGACAGACGTGGACTGGAAGCGGCCTAGACGCCGATATTCACCATCATCCCCGGCTAGGCCGAGGATGATGGGGTTCTCAAAACGCGAGCCGTTCGGTTTTCCGTATGAAAATCGCCCAGGCGCCCTCCTGCCCCGTCTAGAGGTTACTCACCATAAAGCCATGATGGATTCCTCCTATCGACCCCATTCCCACAAATCATATCCTTTCCCTGATTTGCAAGGAAACAGACCATGCGTTGGAAGCAATTCTTGAGGCCCGTTCGTTCTATGGATTCGGCGGAGGCTCGGTCCTACATGGCCGAGCACAAGGAAGGTTCCTACACCCTGCTGGATGTGAGGCAGCCAGGAGAATATGAGTCAGGACGGATCCCCGGCGCTACACTGATTCCGCTCCCGGAACTCTCGGATCGCCTTGGAGAGCTGGATCCGGAAAAGCCGGTCATCACCTACTGAGCTATCGGCGGACGTAGCCGGGTGGCTACGCAGTTGTTGGCCGGTCAGGGCTTCACAGAAGTCTATAACCTCAAGGGCGGGATAAAGGCCTGGCAGGGTCAGCATGCGGCTGGGCCGGCAGAGGTCGGCATGGCGATGATCAGCGGCCGGGAAACCCCCAAGGAAATTATTATCTTGGCTTACGGTTTGGAGGAGGGACTGAGGGGGTTCTACGGACTAATGGCAGCAAGGTCCGACGACAAAGAGGTTTCGGGGTTATTTGACAAGCTGGCGGGCATCGAAGTGCGTCACAAGGAGAGGCTCTTTGAGCTCTTTGGACGCCATTCCGGAGAGGGGCTCGATAGGGAGGCGTTCGAGCGGGACATCGTGGTGACGGCGATGGAAGGTGGGCTTACGGCCGAAGAGTTCTTGGCATCCCATCAGGCGGTTCTCGAAACCAAAGTGGAGGTCGTCAGCTTGGCCATGGAACTCGAAACCCAGGCCCTGGATCTCTACATGAGGTACTCGTCGACCCTTGAGCATGGCGAAACGAAGGAGGTCATGTTTCAGCTCGCTGAAGAGGAGAAGAACCACCTGCGAAGTCTTGGGAGCTTGATGGAAGAAATCGTTTAAGGCGCCATCGTTTGGCATTCAGAAAACCCAAAACACCTAAAGACGCAGAGGAGGCGTGTTATGAGAGATCGAAGGGATTTCTTGAAGAAATCGGTTTTGGTGGCCACCGGCCTCGTGATAGGGACTTCCGGCAAGGCCTTGGCTGACTCCGGGGATTATCCGGAGGGGATCGTTTACACGGAAAAGCGGCCGGGCAGGTGGGCCAAGAAGGTGGGTTCCCATGCGCCGAAGGTCAAGGTGGACGGTTTGTTGGTGACGATCACGACCGAGCACCCCATGACGGAGAAGCACTACATCGTGCGGCATACGCTGGTTACGGCGGAGGGGAAGGTGATCGGCGACAAGACCTTTTACCCATCCGATAGTAAAGCGGTGTCAACCTATGAATTGGAGTCCTATCACAGCCCCAAGATGTATGCCACGAGCTTCTGTAACCTCCATGACTTCTGGGTAACGGAGTTCAAGGCGTAGCTGCCGTCACATGAGGAGGCGGCTCCCGATTCTGCGGGAACCCAGCAAAAGCAGGATTCAAGTGAATCCTGCTTTTTTTGTAACTGTCCGGATTTCATCAACGGCTACAACCATGATCTTTATATGGTGTCATGGACTCTTCGATCGAGAGCCATGAAACGATCTTAGAATTCCTTGTCACGATACGGAGAGAGGTCTATATAGGGAAAGGCCCAGACGGGGGTTGGTTTCCGGTTATCGCAAGGGGCCGATTCGTCTTTGACACCAGCGAGAGGGGCTGCCGTGGGCAAAGCCATCATGTTTCTGGGCACGGGAAGCGATGTGGGAAAATCGATCGCTGCCGCAGCCTTCTGCAGGATACTCAGGAGGAGGGGGGTTCGGGTCGCACCGTTTAAGGCCCAGAACATGTCCAACAACTCCTTTGTGACCGTCGAAGGAGGAGAGATCGGTCGCGCCCAGGTTGTCCAGGCTGAGGCGGCCGGCGTCCTGCCCTCGATCCATATGAATCCGATCCTCCTGAAACCCTCCGCAGATCACGGATCCCAAGTGATCCTTCAAGGCAAGGTCTTCGGCCAAATGCAGGCCATGGACTACCACGAGTTCAAACCGACCCTGAAAAAGGTGGTTCTCGATTCGTACCGGCGGCTGGAAAGGGAATACGACGTCATTGTGATGGAGGGCGCGGGAAGCTGCTGCGAAATGAATCTGAAGGCGAACGACCTTGTCAATCTACCGATGGCCAAGGCCGCAGGGGCATCCTGCCTGCTCGTCGCCGACATCGATCGCGGCGGTGTGTTCGCTCAAATCATTGGGAGTCATCATCTGATGACCAAGAATGAGAGACGGCTCTGTGCCGGTTTCCTCATCAATAAATTCCGCGGCGACGCCAGGCTCTTTGAATCCGGCATCACATATATCGAGCAGCGGACAGGAAAGCCGGTCCTGGGCCTGATCCCCTTTTACCACGATATCCAGATCGACCCTGAAGACTCGGTGGCGGTTCAGCAGGATAAGCATGTCCTCAAGACACCCCAAGCAGACCACCTCAATATCGCGGTGCTCAAACTACCCGCCATCTCCAATTTCACGGACATGGCCGTTTTGGAGCAGGAAGGGGAGGTCGTTCTCAACTACCTCCATCGACCCCAGGAGCTTACCCCCGCCTACGACCTGATGATCCTGCCCGGAACGAAGAACGTCATGGAAGATGCGTGCTGGCTTGGTCGTTCCGGATGGAAGAAGGCCATCAGGCGTTTCGCGGCGAACGACGGGGCCCTCATCGGCATCTGCGGAGGGTATCAGCTCCTGGGACGCAGGATACGGGACCCTCATGGCGTGGAATCGGATAGGAAAGAAGTCAGGGGCCTTGAACTCCTGCCTGTCGAAACGGCCCTGGAGCGGGAGAAGGTGGTCCGAAAGGTCAGCGGTACCTGTCTCAGCAATGGAAAACGGATCAGCGGGTATGAGATCCACATGGGTCAGAGTTGGATCATGGCGGAGGAGGGTAAGCCCTATTTGAGGATTCGCGCCGAGGGAGAGCAACTGCGGCGGGAAGACGGGTGCTATGTGGATGGCCGAAACGTCGTCGGCACCTATGTTCACGGCATCTTCGATTCTCCGGGCTTTCGGGGCGAGGTTCTGAACGGATTGCGGCGCCGGAAAGGTTTGCGGGAAAGGACTCCGCGGCAGGGGCGGCTGGCACGGTTTCACCAGTATGACCGGCTGGCGGACCATTTTGAGGCCCACTGTGATATTGAAGGCATCATGGCTTGCCTTTAAACTCTTTGTCTGCAACTTCTCTGCGACGCGCGAGATGTTTCTAAGCCCCCCCGAGCGATGATCTCTTACGACCGGCAATCATTTCCTCCGCGTTCCGTGAAACGGCGCCAAATAGCTATAGGGCTCCTCCGGTAATGCAGGGCCAGGAGGCTCCGGCGAATAAAGTCCTCAGCGCCTCACTGGCGGGGACTATCAACTCTGACGCTGCCAGGGCCCTTGGGCGCCCGGCCGGTTGCATGCTTTACAGAGACCGTCTTTCGGGGGCCATAAAGAGAATTGGTTGCGGCCGATGTTCTGTACTGAAAAATGAGGGGAAGTAACAG
>CAZAGT010000140.1:0-8057 GCA_964484515.1 uncultured Desulfobacteraceae bacterium | reverse complement strand
CGGCCACGAATAAACAGGGGAAACCGTAAACGAGCTGCAGGGAGAGATTTGGTTCGCGCCTTCTGCATAGCCGGAACCCACAGCGGATGCGGCAAGACCACCGTCTCGCTGGGCATCATGTCGGCCCTGAAGCAAAGGGGACTGGAGGTGCAGCCCTTCAAGATCGGCCCGGACTTCATCGATCCAGGCCATCACCGACGTGTCACCGGTAAGGACTCTCACAACCTTGACGGGTGGATGTTAAGCCGGGGCTACAATGAAGAGGTCTTTTCGCGGTACAGCCAAAAGGCGGACGTGGCCGTGGTGGAAGGGGTGATGGGTTTGTATGACGGCTTTTCCGGGCGCGATGAATCGGGATCCACGGCCCAGATGGCCAAGTGGCTGCGATTACCCGTCTTTCTTGTCATAGATGCGCGTTCGATGGCACGCTCGGCCGCCGCCCTGGCAAGCGGGTTTACGACCTTTGACCCGGAACTCCCCATCGCCGGAGTCATCTTCAATCGGGTCGCCGGCAGCGGCCATGCCGAGATCATTCAGGAAGCGATGTCGGCAGTTCCCAAAACGCGCGTCCTGGGATACCTACCCAGAGAGGAAGGCCTCGAGATCCCCTCCCGCCACTTAGGACTGGTCATCGATGAGGATTTCCAGATGGACGAGGCGCGGATTGGACGACTCGGACACTGGATTGAATCGAATCTCGATCTCGATCGACTCATGGCATCCCTCGAACTCAGGGAGACCCGCTGCGTAGCACCGGAATCCTCTCCTCCATCGGAGATCAGGATCGGGATTGCCCAAGATGAAGCCTTCAGTTTCTATTACCCGGAAAACCTGAGGCTCTTGAGGGAGGCCGGGGCGGCGTTGGTCCCTTTCTCGCCGCTTCGCGATCGCCGTCTGCCGGAAGGTATCAACGGGCTGATCCTTGGCGGCGGCTATCCGCAGCTGCACTGTGATGCCCTCTCAGAGAACCGCGACCTGTTTTCCGCCATAAAAGACTTCGGCTTGAACGGCGGCAGCATCTACGCTGAGTGCGGCGGCTTCATGTTTCTCGCCAAGGAGATTCGAGATCTTGCGGGGAAGGCTTACCCCATGGTAGGGCTCTTCTCCTTTGCCATGGAGATGGAACCGCGGCTCAGGGCGCTCGGATATCGCACGATCGTGACCCGCAGGGAGAGTCCTTTGGGTCCAGCGGGAACCGAGGTGCGGGCGCATGAGTTTCACTACTCTCGTATCCGACCGGTGGCGACAACGCCGGAAACGGTATATGTCATAAAGGATCGAAAGGCCCAGACGAAAGAAGAGGAAGGTTTCTTGCGGCTGAACGTCTTAGGCTCCTATGTCCATTTGCACTGGGGATCCAATCCTCGGGTGGCAAGGAACTTCGTCGAATACTGCAAACGGTGTAGTCGTTTATTTCCCTGAAACTCAATCAGGCGGAACTCGTCTGACTATGCGGGAGACGGATTAATGGAGCGGAGGCGGTTTTGGCGTGATCGCCCGGTATTAGAATAGAAGGAGTTGCAGTGGACGAAAGCCAAGCTCCCCAGGGACCTGGGGCGATCGAAGAACTATCATTTGCGATTATTGAGTCGGAAGTCCCCGAGCCCCGTCCTTTTCAAGGGGCAGAGTGGCTCGTGGTACGTCGGTTGATTCATACGTCGGCAGACTTTGAGCTCCTATCCCGGGTGCGCATTCATCGTGACGCGATCGGAGCCGGGACCGAGGCCTTGCTGAGAGGCGGGTTGGTCGTGACGGACACCGAGATGGCCCGCGCAGGGATTACGCGCCGCAGGATCGATTCCTTGGGAGTCGACGTGAAATGCTTCATCAACGTGCAGGCGGTCGCGACAAAGGCGGTGGAAGAAAAAACCACGAGGTCCTCGGCTGCGGTCGACTATGCGCTTTCTCAGCTGGACGGCGGTATCTACGCGGTTGGGAATGCTCCGACAGCCCTTCTGGCTCTCCTGAAGAGGGTCAGGGAAGGGAGATGCCGGCCCGCCCTGATCGTGGGGATGCCGGTCGGTTTTGTCAACGCGGCTGAGTCAAAAGAAAAACTCATGAAACAGAGTGATATTCCTTTTATCACGATCGAGGGTCGCAAGGGCGGATCCGCCCTTGCGGCCGCCGTCATCAACCAGCTGGCCGTTTTGGCCCTCGCAGAGAAGGGAGGTCGGTGAATCGCCCGCGCATGCCCAGAAGCGGCCTTCGAGAGGGATTTACGACCGGATCGGCAGCTGCGGCAGCGAGCAAGGCCGCCCTGCTTTTCCTCGCCGGCCGACGGGATGTGAAAGCCGTCAGCGTTCCTTTGCCCATTGACGGCAGGCTGATGATCAAAATCGAACGGGTCGTGGCCCATGGGGAAGGGGCCAGGGCGACCGTGATCAAGGACGGCGGTGATGATCCGGACGTGACGAACAGGGCCAGGATCGGATCGACGGTATACCATGATCGGGGACGTCAGCGGCCCCGGATCACCATTGAAGGGGGATGTGGCGTGGGCAGGGTTACACGTCGAGGCCTGCCCGTGCCCGTGGGGGAGTCGGCTATCAACCCTGTTCCCCGTAGCCAAATCGAAGCGGCCATTCGAGAGGCGCTTCAGGATACCGACCTCGAGGGCAGCGTCTCTGTGGTCATCGATGTTGAGAGAGGAGCGGAGATCGCCCGCAAGACGCTGAATCCGCGCCTGGGGATCCTCGGCGGCATTTCGATACTTGGGACTCGCGGGACGGTCAAGCCCTTCTCGAATAAGGCCTACCGCAAAACGATCCTATCCTGCCTGGACGTGGCGAAGGGGGAAGGTCGGGACGCCATCGGCCTTACCACCGGGGGCAAGAGCGAAACCCTCTTAAGAAAAGAGCTACCGACGCTCGAGGATCTTACTGCTATTCAGGTAGCCGATTTTTTCGCCTTTTCTTTACGTGCGGCCGTCAAGCGACGATTCCGGGATATCTCCTACGCCTGCTTTTTCGGCAAACTTGTCAAGATGGCCCAGGGCCACGCTTATACCCATGCCGGCTACTCAAGGATAAATTTCGCTTTACTGGCGGCCTGGTGCGGCGCCTTGGGCATCGGCCATTCAGCCGAACAGGCAATCCAACAGGCCAACACGGCCCGCGAGGCCCGGGAGATCATTAGAGAAAGCAAGCTGGGGCCGACGGTATTCAAAGATATAGTTGCCAGGGCCGTTACCACGGCCCGACGCTTTACCGGGCCGAAACCCCACCTCACGTTCTATCTCTTTGATTTTGACGGCGCGCTCTTGTGCCGCCAAGAGGATGTCGGCAGGATGCCTGCGGATGGACATGACGATCCCATCACAGACTGATCCAATGGGACACGGACGACGGAAGGTCCGTATCGTTGGGCTCGGATTGGATTACGGGGATCTGCCTCAAATGATCAGAGAATGCATCGCAGGGGCGGAGATCCTTGTGGGGGGCGACCGGCAGCTTGAGGCCTTTCGAGACCACGCCGCCCGTAAGGTCGTGATCAAGGCGCCGCTTGATCGCGTGATCGAACAGGTATCGCAGGCGAGCCGCAGGGGAAGAGAGGTGGTGGTCCTCGCGGACGGAGATCCGGGCTTTTTTGGGATCGGGAGGCGGCTTGTGACGGCCCTTGGTAGCGACAACGTTGAGATCTTTCCCAACCTGACCACGCTTCAAGCGGCGGCCGCCCGGATACGGATTCCGTGGGGAGAGATCCCAACCGTCTCCCTCCACGGGCGCAAGCACCTCTCACCACTCCTGAATGCCCTCACCAGGGGCGACTGGGTCGCGATCTTCACCGACGGAGACTGGCACCCCGGGAGGATTGCGGAGACCTTGATCGAACGGCAGGTAGATACCTTTCGCATGCATATCTTCGAGGATCTCTGGCAAGAACAAGAGAAGATCAACTCCGTTGAATTGAACGAGGCCTGCGGCAGGCGCTATGCCGAACTCAATTTCGTCCTCCTGGAGCGGATAGGGGCGGCCGAGATCGGGCACGGTCTGGGGCTGGAGGATGATTCCTATCTGCATGACCAGGGACTCATCACAAAGCGTGAGGTCCGTGCCGTTGGGTTGGCTATGCTGAGGATTGAGCGAGGTGACACGGTATGGGACCTGGGGGCCGGTTGTGGTTCCGTGGCGATTGAGGCCGCCTTTTTGGCGAGCAGGGGGCGGGTCTTGGCGGTTGAAAAGGAGGCCTCAAGGGTCCGGCTGATTAAACGCAACATCCGGCGGACCGGTGCCTATGGGGTTGAGGTGATTCAGGGTGAGATGCCCGATTGTCTGGACGGGCTGCCGGAACCCGATCGGATATTCCTGGGAGGCGGCCTGGGCAGCGGCGCCGATGTCCTTGCGGCATCTTTTGAACGTCTCAAAGAAGGAGGTCGTATGGTGGTGCATGCGGTCCTCCTTGGTACCCTAGAGAAGGCGAGGACCTTTCTGGACCATCAGCGCGCTCCTTACCGGTTCGTCCAGGTGCAGGTGTCCCGTTCCAAGGATCTGGCCGGGGATGAGCGCCTTGAGGCCTTGAATCCGGTTTATATCGTGAGTGCCCTAAAACCGGCCAGCCGCCTTAGGCGTGAATGAGTTTTGAGAAATTGGACTGTCGGGCCTGACCGATCTCAGCGCCGCCGCTTGCTGCGGGGCACCCAGGTTGATCGATTGGGAAACTTCATGAATATGGTGTTTGAATTTGACATTTTCAAATTCTTCGGCGCGTGCCCGGGCGTTAAGATATCGAAGACCTCTTTTCACGAAGCTTCATGCGAGAACATGAAGGACATGAGGGGGCGGGAAACCTGAACAACGTGGTCGAGCAGAGATGCCAGGTGTTTTTTATAGGGGCGGGCCCGGGTGATCCGGAGTTGATCACCGTCAAGGGGCAGAAATGCATTCGGAGGGCCGACCTGGTCCTCTATGCGGGCTCCCTCGTTCCGGCAGAGGTAGTGGCCTGTTCTCGGGAAGAGGCGCGCGTGCTGGACTCTTCCAAGATGGACCTCGAGCAGACCCATGCCTTGATCATCGAAACCGTGAGGGCCGGAGGAGTCGTTGCGAGGGTCCACACCGGCGACCCTTCGCTCTATGGGGCGATCAGAGAGCAGATGGTCCTGCTGGATCAAGACCACGTCCAGTACGAAGTCATTCCCGGAGTAACCGCCGCGTTTGCGACGGCGGCGGCAGCCAAGATCTCGTTCACCCTGCCGGAGAGGACCCAAACACTCATTCTCACGCGAAAGGGAGGTCGCACGACCGTGCCGGATCACGAGGGGCTACGAACCCTGGCGCAGCACAGGGCTTCTATGGCCGTCTATCTGTCGGCCTCAGACCCGGAGGGGATGGCTGAAGAGCTGCTTGCCGGAGGCTACCCGGCAGACACACCGGTTGTGCTGGGCTACCGGGTCGGATGGCCGGATGAGAAGGTCCTGGCGACCGATCTTGGGAGCGTGGCTGACGTGGCCCGATCTTCCCAGATTCAGAGACAGGCGGTCTTCTTGATCCTGCCGGACCAGCGCGAAGACCCCGTGTTTTCGAAGTTGTACAGCCCTCAATTCAGCCACGGCTTCAGAAAAGGGAAGAAATGAGCGGGACGGCCGTCTATGCGCTGACCCCACAAGGGGCCGAGCTGGGTCGCCGCTTGGCTGCGGACATGGGTGGCGACCTCTTCTTGTCCGCGTATATCCCGTACGACGATCAGGCCACGGCCTTCGAACGCCTCGCAGAGCTGGTCGCCAAACAGTTTCACCTCTACCGCAACCATGTCTTCATTGCTGCATCCGGCATTGTGGTCAGGACGATTGCGCCGCTATTGAAGTCGAAGCGCGAAGACCCCGCTGTCGTGGTTCTCGATCAAGCGGGTCGATTCGTGATCAGCCTCCTCTCGGGACATTTGGGGGGCGCCAACAGGCTGGCCCAGGAAATAGCTCAAATCACCGGCGGAGAAGCGATCATCACCACCGCGACGGACACGGCCGGGGTACCCGCCCTGGATGTCCTGGCTCAGGAGCGTGATCTGGCGATCGCCAATCCGGAGGCCGTCAAGGTCGTCAGCAGAGTGCTCCTTTCGGGGGGACGGCTTCAGGTGTGGGACCCTGAGGACCACCTGGGCCTCGGGCAGACGACCTCGGCAGTCTCCCGTATCCGTCGGGTCGATAGGATAGAACAATGGGTCCCTGAGGAGGCCGGAGTGTGGGTCGATTGGCGGCAGAAGGAGCCCCAATCGCATCAATTGCTGCTCAACCCCCGTTGCCTGATAGCCGGCGTCGGCTGCAATCGCGGGACTGACCGTGAGGAGATCGTGGATCTTGTCAGGGAAACGTTTCAAAAACACGCACTAGCGCTCAAGAGCCTTCAATGCATCACAACGATAGAGGCCAAAAGGGACGAGGGAGGATTGAAGGGCGCTGCAGCGGATCTGGGAGTGCCCCTTTTCTTCTTCGGCCCCGCCGAGCTCAACGGGATCGACGTTCCGAATCCATCCGCCACGGTGAAGAAACACATGGGAGTATCAAGCGTATGCGAAGCAACCGCGCTTCTAAAATCGGGGAAAGGAAGACTGCTGATACCCAAGATCAAGGGGCAGAACGCAACCCTGGCCGTTGTCCTGGAAGGCTCCGGGTGATCGGCCTGGGACCCGGGGATCCCGCCTATTTGATTCCTCACGCGCGAAGGGCATTGCTCGAGTCCGACGTCGTCCTTGGCTATCGGGGCTATATGGGACTGATAGAACCGGCGCTCCTGGAGGGCAAAGAGACCGTTGCGACGGGGATGAAAGGCGAAATCGAACGCTGCCAAACAGCGATTACGAGGACACTCGCGGGTCAAGATGCGGCAATGGTGAGCAGCGGGGACGCAGGTATTTACGGCATGGCCGGGCTGATCTATGAACTCTTGGGATCGCAAGGCCTGATGGATCGAATCGAGGTAGAGGTCATCCCAGGTGTCCCCGCCCTCACGGCCGCGGCGGCCCTCCTGGGGGCACCCCTGATGCACGATTTTGCAGTGATCAGCCTCAGCGACCTCCTGACACCCTGGGAGGTTATTCAGGCACGGGTGGCTGCCGCGGCGAGCGCCGATTTTGTCATCGTTATCTACAATCCGAAGTCAAAACAGCGGGCCTGGCAGCTGCTTCAGGCGTTGGAGGAAGTCCGTAGGCACCGGGGCGAACAGACACCGATAGGCCACGTCAAGGACGCGATGCGTCCGGGAGAGTCGATCGAGATCACCTCCCTTGGGCGGATGGATGCCTCGCGGGTCGACATGCGCTCGATACTGATCATAGGTAACTCACAGACCCGTCTTTTGAACGGCAAGATGGTCACACCGCGGGGGTATCTGCAAAAATATCAGTCTCCGACAGCGTCATAAATCGTCATGGGTCTGCAGGCTCTACCGGTAAAGATGGTCCCGCGGGAAGCCGTTGGGCTTCCGAGACATCTTGCGGCTTCTCAAAGGCACGAAGGCCACGGTTTTGCTTGACAAGGAAATGTCAGACACCTATGGTCAAAATCTCCAGGTGCTTGAGGCTTAATAGGGAATCCCGTCAGAATCGGGAGCGGTCCCGCCGCTGTGATTCCGGCCCTTGCATGATTATGGGAAGCGTTTCCCAGGCAATCCCGGAGGGGAAAAGTCACTGTCCCGGCAAGAGAGGGATGGGAAGGCGAGCCTGAGAACCGGAAGAGCCAGAAGACCTGCCTGGAGAAGGGCGCGAGGGATCTGAGGATCAAGGAAACTGGGTGCAATCCTTAAATCCGTATTGGATTTAGGGATTTTTTTTGGTCCTTTCCCTTTGGACGGATCTTTTGAGAATGATGATTTCAGAGCAGGCGCTTGAGGAGATCCATGACCAGGAAGCTCGGGCGGCGAGACGATTCGGTTGCCTGCTGGGCCTCTTGCTCATCGGCTCGGCCCTTTCGATCTTGGGCGCCAGTCTCTTCGGTCGGCTGGATATCCCGCCTGCAGACGTGGTTAAGGCCATCACGGCCGGTGTGGGGCTCACTTCCGATTCGTCGGTGGACGACACGTGGCAGGTCGTGGTCTTTGATATTCGACTCAGCCGTATCTGTCTAGCCG
>CAZAGT010000139.1:8576-12188 GCA_964484515.1 uncultured Desulfobacteraceae bacterium | reverse complement strand
CACCCTCGGCGCCTGGAATCTGCAGCATCCTCGACTTTTGCAACGTTAGGGTACAGATAGATTCTGAAGGGACGACGGTCCCTGACCGGCCTTGGGCTGTCTCAAAGACCCCGAACCGTTCAGAGCCGTCGGGGCGGGTTGTGCCTGGTTCCGGGCACTACCCTTTCCCTTCGCCTGATCCACCTCCTCCTGTCCCCTTCAACGACGCCTCAAATTCCCTGAAATACGTGTCCCGCTCCTTCCAGTCCGGGCCGAAGCGTTTATCGAAATAAGCACCTAGACGCTCAAAGAACTTGGACCAGACTGGCACCCCGTCATCGAGCACGATATCCTCCAGGTAGCGTCTGATTTCCGGCATCTTCTCTTTGGGCAGAAAGGAGACGGCTCCGAGTTTCATGGACTTCTTCAAGGCCTCGGGTGTAAGCGCATGCGCCGTCAACATGACGGTTGGAAAACCTCTTGAAACGGCGTCTTTCAGGAGCTCGAAGCCGTTGACACCCATTATATCCAGGATGACCACGTCGTAGGTGTAGCTCGAAAGATACTGAATGGCCGTCTTGTAGTCCGCCGCCTGGTGCACGACACACATATCCAACTCCTCTGCCACCGTTTCAAGCACATCCGGCTCATCGTCTACGACCAGGATGACCTTATCTTTGAGAGGAGCTTCCGTTCCCATCGCTTCTTCCTTTCATGCCCTTGCCACTGAAGAGTATTCATTTTATATCAGAGAACTTGCAGAGGGTCAAAGGCAAACTGGAGGGGCCCCGGGCAGGACTTGTTTCTCGGGAAAGCGTGTGCTAGAGTCCGACCCACTTCAAAAATGGTAATACGCCGAACATTGGAGGTTTGCCGGATTCACCATGAACGCCGCAAAGGTGGTAACCCGATTTCCCCCCAGCCCCACAGGTTATCTTCACATCGGTGGAGCCAGGACGGCGCTCTTCAATTGGCTCTTCGCGAGGCAAAAGGGGGGGACGTTTATCCTTCGAATCGAAGACACGGATCGGGAGCGATCTTCCCCGGAGGCGACCAAAGCCATCTTGGAATCGATGCAATGGCTCGATCTCCAATGGGATGACGGTCCCTACTTTCAGTCAGCACGACTCGACGTTTATGATGCCTTTGTTGAGCGGCTTGTTTCCGCCGGCAAGGCATACTACTGTCGATGTTCACCCGAAGAGGTGGCACAAAGACGCGAGCTGGCCAGGGCGCAGGGACGCAAACCGAGATATGACGGCAGGTGTCGTGATCTGGATCTCGGCCCGAGCCCCGGTTCCGTAGTGAGATTACGATCGCCCCAAGAGGGGAGGATCGTCTTTGAAGACCTCGTGAAGGGCCCGCTTGCTGTCGATGTCGAAGAACTCGATGATCTGGTACTCAGACGCGCAGACGGCAGCCCGACATACCATTTGGCCGTTGTCGCCGATGACATCGACATGGGCGTGACCCACGTCATCCGTGGCGATGATCATGTCAATAACACGCCCAGACAGATCCTCATTTACCAGGCCCTCACAGAGCCCTTGCCGTACTATGCCCACGTACCCATGATCTTGGGCCCCGACAAGGCTCGCCTGAGCAAGCGCCACGGAGCCATGTCCGTCCTGGCATATAGGGATATGGGATACCTTCCCGAGGCCCTCTTGAATGCGCTTGTGAGACTCGGCTGGTCCTTTGGCGACAAGGAACGGTTCACTCGCGAGGAGATGATCGCCAAGTTCTCTCTCGATGCGGTTGGCAAGTCTGCGGGAATCTTTGACCAGGAGAAACTGCTGGATCTCAATGCGTACTACATCAGGAACACCCCTACCCCTTCCCTCGTCGATCTCCTGGTGCCCTTCCTCCAAGAATTGAACTGCGGATCTCTCGACAAGAACAAGGTGGCCCTGGCCGTTGACACCCTCAAGCCCCGCAGTCAAACTTTGGCGCAAATGGCGCAGAATGGCTGTTTCTATTTCCAGGAGGAGATTCGCTTTGAGCGCAAGGGGGACGAGAAGTTCTTGACCTCATCCGCACTTGACCTCATGGTGGACATCGAAAAGCGACTCGCAGACTGGCAGGATTTCAGCCAAGCGGGACTCGAAAGCCTCTTTGGGTCATTCTTGGAAGAGAGGAAGATTAAGCTCGGCAAGATCGCCCAACCGCTGCGGGTTGCCTTGACCGGCAAGACGGCCAGTCCGGGGCTCTTCGAGGTGATGGAGGTATTGGGAAAGGAGAAGACCGTTGATAGGCTGAAACGGGCCATCTCCCATATCGAGGCCAAGACCGGTGATTGATTTAGTGAAAAGTTTCTTCGGCAAATGCCGTGCAACCGACCCCTCAGATCCAGAAGGAGGTACCGGGCATGATGTGCGGATTGCGGCTTGCGCCCTCTTTCTTGAAATGGCCAACATCGATGGTGAATTCAGCGCAGATGAGCGCCGCGACATCCTAGCGATCCTGAGCAATGATTACCAGCTCTCAGCCGAGTATGCGACCGAACTTGCAGAAGCCGCACGTCAAGAACTCGAAGGAAGCATCGATCATTGGAAATTCACGAACCTGATCAACCGCAACTACTCGCTCGCAGAAAAAACCCAGCTCATCGAATTGATGTGGGAGATTGCCTACGCGGACGGCAAGCTGGAGAAGCATGAGGACTATTTGATTCACAAGTTCGCCAAGCTACTGCACTTGACGCATCAGCAGCTCATCGAGGCTAAGCTGAAGGCGCTGCGACGTCACGACGCATCATAGAGCCCCCGGAAGATGATCTCTTACGACCGGCAACCACTTCCATGGCGCTCCGTGGAACGGCGCCAAATAGTCACAGGGCTGCTCTGCTAGCGCCGAGTCGCAAGCCGCCGTTGAAGACGGCCATCTGCGCCTGTATGCCAAAGGGCTTAAGCTACGGCGCAACCAGCGCCCTTCCGAAACATGCCGGTTGCGCGCTCTACAGAGACCATCCTCCGGAGTGCCAGGAAGCATCTTCGCACGTTAACGTGAAGCTTCAGACTGATAGTTTAGCCAATTCAGGGACCCTTGGGGATCTGCTTCACCTAACGGCGCTGCCGGGCTCGGTTTCGGCATCCGGTTGCAGGAGATGCACACCCGATCCATCTTCGGCAGCCAGGACCATGCCTCGGGATTCAACACCCATCAACTTTGCCGGCTCCAGATTAGCCACAACCACCACCTGCCTGCCCAAAAGTCCTTCTTCCGAGTAGTGGCCGACCAAGCCAGCGACGAGGGTCCGCTCTTCTCCGATATCGACCACCAGTTTGAGGAGCTTCTTTGAGCCCGGGATCGCTTCGGCCTGCTTGACGACACCGATCCTGAGATCGAGAGACTGAAACTCTGCAAAAGAAATCCGCTTCTTTTCCTCTTTGGTAGATTGCATGCTCTCTTTCCTCTTCGTGGGAGTTTCCTCCTTGTTCACCTCGACGCGGGGGAAAAGTTGCGGCACCTTGGCCACCCCCCTAATCGGTCTTTCCCCTCCCCATTTCCGAATACACGCCAGATTCAAATCCTTGCCTGTCTTCGAAAGACCCAACAGTTGTTGGATTTTCTCGCTCGATTCGGGCGTGAAGGGCCACTGGAAGGCAGAAACGACCTTGAGTACCTCTACGA
>CAZAGT010000139.1:0-8566 GCA_964484515.1 uncultured Desulfobacteraceae bacterium | reverse complement strand
ATATGGTACATCACCGTGGCGAGACGATCGCGATCCGACTTGGCCAGGACCCAGGGCGCCATCGTATCGATGTACTTATTGACCTTCGCGATGAGATCCCAAACGGCCATCAAGGCCTTGTGGAAGCTCAGCTCGCCCATCAATTCGGTGTAGGTATCGATAAGACGAAGTGCCGCTTCCTTCAGTTCATCATCTTCCGGCTGGCTTACCCCCGCCTCGGGTATCTCGTCCCCGAAATACTTGCGCACCATGGTCAGACTCCGACTGACCAGATTCCCAAGGTCATTAGCGAGATCGGCGTTGATCCTCGCCACAAAGGCCTCTTCACTGAAATCGGAATCAAGACCGAAGACCATGTCCCTCAGAAGGAAATATCGAAAGGCGTCCAGACCGTAGATATCCACCAATGCGAGGGGTTTTATCACGTTTCCCAGGCTTTTAGACATCTTCCCCTCATCGACGTTCCAGTATCCATGGACATTGAGATGTTGATAGAGCTCGATCTCAGCCGATTTCAACATGCAAGGCCAGTAGATTCCATGCGGCTTGAGGATATCCTTGGCAATAATGTGCTGGGCAGCCGGCCAAAACCTCTTGAATAAGTCACCATCCGGGTAATCGAGACTCGAGATGTAGTTGATGAGCGCGTCAAACCAGACGTAGGTCACATAGTCATCGTCAAATGGCAGAGTAATACCCCACTGCAACCGTGATTTAGGGCGTGAGATACACAAATCCCCGAGTGGTTCTTTCAAGAAAGCAAGGACCTCGTTGCGATATCTCTCGGGTCGTATGAACTGTGGATGCTCCTGAATATAATTTATCAGCCAATCCTGGTAGGAACTCATTCGAAAGAAGTAGTTCGCCTCTTTGATCACCTCCGGCGGCGTAAGGTGATCGGGGCATTTGCCGTCTACCAGCTCCCTCTCGGTATAAAAACGTTCACAGCCGAAACAATAGATCCCTTCGTAGTCGCTGAAGTATATATCACCCTTCTGCTCTACCTTCTTCAGGATGGCTCTCACAGTAGCCTGATGCCGCTCATCGGTCGTTCTGACGAAAAAATCGTTGCTGATGTTCAGTTTAGGCCAGAGGGCAGCAAACAGCTGACTCATGCGATCCACGTATTCACGTGGCGAGCAATTTGCTTTCTCCGCCGCTGTAGCGATCTTGTCGCCGTGCTCATCCGTCCCCGTCAAGAAAAACGTCCGCTCCCCGGATAGGATATGGAATCGATTCAAGACATCGGCTACGATCGTGGTGTACGCATGTCCCAGATGGGGCGCGGCGTTTACATAGTATATGGGGGTCGTCACGTAGAATGAATTCGCCAATGGTCTAGGTCCTCACTCTTCCCTTCGCGCCCTTCTCTGTGTTATTCCCTGATACCTCACAAAACGGAATCTCCAACTCCTCGCCGGAGGACAGCAAAACGGTGAGTGTTTGGCGCAAGACGTTCTGCCGGATCACTTTACCTTCACCGCGAGCCGTTTGGATCTTCTTACCGATCTTGGGAACATTCCTTTTGGCCTCCGCATAGTATGCATGCTCATATGTCAGGCAGCACATCAGCCGACCACACATCCCCGATATCTTTGAAGGGTTTAATGAAAGATTCTGTTCCTTGGCCATCTTGATCGAAACCGGCGCGAACTCGTTCAGGAAACTTGAGCAGCAAAGCTGCCGACCGCAGGTCCCCAGCGCCCCCACCATTTTGGCCTGGTGGCGGACACCCACCTGCCGCATCTCGATTCGGGTGTGGAATCTTTGCACTAGGTCTTTGACGAGCTCTCGAAAATCGACCCGTCCGTCGGCCGTAAAATAGACGATGATCCGGCTGCCATCGAAGACCCGTTCTACGGATTTGAGAAACATCGGTAGGGACCGCGCCCTTATCTTCTGATAGCAGAAGGCGTAGACTTCCTCTTCAAGTTCACAGTTCCTCTCGAACCTCGCAAGGTCCTTAGGGCTCGCCAACCGCGCAATCTTCTTCAGCCCCGTCTCACCAAGATCCGTTGTGCTTTTTTTGGGAACCGTACAAACTACGCCGAGACTTAGACCGTTCTGGGTCTCGGCCAAGACCCGATCGCCCTTCTTGAGGACGAAGTGCCCTGTATCAAAGGCTCGGACCGAGCCGTACTTTTCAAATCGAACACCAACAATCTTGTTCATAGGTCGTGCAAGACCTCTACCGCGGGATTCATCGTTTGGCTCGCCAGACGCTTTAGGGCCAGAACAGTGTTCTCCATCATCAAATCCACATTGCGAAAGCGTTTCAAAGCGTGCTGAGATTGATTTAGGACCTCAAAGCTCCTGAGCAAGCTATTTATTGTAAGGTGCTCGGCCATGTTTTTCAACTTGTGACCGAAGTCTACATTGATGAGTAGGTCTTCAGGTGCTCCCACTTTGACGATCAGCAAATCTCGATACCACGTCTTCCAGACACTCAGCAACCCGAATAGACCGCTCTCAGCGCCCCCAACGTCAAGCTCTTTCCGTCTGTTCATGCCCGCATAGTTTAACCCCATTTCCATGGCCTCTTCGGAAGCCAGCTGCGGTAACTCAAACAGCTTGAGCAGAAAGTCATGACGCTTTTCGAGAAAACCCCCCTCAGTCATCTCGATGGCTCGCCCCAGACTGCCATCCGCGATCTTGGCGACCACCAGAGCCTGATCCTTTTCGAGACCCCCTTCCCGTGCCAACCAATCGGCAATGAGGTTGGAAGGGAGTGGAAGAAAAGACACCCTTTGACAACGCGACACGATAGTCGGCAATAAATCGCGCGCCTCGACCACATCCAGAATGAGGATATTCGCCTCGGGCGGTTCCTCCAGGATCTTCAAAAAGGCGTTGGCCGCCTCTTCCGTCATGGTCTCGGCCTGACACACGATGCTTACCCTAAATCTGGCAGACATCTTCTTGAAGCCGAGATCACGAATCAAATGTCTGATCTGGTCGATCTTGGTAGCCTGGCCATCCGGTTTGATCACAAAGAGATCGGGATGGCTCCCGGCCATCATCTGGCGGCACGACCCACACTGCCCGCAGCCTTCTCCCATGGAGGGATTAAGACAATTCACCGCCTGGGCGAGAGCATAGGCCGTGCTTTTTTTCCCAATGCCTGGGATTCCCGCAAAGAGATAGGCATGGGAAAGCTTGTCTCTGTCCACGACCGTCTTTAAGTAGCCGACGGCCCTCTGCTGACCTATGATCTTGGAGAACGGTACAAATGCCACTGAATGACCACATTCTGAATCGGATGGACGACTTACGTGCGGTAGCCTTATGAGCATTCCAGATATGGGCTAAGATGCCCGAATATCTCTTCCGCTAATCGCTCTTCTGTTTGACTTGCATCGATGATCACGAAACGGTCTGCATCGGCGTATGCCAGCTCCAAATAGCCCTGGCGCACCTTGGCATGAAAGCCCAACTGTTCCTGCTCAAACCGATCTTGCCCCCGGTCGGAAAGCTCCTGGCTCCGGGAGTGGGCCCTTTCAAGGCCTAATTCCACCGGACAATCGAGGAGAAACGTCCTATCGGGAAGGATGCCTTGGGTAACCCAAGCGTTGAGTGTCGCAACCCATTCCATGTTTTGTCCCCGAGCCACGCCCTGGTAGACCGTCGTGGCATCGCAAAAACGATCGCAGATCACCCATCTTCCCTGCTTGAGCGCCGGCCTGATCACCTCCTCAACGTGCTGGGCGCGATCGGCCTCATAGAGAAGAAGCTCCGAGAGTGGCAGCAGATTCGTGTGGCGGGCATCCAAGAGGATTTGGCGAATCTTCTCGCCGATGCCTGTTCCCCCTGGTTCAAGGGTGCGGACGACCGGAATCCCCTGATCCTCCATCCGCTTGACAAGCCGCCTTACCTGGGTTGTTTTCCCGCACCCTTCGATCCCTTCAAACGTAACGAACAAGAGGCCCTCCCAAATCCCTTATTGTGGCCGTTGACAGATCCAAGGTCCAACGCCTACCCCCTACTCCCTGCCCGGAGGCTTGGGGCGTTTCCTTTTGTTCGCCGTCCATCCCTCTTCGGCATCGGGGTAGCAGTCAAACCTGGGGATATAGGGTTTGATGTCGAGAAGCGGGGTTTGATCAAGGACATCGATGCCACCCACTTCGAGGATATGCTCTTTTCGAGTCAGGAGCCGAACGATCGTAAGGCCGATGCCATTCGGTCGGCAGGGGTGCCGCGAGGCAAAGAGCCCGTGGGCTTCGTCATCCAAGAATGTCTTCCGAACCAGGCGGACCTCACCCGCCCGGTCGAATTGATACAGTAGAAAGATGTGCGAAAAGCCTTCGACATCTTTCAATCCGGCTGCGTACTCCCGGTAAACCTCGACGGTCCCCTCACCTTCGGGACGAAAGGCACCCTGAATCGGGGCTTCCTCTTTCGAGGCGTACGGTGAACGAATGATGCCGATCGGTTTCAGCTCCAAGTGCACGGAAACGTCCCTCCCGAAGGCAACAGCTTCTTATGTCGTTGCGGGCAGCCAGCCCCAGGGATGAGGCCCATACTCGATCGGCATGACCTCACCCGCCCGAACACACGCCACGGGTCTGACCGCTTGACGACCGGTATGGGTCCCGCCAGTGACGTCATGAAACACCCATTCCCCCTTGACCACGTCCAGGACAGAGACGTCGGCCACTCGGCCCGGGATCAATGCCCCGATCTCGGCGTCAAGGCCCAAGGCCTTGGCCGGCGCCACTGTCGTCATTCGGACGACATCCTCCAGGGTCAACCCCAACGACATCACCTTGCCCATACATTCCATGAGAGAATGGGTTGGGCCTGCGAATCGACTCATCGGTGTCAGATCAGATGAGAGCGTATCCGGCATAAAGCCCTGGTCCAGGATCTTCCTGGCAGCCTCAAAGCTGAAGTTCGATCTACCGACGCCGATGTCGAAGATGACACCCCGGTCCTGCGCATCTTGCGCCTGCGGTAATACGGTATCGCCATCCAACAAAGCGCCTACGTGAAAGCTGAAGGCATGGGTGACGATATCCCCGGCTCGAAGCACCTCGCTCAGAAGTTGCGGGGTGAGTTCACCGGCCCTCGGGTGGTCGCCCATAATATCACCCACATGGACCATGATGGGAACCCGCGCCGCATCAGCGATTCTCCTGGCCGCAAGGGCCAGATCGATTCCCAGATTCGGGACGGCAGGCGAGACCATCCGAAACTTGACGCCGCAGATCACATCACCGCAACCCTGGATTGCGGCCACCGAGGCCTCATGGTCGAAGTCGGTCTCATCTCGGACCTCGGGATTGCTGATCACGCCGAGTCGGCCGACGTTCAAAAAGGCCAAGGCACGCGTCTTGGAATGCGGGACCGTGAAGTTGACGAATCCTGCCGCATTATAGGCTCCAATGGAGCCGCCGTCGACCACGGTGGTGACACCGGCGCTCACGCCCGCGGCGTCGGGCAAGAGCATGAGATCTTCCCTGATCCCTTTTCGGAGATCACCCGCGACATGGGTATGCAGGTCGATCAAGCCGGCCGTTACCACCTTGCCTCCGGCATCGATGATACGGGCCGCGTTCGTGACGTCGATCCCCGGCCCAATATCGGCAATCCGGTCGCCGGTTATGGCGACGTCCAACACTCCTTCGGTGTCGGTGGCGGGATCGAGCAGGCGTCCTCCCTTGATCACCAGATCGTACGTGGTCGGCCCTTCCCGTTTCGTTTCGTTCTTCATTTCGCATCCCTCCTTACAGACCTAGGTCTCTTTAGCATACCGACCGCCCGGGGTCCTCACGGGCCCGGCTGGAAGCCTCTATCAAAATGGTCTGGAAGTCAAGGGAAGCCTGTCCGTTTGAGGCTTGAGGTCGGAGGTTTGAGGTCTACCCGCCCTGGGCGGGCTGAAGTATTTCAAGCAGTTCGCAAGGCTTCCGAAATCCTGATGCATGAGGCGTGTGAATTCTCCGGCCTGAAGCTTGAGGTGTGAGACTCGAGGCAAAACAGTGAGCCGGTTCTGTTTTTCTTTTCCTCATGCCTCGCACCTCGGACCTCGTGCCTTTCGCGTACGTCGCAGTGACACAAGATGACGGTAACCCCGATGTCTTTGGGGTAGATGGGCGTTTTCCGACGGCCTCTACAATTCCTCGTAAGCCGTGAACCTTATTTCATCCGGATCTTCAGCCAAAAACGGTCGCAACACCTCTTCCTCCCACCGTTTCCAGGTCACTGGGTATTCGGCTTTCTTTCGCGGCCGGTCGACCGGTCCCCAAAGTCGCTCCCAGGCCTCTGTGCTCTCATAGATCCAGATCGCGGCGTAGCAGTTTTTTCGCGGGCCTCTTAACCCCTTGACGAAATGATACTCCACGAGGCCAGGAAGTCGCAGCAGATCGGAGGCACGAGCCTCTTGAATCGCCTGTTCGAATGCCTCCTTTGTCGCGCTCGTCTTCAGCGTATATTCATGAACGCTAATGACCCTTGCCATCTGATTACCCTCCGTCCGGCTGCAAGGCGCTCCTGATCACCGACTCGGCCGGGCTCTCGTTGACGGATAACTGAAATACATCCGGTCTCGCATAGTGACCAACAACATCGAAATCGAGTTTCGCCTTCACGACCTCGGCCATGTCCAGGTCCGCGTACAATATCCCTTCCTCATTAAACAGCGGCCCCGCTACCGGTTCACCGAATGGAGAGACGATCACGCTCCCGCCGCGACATACCACCTCTCCCTGATCGTCCAGCTCGTCGCGGGTTTCCAGATCGGCCGGATACATATCTTTTCTTACGAATTGATTGCAGCTCAGCACAAAACACCGCCCTTCACAGGCGATGTGGCGTATCGTGGCCTGCCATGTATCCCGCTCATCCGCGGTCGGCGCCAGGTAAAGCTCAACACCTTTGTTGTACATGGCCATTCGCGCCAGGGGCATGTAGTTCTCCCAACATATCAGTCCCCCGATCCTTCCCAGGCCGGTTTCAAACACCGGCATGGTGCTGCCGTCCCCCTCGCCCCAGATGAGACGCTCCGCGCCGGTGGGTTTCAGTTTGCGGTGCTTGCCCATGAGTTTGCCCTCCGGACTGAAAAACAGCATGGTGCAATAGAGGGTCCCACCGCCACGGTCTCGTTCGCGTTCAATAACGCCCACGGCTAGATAGGTCCCCGCTTCCTGTGCGGCAGTGCCTAAAGCCTGCGTCTCTTCGCCGGGCACGGTGATGGAGTTCTCCCAATATCGTTTCCATACCGAGCGCCCTTCCAGGCTCCTGCTCCCAACCACAATACCGAACCGCAAACCGCGGGGATACGCCGGAATGAACGCCTCAGGAAAAAGGACGAGCTGGGCGCCTTTTGCTCCTGTCTCAGAAATCAGGTCCTTGGCCTTCTCGACGGTTGCATCTCGGTCGAACAGGACGGAGGCCGCCTGCACCACCGCCACCCTGACCATCCTTTCTTTCGATTTCACCTTATCCCCCCCTCGGGAGAGCATCACTCTCCAGTCCACTTCGGCGCACGCTTTTCAAGAAACGCGTCAATACCTTCCTGTGCGTCGCGTGCCATCATGTTTTCCACCATCACCCGGCTGCAGTGCTCGTAAGCGATCTCCAGATCCTGGTTGATCTGCGCGTAAAATGCCCTTTTTCCGATCCCCACCGTGAGTGCGGATTTCGAAGCGATCTTTTTGGCCAGATCTTCGGTCACCTGATCAAGCTGTGCGGCAGGCGCAACACGATTCACCAATCCGATTTCGTAAGCCCTCTGAGCCGAAATCAGATCCCCGAGGAGCAGCATCTCCATGGCCCGTTTCTTTGTCACGTTACGAGTTAGAGCCACCATGGGTGTCGAGCAGAACAGCCCGATATTCACGCCCGGTGTCGCAAACCGGGCATTCTCCCCCGCTACCGCCAGATCGCATGTCGCAACGAGTTGACAACCGGCCGCCGTGGCGACCCCGTGCACCCGCGCAATAATGGGCTTTGCCGAGCGGGTCATGGAGAGCATCAGCTTAGAGCAGGTTTGAAATGTCTTTTCGTAATAGGCCCGATCCGCGTCGCTCCGCAGCTCTTTGAGATCATGACCGGCACAGAACCCCTTACCCGCACCCGAGAGAATGACCACCCTTACCGACTTGTCCTCTGAAACATCTTCGAACGCGCGGATCAACGTCGACATCATCTCCAGACTCAAGGCATTGTACGCCTTCGGCCTGTTCATAGTCAGATGACAGATCCCGTTCTCATCTTTTCGTAGGACCAAAGAATCTGAAGTGGATTGCGTATCAGACATGTTTTTCGCTCCTATTATTTCCCTCATTGACCCAAGGCACAATCTGAGCTCAGCATCGGCCGCTCGCTTTTCTTTGCCGGCTCGCTAAGATCATACAACCTTGGGTTACCCAGCAGCAAAACATCTCTAATCGCCGTTGAAGACTCCAGAGAGTGAATGTTAGGAAGTGCGCTTTGTTATTGCTTACCCATTCAGCCCCTCACGCGTCTTTCATCTGCGAACCTCATCGGATGGCCTTTTTCGCTCGATTGAATCCTTATGTCACGAACCCTTATTCTCCTGTACGCGCACAGAGGGAAAAAGGGTCTTGTC
>CAZAGT010000138.1:0-12205 GCA_964484515.1 uncultured Desulfobacteraceae bacterium | reverse complement strand
AACAACAAAATGAGTCCGTAGCCCTAAAACAGACCTTTCGTGCAAAATTCAGGTTTCACTCTCCTGTCGGCCTTTCTCAATTACGTCAAGAATTCGGTCGATCCTGATTTTCAGAATCCCTGTGACAAACCCGCGCTACGAAAGCTCTTCAGGGCAGGAAAGCTGAATCAGTTCCAAATTCTTGAAAAAGATGTGGTTGATGAAATCATCTTCAGGACGCCAAATCCCAGGAATCGCCTCATGCTCGAACTTATAGCCCGTGCGTGCATGAGGGTCGGCGAGGTACTAAAGCTCCGACCCAAGGACATCGAAGATCGGAAAGCAATCATTCGGGACCCTAAAAGCGGAAAAGAGGCGGAGGTGGCCTTCCTGCCCCAAAAAGTGGCAGATCGGCTCAAGAGATACATCCGGCAAAAGGAAATCAAACCGGATGCCAAGATCTTCCCCATAACCTACGCTGCTGCAAGGATCGTTGTGAAGAAGGCTGGCGATTTGGTTGGGATCCACCTCAGACCTCATGATCTGCGCCGGCACGCGGCCACATATGCATCTCGGTCTGGAACGCCACTTGAGATCGTAAGCAAGGTGCTACTACGTCATTCGAACCTGTCAACCACCCAAAGGTATTTGGGAAAGACCAGCGAGGCAGAGGCGATGCGGTGGATCGATAATCTACATGGGTAATATTCACAAAATTGGGCTGAGCCCTTAATGGGTTCAGCCCGACGATGTTTACGGTCGATTTGAAGACCAATCAGAGATTTTTTGGGTATCTTGGGAACAATCGGCTCCAGAATGCTCCACGTTCGTATAAGAACCCTGAAAAAGAAAGGACTCGTCATTCTTAAACGTGAGGACTATACCCGCCCGAAATTATACCACCCTATGGAACACTACCTTTCTCGATCTGTATCGTTCCGGACATACCTTGTATATATTCACTCCCCGATATGGCATGTCCCAGCTCATACAGCTCTGCCGCGGTGCCGAAGCTACCGTAGAACATCACCACGTCTCCCCACGGTGCATAGTAGGCAAGGGTTCCTGGCTGGGCATCCGCTTGCGGGGTATCGGCGGTGTTCAGTTTCTCCGGCGGGTAGAAGATTTTTTCATTTTTGCTGTAATTTTCCACTGAGATACTAAGTGGCAGCTGGGCGTACAGATCCTTGGCCGCCGAACTATTATTGAGTTCGAACACCGTGGTTTTGTCGTTTGCCTTTACATTTATTTTCATGGTTTTTTTGTTCTCCGATGCATTTGAGTAAACAATGAGAATACAAATAATAAATCCGGCAAATAAAACAGATAAAATTCGCTTCATAGAGTCTCTCCCTACAACCCTGCGACGCTGATTACACCGCCGTTCGGTGATCAATTGACAATTGCGCCGCCATTCCGAACCGCCCTCTTTGCGGACCCGCGCAAGGGGTGGTGTGCTGATGGGCGCTAAGACCCCCGGCTATCCGATTGGGCCGTAAGTGTTATTGTTCATTTTTGTTAGCGGTATACTTGCGGTGCGGCCAAAGGAAGAACACGTTTAAGGCAATGTAGAACCCCAACGCTACCCAAGGCACCATCAATGCGACCAAGCTGGCAACCCCATAGACCACGGGGCCAACCAAAAACCTGCGGCCATTCAGTCTCACCTCATCCCGAGAGATATTTTCACCGAGAAGCCGATGCTCGTGCGAGCCATAATACCACATAGCTGTTACAAATACACCAATGACAGTCAAAATGCCGCCATAAAACGACGTGGCTACTGCTTCATCAACCCTATTGTGTAAGGCTTGCGAGAGAACTGCAGTTGGAAAAGGTAAAAATGCGATGAACATCAAATGGAAGGTATTAAGCAAAAGGAGTTTATGGTCGACTCGTACAATGTGGTCAAACATCGCGTGGTGATTGATCCAGATAGCGCCAATAACGATAAAGCTAACCGTGTAGACAAAATAAGACGGCCAGAGGGTGATGAGTTCTCTCCCGAGAGAGGTGCCTGAATGCGGAACTTTAATGTCTAAAATGAGTAGGGTGATTGCAATTGCAAACAGGCCGTCGCTGAAAGCCTCAAGCCGATTGATATCCGTGATTTACCCCGTCTGTATTGTGCCCAGGAGGTCGAACATGACAATGCTTTCCATGCAACGGTTTTATCACCTAGCGGTGTGGAGCGGCTGCGGAACAACGATCAGGTGCAGAAAAAGGTTATTTTTAGATCAATAAAAGGGATTTTTCCATTTTCTTCTTTCTTTATTCCACTTCTTGTGCGTTTCCGCCTCAATGAATGGTGTAGCCGCCGTCCACGACAAGCGCATGGCCGATCACGTAGGCGGCTCCGGGGCAGCAGAGCCAGAGCACGGCGGAGGCGATTTCCTCCGGACGGCCGAGGCGCGCAATCGGCACCTGCCTCATCAACTCGGCCATGGCTTGACCTTCGCTCTCCTTCATGCCTGCGACCATCGGCGTATCGATGATTCCTAGGCATACGGCATTGATACGGATTCCCCTCGCCGCATATTCGAGCGCCGCACTCTTGGTGAGGCCGAGCACCCCGTGTTTGGAGGCGTGATACGCAGCACGACCGGCAATGCCGACAAGCCCGCCGAGCGACGAGGTATTGACGATGGCGCCGCTGCCCTGCTTGCGCATCTGAATCAGCTCGTACTTCATGCAGTTCCAGACGCCGCGCAGATTGATCGCATTCACCCGGTCGAACTCTTCTCCGCTCGCTTCCGCGGTTTCCGCTATGGGGCTCTGCACGCCAGCATTGTTGAAGGCCGCGTCGATACGGCCGAAAGTCGATACGGCCTTTTCAACCATCTCCTTCACCCGGCTCTCAACGCTCACGTCGCAGGGCACGCCGAGCGCCTTGTGGTTCGCTGATTCGAGCTCCTCGACCCGCGCGCGCAGCTTTTCCTCGCTCCTTGCCGAGAGGACGACTGTGGCGCCGGCCTCGGCGAAGGCTTTGGCGGTCGCCCAGCCGATGCCGGAATCGCCGCCGGTGACGAGGGCGACTTGGTTCTCGAATGACAGGTTCATGGCAATTCCTCCTCAGATATGACCTTGACCGTGGCTGCGCGCGTGCGCGCCGTGATCATCGATGTGGCCATTTGGTTTTCCTTGAAAATTTACAGGAATACTATTTCCTGCTTCTCAGCACTGTATTCAGAACCTCCTCAGCATTTTCTGCTTTTTTTGTGCCTATCTTGTCCTCGAGTAAGGATATGAAATCTTTCATCTGGGCTTCGGTCAGCCCGGTGTTCATCGCGGCTCCAAAATGGAAACGAAGCTGACCTTCGGTGCCCGTCATATTGGCAAGGGCGGCGATAGTCGCCAGTTCTCTTTCCTGATAATTCAGCACGTCACGAACAAATATGTCTGCAAACAAATGTTCCTTCAGGAACGTGTCAATGACGGGCACGAAGAGTTGATACCCACTTGGTGGTGGAATGTCATCCTTTCCGGCAAGCTTTGCTCTCACCTTTGCGCCATATTCGTCCTTGTCGAAATCGGCAGGCGCCGGGCTGGCTTCTTTGCCGATCTCGTCCTTGATCCCTTTGGTCCGGCGCTCATCTAAAACCTCCATAAAGGTAGTGATTCCATTAAGACTGCGAGGGAATCCGGTATAGGCATACATCTGCACCAGGATTTCCTTGATCTCATTGACGGTCAGGCCGGCATCCAATCCCTCGTTCAAAGATGGCTTCAACTGCTTCAAATCTCCGCTGGCGGTGAAAGCGGCGATGGAGACTATCCTTTTTTGTTTTGCGCTTAATGCCTGATTTTCGTTCATACTTTTCGCCTCTGAAATAGTTGCAAATAGGGTTAGGCCAACCATTATTGCCAGAATCGCTACGTGAATTTTATTCGTGATCAACGCTTTTTTTCCCATAGTATTGTTCATCGGTGACCTTTTCTTTCCAGACAACATTCTTCCCATCGAGGAATCCGGTAATGGCCAAATGCGTCATCGGAGCGTCAGGCGTGGCACCGTGCCAGTGGTCGATGTGGGGGGGGCACCAGACTGTGTCGCCGGATTCGAATGTAACGATGTTTCCATCCCTCGTTCCGGTTAGAGCAACACCGGAAGTCACGATCAAATGTTGTCCCGCGGGATGGAGATGCCAGGCCGTTCTTGCGCCGGGCTGAAATGTGACATATGCACCGGAAAAGTGGGCGGTTTCAATAGCGGGGAACAATGGCTGGATCTCTACGTCACCGCTAAACCAGTCTTCTGACCCTTTGAAAGGCTTTTGCGATTCGGCTCGGTGTACCACTTGCGAACCCTTGCCTTGTTGCAGGGTTTTTTCGGAACCGGATACGACGGATGCGACGAGCATCAAAAAGGGTAAAAGCAATGAAAATGTTAGGATCAATTCAGGTCTCATTTTAGTCTCCTCTTTATTTATGTTTTTCCATCCACCGTCTACCCTCTCTCCTGTCATTTCATGTCTATGCGCACTATATTAGCGGTGGAAACTTACTAAGGACGAAGCAACGCCTTAATCGCCCGTCGCTCGTCCATCGCACGATATCCCTCCGCTACCTGATTAAGCGGCAGGGTCAGGTCAAAAACCTTGCCGGGGTTGATCTTTCCGTTCCATACCAGATTGATCAGTTCGGGCAGGTAGCGGCGCACCGGAGCTGGGCCACCGTGGAGGTGGACGTGGGCGTAAAACAACCCTTGTGCATCAAGGTTGACACCGTGAGGCATGCCGACATAGCCGATGGAGCCACCGGGACGCGTGGAACGGATCGCCTGCATCATCGACTCCTGGGTGCCGACGCACTCCAGAACCGCGTCAGCACCGATTCCGTTGGTCAAATCTTTGATGCGGTCTACGCCCTCGTCGCCGCGCTCGGATACGATCTCGGTTGCACCGAACTCGCGGGCAAGCTTTTGTCGCGGCTCATGACGGCTCATCGCAATGATCCGCTCGGCTCCCATCTGCTTGGCTGAGAGCATACCAAGAAGCCCAACGGCACCGTCACCAACAACCACGACCGTTTTGCCCGGCTTCACGTTGGCTGCGTCAGCAGCGAACCAGCCGGTCCCCATAACGTCTGAAAGCGCTATCATGTTCGGGATCAGGTCTTCCGAGGGAACCTCCGGGGTAGCCACCAGGGTGCCTTCCGCAAGCGGGACGCGCAGCAAGGGAGCCTGCGCATCGCTGACGAATTCTTTGTGCTGGCAGGACGTCTGATAGCCCGCCTGGCAGTTGGGGCAGGTATTGTCGGAGGCGAAGAACGAGCCAATAACAAACTGACCGGGCTTGACCTTGGTAACTGCACTGCCGACCTCCTCGACGATGCCGCAGTACTCGTGACCCATCGGGGTCGGCTGGGTGATTGGCTGGATGCCTCGATAGGGCCACAGGTCAGACCCGCACACACAGGTGGCCGAGATCCTGATGATGGCATCCGTCGGCTTGATGATTTTTGGGGCATCGCGCTCATCGAAACGCACATCGCGCGGGCCGTAGAGAATTGCTCCTTGCATGTTTATCTCCTTTCAACTTTTGCTCTCATCTTGCGGTGTATCCGCCATCGACAACGAGTGCATGCTCGATCACGAAGCTTGCGCCTGGGCAGCACAGCGGCGATCTCCTCCCCGGCCGATCCATTCGCCCGATCGGCTGGTCTCTCGAAATGTTTTCATGGCCGCTGGTTCCTTGGCCGGCATTTCGGCGCCCATCGGGTATCAATTTCAATGAGTCCATAGCTCATCGTTAAGCCTAACCCGCCCCGGAAACGAGCACGACCTTCATGAATACATCCTTTGCCATTTCCTAAACTCTTAAATTCATCATAAGGGCAAAGATATGCAATGGGGTTAAATGTGTATTTCCCTGTTGCCGAAGGCGTAATCTGACTTCATGGTAGGAGCATTTCGACAAAGGACATTTCTCGGATCTAAAAGAGGAGCAGATCCCAAAAGATCGATATTTTGAAATTTGGACATTCACAAGATCTTGTGTTGTGAACTATCCTGAAAAAGCCTGTGGTATGATCAATTTGTGGGAAAACTACCAACCTTTGGTAGTGTTACTAAACGTAGTTTGTTTTGGATGGAATAATCGAATTGCATATCACTTGCCATGATCCCAAAAACCATGTGATTTCAGATATACTGATAATATCCAAACAATGGGAAAACCTGTGGTATCTCAGTTTATGTATTCTTGCATTACTCTAAACCGGGTATGGGCTGAACGAATTTTCCAATGGGATTGATATCATAAACTATTTTTGAGGTCGATTCTTTCCTTTTGGGATAATAATCTTTGATTTTCGATAAATTGCAGAATCCTTATCGTGTCTTAAATCTGTTTGGCTCGAAAAACAAGCGACCGCCAAAACAATAGTTGAAAGAGTCAAATTAAGGGAATATGTGGAAGCTGTCGAAAAACCGACTTCTCAGAGGCTGATGGAAAATGTCCAGATGCAAGGCTTCCGAAATCCCGAGGAATGAGGCGTACATAGGAGTACGCCGCAGTGACGAGGGATGAGGGTAACGAAGCAGATGGGCGTTTTCCGACAGCCTCGTGAGAATCATGCTTTCACCCGGAGGGTATAGCATTAGGTATGTTTTGTACATTACGAAGATCCGCCTAGGAGCTTCTCACTGCCATCAGTATCATTCTCTCCTGGATCATCAAATTCCCTTGCGAGCGAATTCCCCAACCTTATTAAGACCCCTCAGCGCATTTGGATACTCGGAGCCTTGGGATACATCCGCTACCAAAGAATAGAGATTTATTGAAATATCCGTTGACCGCACTAGTACATGCGATGTCGGAACAGCCACCCTGCCAGGGCGAGGTTGACCACTCCGATGACTGCCATAGGCCAGTACTCCGGCCAGAGAAGGGAGCCGGAGCCGCCCTCCAGGAAAACGGAGCGGAGGATCACCAGGAAGTAGCGCATGGGGTTCACGAGAGTGAGGACCTGGACCGTCTGCGGCATGTTGGCGATGGGCGTGGCAAAGCCTGAGAGAATGATCGAAGGGACCAGGAAAAGAAATCCGCCGAGCAGGCCCTGCTGTTGGGTGACGGCAATGCTGGAGATCATGAGCCCGACGCCGATCACGGAAAGGAGAAATAGAAACAGGCCGAGGTAGAGGGCAAGAAGGTTTCCTCTTAGGGGGACATGGAACCACAGCACCGCGATGAGGATGATCAGGTTCGCTTCGAGAAAGCCGATCACGATCCCGGGCAGGGCCTTGCCGAGCAGGACTTCGACAGGACGTAGGGGCGTCACGAGGAGCTGGTCAAATGTTCCTGCTTCGCGCTCCCTGGCTACGGACAGGGCCGTGACCATCACCGTCACCACCAGGGTGAGGAGCCCCACGATCCCCGGCACGATGAACCATCGGCTTTGAAGGTTGGGGTTGAACCACGCGCGGGTGTCGAGTTTTGCCGGAGGCCGGGAATACCCGTGGGTTTCTGCCCACTCCTCGTTGAACCGGGTGAGAATGGTTCGCATGTAGCCTGCGACCAGCATGGCGGTGTTGGAGTTTCGGCCGTCGATGATGACCTGGAGGGGTGCGGTCCGGCGGAGGAGCAGATCCTCCGTGAAGCGGGGGCCGATGTGGAGCACCATGAGGGCTTTCCTGGAGTCGATGAGGGGGGCGATCTGGCGGTCGCTTTCCAGGTAGCCCATGAGACGGAAGGCGGAAGAGCCTTCTACCCGCTGCAGGAATTGCCTAGCCGCCGCGCCTGAGTCCTCGTTGAACACCGCATAAGGAACCTGGTTGAGATCAAAGGTGGCGGCATAGCCGAAGACGATCAGCTGGATGATGGGTGGGCCGATGAACACCATGCGGCCCTTTTTGTCCTTCAGAAGAGCCAGGAACTCCTTGACCACCAGCGCCATAACTCGGTGCCACATCTTGGGGCCCCTTTACTGCAGCCGCTTCCTGGTGCGCCACCGCACCAGAGCGAGGAAGACCAAGGACATGATCAGGAGGGCGAGCGAGTTGACCGCGACCAGGGACCACACGCTGCCCGCAAGAAAGAGGGTCTGGAGAATGGCGACAAAATACCTGGCCGCAATGATGTGGGTCACCCCCTGGACCGGCGTCGGCATGCTCCCGATGTCGAAAATGAAACCCGAGAGGATAAAGGCAGGGAGAAAGGTGGCGATGATGGCCACCTGTCCGGCCACGAACTGGTCTTTCGCCACCGTGCTGATCAGGAGTCCCATGCCTAGCGCCACGACCAGGAAAAGGGCCGACGCTCCGAAGAGCACTGCAAGAGAACCCCGCAGGGGAACTTGAAAGAGCCACACGGCCATGGCCACCGATAGGGCCATCCCCCCCATACCGAGGATGAAGTAAGGAATGAGTTTACCCAGCAGGATCTCCCGGACCGTCACCGGGGTGACCATGACGGCTTCCATGGTGCCTCGCTCCCACTCCCTAGCAACCACCATGGCGGTGAGGAGCGCCCCAATGAGGGTCATGATGACGGCGATGAGTCCAGGCACCAGGAAGTTCCTGCTCCTCACCTCCGGGTTGAACCAGATCCTTTGCTCCATGACCACGGGCAGGTCCAGGGACTCTCCGCGTGAGGCGGCGAACTGCTGCAGCCAGTTGACCCACACCACCTGTACGTACCCCTCGATGAGCCTTGCATTGTTGGCGTCCACGCCGTCCACGATCACCCCGATCGGCGCATTGCCCATGGACAGCTCCTTCTCGGCAAAGTTGCCGCGCATCCAGACAATGGCGTTGACCTTGCGTTCCATGAGGGCCTGTTCCGCTTCCTGGATGGAACGGAAAGTGCGGGCATCGAAATAGGGCGATTGGGCGAAAGCGCCGGTGAAGCTGGCCGTCAACCCCGAAGGCTGTTCCGCCACGACCGCGATAGGGACGTTCCTGGCGTCGAGGGAGACGCCATATCCGAAAATGAAGAGCAGAATCACGGGAAGGAGAAAGGCAATGGCAATGCTCGAGGGATCCCGGATGATCTGAAGGGCCTCCTTGCGCACAAGGGCCCGGAGCCGCGAAGGGGAAGCGAAGCTCATGCCGCTTCCTCCTGTTTCCAACGGCCCTCGATCAGGGCGATGAAGGCGTCTTCCATCGTGGGCTCGGGCATGGAGGAAGATCGGAAACGCCTCTTCATTTCTTCAGGGGTGCCTTGAGCCAGGATCTCCCCTTCCGCCATGATGACCAGCCTGTCGCAGTACTCCGCTTCTTCCATGAAGTGGGTTGTGACCAGGACCGTCACGCCCCCTTCGGCAAGGGCGTTGATCCGGTGCCAGAATTCCCGCCTCGCAAGGGGGTCTACGCCGGAGGTGGGCTCATCCAGGAAAAGGATTTCTGGCTCGTGCATGAGGGCTGCAGCCAGGGCTATCCGCTGCTTGTAGCCCAGGGGCAGGTCACCGCTCTTGGCTTTCGCAAAAGAGCGCATCTCGAACTCCTCAAGGGCCCAGGCGATCCTCTCTCTCTGCCGCGCGCCCCGGAGCCCGTAGGCGCTGCTGAAAAATCGGAGGTTCTCGGTCACCGAGAGGTTGGTGTAGAGGGAGAAACGTTGGGCCATGTACCCAATGCGCCCGCGGGCCCTTGCAGCCGCCCGCCGCAGATCGTTGCCCGCTACCATGAGGGTACCCTCGGATGCAGGGAGAAGTCCGCACAGCATGCGAAAGGTGGTGGACTTGCCAGCGCCGTTTGCCCCGAGAAGGCCGAAGACCTCGCCGTGGAGGACTGTGAAGCTGATTCCTTTGACGGCATAAAAGTTGCCGAAGCGGCGTTTGACGTCCTTGATCTCGATCACGTCACCGTTCTTTGAAGGGGCACCCGAAGCGGAGCAAGTCGAAGCGTCGTTGTGAGGGACGCCCCGCGAAGTCGGAGGATCTCCCTCACCCGAACCCCCTTTCAGCACTCTGATGAAGTGGTCCTCGAAGCGCGGCTCTACTGCAACGATACGTGCATCGGCCAGATCCGGAAGAAGGGCCTCCGTGTCAGGCGCTTCAGCTTTTTGCGTCACCATCCTGACCCCTTCGCCGTGGATGATGGCATCCATGATCCCGGGAGCGTGGGCCAGCCGTTCCTGCAAAGAACGTTTGTTGATACCTGCCGCCATCACCTGGTAGCTTCGTCCCTTCATGTCTTTTCTGAGAGCCCTCGGATCTCCCTGTCCCAGCACTTTACCCCCGTGCAGGAGGATAACCTCTTGGCACCTCTCGGCTTCATCGAGATAGGCCGTGCTCAGGAGAACCGTCATTCCTTCCTTCTCCACCAGGCGGTAGACGATGGCCCAGAGCTCCCGGCGGGAGACCGGGTCGACCCCCACAGTGGGCTCGTCGAGAAGAAGAAGCTTCGGAGCGCGTACCAGGGTGCAGGCAAGACCCAGTTTCTGCTTCATTCCCCCGGAGAGGGCCCCTGCAAGCCTTCCGGTGAAGGGACCGAGACCGGTCATGCGGATTAGCTCGGCATAGCGCTCCGCCCGGTCCCCGTGAGGCACCCCCTGCAAATCCGCATAGAGATCCAGGTTCTCTTGTACGGTGAGGTCCTCGTAAAGTCCGAAGCGTTGGGGCATGTAGCCGATGAATTTTTGAACTACAAGGGGATCACGGATCACGTCGATGCCAAGGGCATGGAGGTGACCGCTGTCAGGCAGGAGAAGCCCTGATGCCAGTCGCAGAAGGGTCGTCTTTCCGCCCCCGTCCGGCCCCACCAGGCCCGTCACTCTGCCGTGGCGAACGCTGAGACCCACCTTGTCCAGGGCCTGAACCCGTCGGCCCCCCGGATAGAAGCTCTTGCTCACGTCTTCGAGCATGAGGGCGATTTTTCCTTTGTTCTCAAGGGGCAGCATGGGGCTCTTCCCGGCATGGGTCTGTGTTCGCTTTAAAGCTCTCCCTGGGCTGCTCCAGGGGAATCGTGACGGTCACCGGCATTCCCAGGCGCAGTTCACCTTGCGGGTTGCAGGCGTAGACGCGGATCCGGTACACGAGCTTGGTCCGAAGCTCGGTGGTCTGCACCTCCTTTGGAGTGAACTCCGCCGTAGGGGAGATAAAGCCGATCCACCCTCGGTAGATCTTGCCCGGAAAGCTGTCCGTGGTGACGTGGGCCTCCATCCCGGGAGCGATCTTGCCGAGGTCGGGTTCCGAGACATAGGCCCGGACCCAGACTGGATCGATGAGGGCCAGGGTAAAGACAGGCGTTTCCGGAAAGGCCATGTCACCCGGCTCGAGAATGCGGTCCTGGATCACGCCCTCGCTGGGGGCATAGAGCCTGGTATCCGCAAGCTCTCTTTCCGCGAGCTTCAAAGCGGCTTCACTCGCTTTGACCTGTGCCCGGGCGGCCTCGATGTCCTCCTCCCTGGGACCTTCGACGGCAAGAGCCAGGGCCTGCCGGGCTGCGTCCACCTCGGCCCGGGCCGACTCGAAGGCTCTCTCGGCATCGTCGAGCCTCTGCTGGGCGACCGTCTTTTGCTGGAAGAGCGTCTTGTCTCTTTCGTACACTATTTTGGCGTCTTTCCATTTGGCCTCCGCCTCATTTACGCGGGCCTTTGCCTCCCTGATCTCTTCGGGCCGACTCCCTGCCAAAAGCCGCGCGAGGATTTGCTTTTGGCGCGCCACCTCTGCAGCGGCCCGGGCCGCGCCCGCCTCGTAGCGCACAGGGTCGATCTCGGCCACCAAGTCGTCGGAGTGCACGCGGTCCCCTTCCTGCACTGCGAGCTTCAGGATGCGGCCGGTCGCATGAAAAGCAAGCTGAATCTGCCGGATATCCACGTTTCCGTAGAGGACGATCTCCTTCACGTCCTTACTGTTCTCGAACCTATGGAAATACCAAAAGACTGCACCAGCAAAGAAGAGGACGAAGACTAAAAAAAACATGGCCCGTTTTTTCATCAACTGTGCCTCCGGGGTAGATCAAAATACGCTTGTCTCTCCTCGAACAAAATAGGACTCCGAAAATTTGTCAACATTTTAAGAAGTTCCTCTCATCCTCTTTCCGTTCAAACAGGATGGATAGTATTTTCCGAAAAAAAAGTATTTCCGAAGCGCACTGGTGGCAGTTACGGAATTTCTGCTATCACTTGAGTGCATACAACTCTGTGAGGAAAAGAAAGTCGACCTTGAAATGTCCCGTTTGGTTGTGACTAGCATCATGGTCAAAAATCGGCCGATTTAACATTTCCCAAATAAACCCTAACGTTGCAAAAGTCGAGGATGCTGCAGATTCCAGGCGCCAAGGGTG
>CAZAGT010000137.1:7887-12379 GCA_964484515.1 uncultured Desulfobacteraceae bacterium | reverse complement strand
TTTTGCACCACTTCCTCAAATTTTTTGGATTAGGGTCGCAAACTGAAAAGATGAGAGCCGAAGGTACGATTCAGTCCATTTTGGTAGCACCTGGGTTAGTATCGAAAAAATCTTTCAGGGTATTGGCTGTTGGCGTGTGTGCAAGAGCTTTATGTTGTTCTGTGATGCTCCACAAAAGCTGACCACGTCAGAGAGGGTGGGGCAATCATTATTTGCGTCGAGCTGTTCGAGCCATGCGTTGAACAGCTCAAATCGGTCGTCGGGCTGGTCCGGATCCAGCGTGATTGAGTTGGACAGCAAGAGGGTGGCCACCTTGGTATGTACCGAATAATCGTAAAAGACATCTTCCTCGGCCTCGATGGATCCAAGAGAGAAGTCGGCTCCATTGACGGCGGACACGCCGCCTATGTAGCCGGTCCAGGAGTGTTTATTCCTGGACATGAACGCCTTGAGGTTTTCCGTGGCCATGGGAGCCGTGATCTCCTGCAGCTCCCGCATGTTCGCCCACAGCGTTCCGGTTTGTGGCCAGCCGATTACCCTTTCAAGTGGTTCTGGTCCTTCCTCGATGATCTCAAGGGTGATCGGATTGGTAGGTATTGGCGCTAAGATCTCTAGTTCGTCGGTGGAATCGACGGACTCGAGAGGGTGCCATACCTTGTTGGCTTCCATGACGTGCTGATAGGCCAAGTTGGCCGTGGCCAACTGCAGGGCGAGCTCGGTTTCATTCGTTCCATGGATGAAGCCCCAGAGCGCAGCCAAGTCTTTCAGCACCATTTGTGCCTTACCGATTGGCCTACCTTGCAGGATCGGGGGTGCCTTTAGTTTCACCTTTTGGCCGGTGGCCATGCGAACGGCCCCGGCCACAATGTCCTGAGCGAGCCCCATGAGGGGCCCAAGCGATATCCCTACGCCCCAGATCTGCTCGGTAGTCTGCAGGGCCTGCAGGGCATCTCCTACGTTCGGCTTCCAGTTCTTTATCCGTGCCGCCCTTTTTATCTTCGCCTTACGGTGTTTTGGGGATGCCTTCGACAATGATTCGTGTTGTCTTTTGCCCATCATTGGCGCAAGGCAGAACGTACCTATGGCCTGGACTGCGTTCAGGGCATCCGAAGCGGCCGTGAGTAGTCCCACGGGCCCGCTTAGGACTTTCCCAAGTACTTTGGGAGCTATCTTCATACCGATCTTGCCAGCGACGGCCAGGGTGCTTATTGCGTCCTGGGCGTCATCAGCGGCCGTGAGGATCGATCCGGCGTGCCGGACGATCTCCGGAGCTGGACTGGCAAGCATGTTTTGGTAGCGTTCTTTCCGCTTTGCCTTCACCTCTCTGAGGTGGGCTAGCCTCTTCGGGTCGAAGAGGTGCCAGAGCTTCTTTTTGTACCAGTACTCTTCCTCTTCTGTCATGGGCTTCTCGAAGTCCAGCTTTATGATGTCCGATAGGCCGGGCACGGTGATCGTGTAGCCGTGTTCGGCCACGTATTTGGCCTTTTGGACCTCAAATTCGTCGTCTGTGAATTTCGGCAGGTGAAAGGGTGCTGTCCAATCAGGCATGTTTTTTTGTCTTCGGGATCCCGGACACAGTTTTTTGTCCGGATCCGGATGCGAGATTTGAGGCAGGTGGCGAGATCTCGACTAGGTTAAGGGTGTAACATATACCCTCATGCCGTACTGTGCCGCTGAGGCGATTAGGTCGGTGTCCACTTCCTCACAAACGAGCACGGGGATCTCGATCTTTTCAATCTTTGGATCTTCTCTCCAAAGTGCCATGTAGGTCATAAGCTGGCCAATCGCCCGCAGGCCTGGGCGCTTGGCTACTTCTATGATCCAGAGCTCTTTTTCGAGCTCTGCGATCGCGTCGGCTCGTTTCGAGACGTTCGCCCGCCACATCTTCCACATGGAGTCGCCTTCTTGTGCCCGGGTCAAACTTGGCCCGCCAAGAAGGACGTCGTAATAAAGGGCGATGAAGATATCCCCCCATTTTTCCAGGAACCTGTACCATACGGGTATGTCACTATCTAGCATATGGGGCGGGGATCCGCGCCACAGCGTGTCGTATTTTCTACCCAAAGTGGTTGGCATCTGTTCATCACCCCTGCTCTTTTTCTTCTTGCTCTACTTGTCCCTTTAGCAATCCCCCAGGGCAACAGCCGCCCTCCTTCATGGTCGTGGATCGGTAATCCACATATTTAGGGTAAGCCGCCCTCATGGATTCCCAAGGTATCTTATACCACGCGGAAACGGGTTTCACGCCCGTTCCGGAGGGCGGGTTGATCTGCCATCTCTCCGCGGTTGTGTTCCAGGACACAAACCACATCTGCGTCGTGTACCTGAAGCCGAACTTTATATCATTACAGTAGTACATTTCAATATCCCAGTGGACCCTGATCCGGTCGCTCGGCGTCGTGGTCAAAAATCCTTCCGGGAAGATCTCAAAGGTGTTCGGCCGGCATTCCGCCGGCAGTTCGTCTCCGGGCCTCCAATCTGGAGGGAACACCGTTCCACCCGGTATTATCACACCGGGTGGCTGTATTTGGTCCGGTGTCCAGTCCTTTGGTATGAGTTTCTTTAGATCGATGCTCGCTCCTGGGGGCATCGGATCTCCGCGTTTCCAGGGTTTAGGGAAGTGGAAGCCTTCGGCAAAAGTCACGTGAGCCGGTGGCTTGTTCATGGGCGGTGGCGGTGGTAGGTTCGTTGGTGGCCACCCCTCGCGGGGCGGTGTCAGCTCCACCCTGGGCATCTTTACATAGACCTCATAAGCCTTCCGGGTGGTCTTGTTCGTGTTTGTAGAGATGTAGGCATCTGCAATCGGTTCACCTCCACATATAAGCAGGATTCGTGCGGAAGCCGCGCACAGCTCGTTTGTTTCAGGCGGGTAGTATGTTACGTCGAGACCTTCGAGAGGTAACAGAATACCGCCACCACTTTCCAACTTCCAAGTGAAACAACCACCGTCACAATCCCGGTGCACACCCTTTACGGTCAACCATACGTCTTCACCCCTTTGCAAGGTAGTAAATCGTGGAGTGATCGAGACGCTTTTCTTAGGGTAGAGCCGATCTTTACAACAACTGTGACCCTTGAAGATCCTCTCGGCCATGTGCTAGGTCTTAGGTGGTTGGATCGATCTTTTGATCCAGCACACATCAGTTTTTAGCTTGGCTAGTGTTCGCTCCAGGTGAACAAAGTAGATAACTAGCGGTATGATTATAGGCAGGGCGTTTAGTGTGTAGTCAAGCATAATCAATTTTCACCACTCTACATATAGTTGCGGTTCGACTCTTGGATCTGCAGCGTCCCAAGCGATCGGGGCTCTAAAGTTCTGGCTGTCTCCGGTGCTCTTTATAACGATCATCAGGTTGTTGCCCGCTGCCCATCCAGATTGGCCCACGATCTCTTCTACCACGGCACCGATTTCCGGGGAGTTGTAGCTTTGGTATTGTGTCCAGGTTCCCGGATTCCAGCTGTAAGAGGCGCTTGTTAGTGGCATGTCGTCGGCTGCGGCCGCGTCGACCGGATTAGTGGCGTTGGCTGTAAGGAAGCCCCGTATAGCAACGTGTATATCGGCTGTGCTCCTGGTGTCTGCACTTTCAAAGATTATATATGCCGTTACGATCTTCGCTCCCTTTGGGATCAGGACGTTGCTAAAATTGATGTATGTGTCCCAACGGTAGGAACCGTCTTTCCCGAACTTTAGGTATGTCCAGCTATTCGTTAGGATGACGGCGGGGATCCAACAGCCGTCATCAGGACCTGCAGTAGGGGTAAAAGTTCCGGATCCGTGCTCCACGATCGGCCCGGAAGAAAAACTTCCACCAAGCGGCCCTGGTGACCAGGGCTCCGTATATCCCGGTGGTATTGTTCCTGTGGTGTCGGTTCCTGGGGGTGCTTGCGGTGCGTCCATCGCTCCAGGAGGCAGAGGGTCTCCCGGCTGCCACCCTGGAGGCAGTTCGGTCCCTGGGGGTAGCACGACGCCCGGAGGGAGCTCCATCCCGGACGGAAGGGATATACCCGGTCCTACCAATCCCGGCCGGAGGCCTCGGGGTAATCTTCTTGTAAGGGGTTTTGGTGTTAAGAGGTGCACGAGCCGGTAGGCGAAGGCCTGCTTTGCCCAAGCCGGATTAGCTGCAAAGCAATTTGCATCGATTCTTGATGAGCATGGCTGCATTTCAGCACCGTAGGTGTAAGTAGTTCTTTTTCGGTAGTGGAGGCTTTACGCGGAGGGGTTAAGCCTGGAGCGCGTCTTTGCCATGAGAAGTACCACTTCCAAAAAATAGGGCTCAGCGGCCGGGTTAAGCCGGACGCTTTTCCTTCGGTATGATGCTTTGCCCTGGTCCTTTTGGGCGTAGCCTGTAGTTTTCCCTTTTTGTGTAGGTAGTTCCGCGTAGGGGTTAAGCCCGGAGCGCGTTTCTACCCTAGAAGGTTCTTATTCAGAAAATTGGTGCTCAGCGGCCGGGTTAAGCCGGACGCTTTTCCTTCGGTATGATGCTTTGCCCTG
>CAZAGT010000137.1:0-7787 GCA_964484515.1 uncultured Desulfobacteraceae bacterium | reverse complement strand
GCTCAGCGGCCGGGTTAAGCCGGACGCTTTTCCTTCGGTATGATGCTTTGCCCTGGTCCTTTTGGGCGTAGCCTGTAGTTTTCCCTTTTTGTGTAGGTAGTTCCGCGTAGGGGTTAAGCCCGGAGCGCGTTTCTACCCTAGAAGGTTCTTATTCAGAAAATTGGTGCTCAGCGGCCGGGTTAAGCCGGACGCTTTTCCTTCGGTATGCGATTTGCGTTGTTGGCGCCACCGGAGGGCGCCGGGTTTCTTTTTCGGTAGCGGAGGCTTTACGCGGAGGGGTTAAGCCTGGAGCGCGTCTTTGCCATGAGAAGTACCACTTCCAAAAAATAGGGCTCAGCGGCCGGGTTAAGCCGGACGCTTTTCCTTCGGTATGGTTATTCGATTCCTGCGGCCGCTGCGAGCAATTCGTCGAAGCTAAGAGGCTGCAAGATGCGCTTTGGTAATAGACCTAATTGGATCACCACTTCGGCCCAGTCCGACGATAAGGTTGACCAGACGTAGGCGGTCAAACGAGTCGGCGGGCCGGTTGGTTGATAATATTCCCTGAAGCTCACAACCGTTGCGTTGCCTCGGAAGGCTTGGCCCACGTTAGTTGGCCAGATCTGCGAGCGTCCCTCGAAAATCTGCACGAAGGTCTCGTGGTTGCAGCCATCCTGGAAGAGTATATCAACCTGGTGTATGACTCCCTTTGCTAACTGGATATCGATCTCGTGCGGATTCCCGGCAACGTCGCTTACGGTTGGAGTGTAAGGGAATGTATAAAACATCTTTCACCTCCAGATTAGAGATACCATCCCTTGACGGTGAGACCTATAGCCAACCAGTCACCACTAGAGAGCCAATATTCAATGACTCGTGTCGAGCCGACCTGTAGCCAAAGATCTCCATAAACCTCATAGGCTGAATAGGGAGTCCCGTAACCCGCGCCGCTATACTCGGAGGTGTTGCCTCCCTTCTTGAGGTACATAATCCCGTTTTGGGCATTGGTTAAAAGAAGGAGGCGCAGCAACACCCAGGTTGCACCAGCTGGCACGATTGACGACAAGTCAAGATCGTGCCAGTTCTCATCAGCGGTGAAAGAGAAGATATTGAAGTCGGGCGACGCGGGATCTCCACGATCGACCACATTGGGGATCCCACTAAGCCCGGTTAGGTCTATTTCATCAGATCCACCGGACTGATGACTTGCTGCATGTGGTTGTACCCTTCCGAAGTCCGTCATTTCATATCGAGCTCCCAGCCGATGCACGTCATCACCAGGACGTCGCCATCGGATGTGCCGGTGAGTTCTGCGAAGAACTCATCACCTTCATGCAGTAGGATTTCGGAGCGAGAGACGGCTAGCTCGTTGGCTGCGATCGTTATCAGCTCATCGAGGTAGTGGTCGCGGTCACCGGCCGCAATACCGAGCCTACACTTTGTGTATCCGCTGGTCTTGTTCTCGACGGTGACGCGGTTCAGGGTGCGAAGTACACCCTGGCGTATAGGGTTTAGTTTCAGGCGGACCAGGGCGGAAGAGTCTCCCTCTCCGCCCCTGGTCCGTCTGTAGAGCCGGTCGAAGTCTTTTATGTTCATGACAGACCCCCTTAGTCTGTCATGAGTTCTTCGAGTACCACCGACACCGTACCATCAGCCGCGCTCGCAGCATTGCGGGTGTGGAGATGGAGCTCCACTTGCTTTTTATCTACGGTGTCAATCATGTCCGCGAGATCCGGTTCGCGGTCGAACCTGAGCATTGCGGTGTTGTGGAAGCCACAACCGAGGGCCATCCAGTTTATACCGATATCCCCTCCGCCCTGGGGCATCAGTTTCATATGGTTCGAGTGGCCATCGTCGGTTGTGGGTACCGTCGTTGAAGCGGATCCGGTCATTGAGAAAGCAATGGCCGCCTCAACGAGTCTCCGGCCTATTCCTGTTTCTATGTAATCGGTACCGACTCGGTACGAGTGACCGCCCGTGAGGGCAAGGGCACCGTAATCGATGAGGTTGTCTCTCAAGAGATCTTCGAGCTTACCCTCGAATACGATTACATCGCCCGTCTGGAGCATAAACTTGATGTCATAGACCAGGTTTTCAAAAGCCGTGTCATCAGCACCACTGGTGATGTCCGGCTCGGCTCGGAGCATGATCCTGCGGAGTGGATGCTCGGCAGGAATATCGAGGTATTTCCATTCGTCCGCCACAGTGGTGTATTTCCGCCATTCGTGGCTCTTGAAGTACCCCTTATTTGCGTAGTCTGCGGGTACGTCTTTCAGGACGTAGCCGATGATCGTATAACTCAACGTGTCTTGCCAATACGTTGAACTCATGTTGTTGGTGAGCTTCAGCTCAACAACATCGTACTTGGCCATGTCGAGCAGATAATCCCTGTCGTAGAGCCTCCGGCCGAACTGAATCGGTATGAAAGCAAACTGCGTATTGCTTGCATACTCTCTCAGTGTGTCTATCTGCGCGATACCATGGTCATAGAAGCTAAGGGCCTGGAGCTGGATACCGCTTAAGCTCTTTATGATCTTAGATCCGTTGGCCATAACCTCCACTTTGTTGATCTGGTCAATTAGCCGGTAATTCTCTTGGCCAGAGTTCGCGCTTTCCTGGTCGCAGCTCACCTTGATAAGCAGGCCCGAATAGAGGCCCTTTTCGGGCAGCTCAAAACGCAAGGTGTCGTTGCGATCGGCCGATAGAGTGCGCCTTTCGATCTTTTTTTGCCAGTGCATCTCAAGCCTCCTCTTTCTTGTCTTCGGCTACCCGGCAGAGGATACCCACAATGATATCATCCACGGGTGAGCCGGTTTTTGCCGCCATCGCCTTGAGGTACGGACAAAATGTCCGCAGCAGCTTTATAATGAAGTCCTCCATGGTTTAACCTCCAGTTCCGAGGGGTTTGGGCAGCATTCTAAGATCCGACCTTCTCTTCGATCATAGCGTTGACGACCTTTCTAACCCTCTCGATGTTGCGGGGATCGCGGTTCGGGAACCTGGGACCGAGATCCACGCGGGCGATCGCTTCACGATAAGGCGCAAAGCCCCTCTCGTAATCGCCCCCGGCGATGTAGACACCTTCGGCAAATCGACCAGGCCCTTTTTTCAAAGATCGATCTTGCCACTTTTTCGACCCTGCTTTGCCGACTCCCTTACCGAAGAGACCCTTTCCAGCGGCCGCGTCAACTCCAGCCTTCCAGTTGCCTTCGGCCGCCGCCGTCTCGGTTTCCCAGTCCCTTTTAGGGTTCTGGATCCCGAGCTTATAGTCTTCGGTCCTTCCAGGAGTAACTCTTGTCCACTTTTCCCTGATTGACGATAGACTTTTGATCTCGGCCATGTGCGTACCTCCTTGTAGTTTTGGTGTGCATAGTGGTCCACGAGCCTTTGTGATAATTTTCACATGGCCGATATCTATAAGTCAACTTTTTAATTACGTTTTTGTAATTAGGAAGTCTTGAGCTTGAAGGGCGGGAGAGGTTTCAAACCGCGTTTTTCGCGGAAGTCGGGGTCTTGGTAGGGTTTTTTCCCGTTCTTTCTACCGGGTATTTCCTGGTCTTGTGGGGTCTTTACCCCATTAGGCTTGCCTGGTTCCGGGGGCATGTATTTGGCTTTGAGGCGCTGGAGGTGGTTTTTTGCCCATGTAAAGCCCCGTGATATTAAATATTTACAGCCTGCCATCGTCAAGCAACGCGCCGACGTTAGCAGGCAGATTGTCCCGTCCGATCTTCTATGTATGCGCCTAATGCTCTTAATGAGCCCTGCGTTTCTAAGGTCTGCAAGGTGGTTTCCGAGTTGCCTGTATCCTATATCGATGCCGTGGTAATTTTTTAATAGTTCCAGCATCTTAAACCGTGAAGCATAGCACCAGTTTCCGCCGTACTTCCGGAGGATCGCGGTTATTGTTACGAGCACATCATACTTTACAGTACGCATGCGGTAAGTGCATCCGAGAGGCTTTTATACCTCCCGGACGCAGCACGGGAGGTGAGAAAAGTTTGAAGGAAAGAGGACCGGCCTAGTCCTCGAAGGATCAGTGACTTTTATATCATAAACCCTAGTATGTGTCAAGATGTGGTGGTTTCGGCTTGATCCTTGCTTCATGCACACCTTACAGATATTTTTTCCTATCCTTTCAGCTTGTTGCCCGCAATAAGCAGGTAAAGTGCCCGAGTGGCGCCCGGAGGGCGACACGAGCACCTTATTGTAACTAAACCTCTTTATACCCAAAGGGTAAGAGATTGTAGGAAGAAAACATTCCTTACGGTGGATATGTTTGGAGATCAAGCGGTTGCGGCGTTTCGTTTTCGGGGGTGGTAGGGGCTCCTGGCTTTCCAGGTGGCCCCTTTTGTGCTATGGAAGGTGGTTAATGCGCAGTTTGTCGTGTAGGCGGTTTATGGCGTCCTTGAGCCATGGTTTTGAGTCTTCTTCGTAGCAAGACTGACAGATGAGGTCGCGGTTGACCTCATCTCCGTCAGTCTTGAGTTCTGGCATTTCATTTCCACAGTTGCTGCAAAAGTACCGCATTTGGTCACCTCCTTTCCGTGTTTAAGTATTCTTATCGGCAGGTCTCCCAAAAAACTTTAGCCCTCCGGAAGCCGGAGGGCTAGTTTTTTAGTACCACACAAAGCGTCTGAGCAGGGCATACTCGTAACCGCAATGTGGGCAGACCCAAGCGAGGTAATGACCACCGAAGGGGCCGTCTAATACCTCCTGGGTCATCTTATGACCACATTTAGGGCATTTCATTTCTTTACCTCCTCCAGCTTATAGACGCTTTTCAGTGCGTCTATATAAGCCTTGCGGATTACCTCCTGGTAATTAGGCAAAGGCTTGAAAGCCTCTTTTCTTAGTTCCTCATATCGTTCTTTCGGACTCATATTGTCTGTCTCCTTTCCTGTTTTTCGTAAAGCAAGACAGGTAAGGAGACCGCCGGGAACTCTGCGCCAAAGGAAAGCGCAGCTCTCGCAGCGTAGAGGAGGCCCGGCAACTGTCGCGCCGCAAGGCGCTTCCGACCGGCAAGGTGGCACAGCGAGCGAAGGATTACGGGCGGGTGTAGGCGAGGTGTTCCTGCCTCGCGAGGATTGACAGGTTGTGCGAGCGTGAGCCGACAGGCTAAAATTTGGGTCCCGCTTGCGGGTACGCAGTAAATTTTAGACGTGAGGCGATAGCACGTTCTGGCGCGACGAGAGACGCGATCTTTACCGCGCCGCCCGTTATGCTTCGGGAGTCGTGTCACAGTCCACCAACTCCCCATACGAGGGGGATTTTAGGGGTGGATCGTTTTTATATTGACTCACTCTGCGGGGGGGTGCCCGTGGTAACGGGAGGGAACCCACAGTGTGAGCTCGTCGCTTAAATCGTTGTCACTCTGCGGGAGGGCAACCGTTTCTACGGGAGGGTACCCGCAGCGTGACCGCCTATGTCAAAAAGGCGTCGTAGTACGCCTTGTAAACGTCCAGAGGGGCCTTCATACCTCTTTTGATAAGAATGTTTAGGATTTCACGCCCCAAGGTGGCAACGTGCTCGCACGTTGACGCCGGTAGTTGGGGGTGCATCATGGCAAGGTGCAAGACGCCCAACAGCGTCATAAGCGCGAGCCGGTCAAAGTGGATTTCTTCAAAGACCGTGTACCAGACCTCGTCGTTGAACTCCTCAGTCTCAGTCCCCTTGTGACCTTCTAAAGTTTCCCGGTACTCCAAGAGGTCGATTACTGTAGCGCCTGACGATGTTTGATGCTTGTGACTCATGACCCTCCACGTCTTTTGCCGTGACGTACCACAAATAGTTCTCTTTATCGTTCAACGTCACGGCGTATTCAGTTTGAGGAGCCTTGACCTCCCCGGTCGCTGTCCAAGGTCCAGAGTGATCGCCCTTGTTTAGTGCCATGTAGATTACATAGGAGGAGAGACGTGGGTCTTCAACCGCGTCCCAAGTCAAGGTGATATCCTGGGCTGCTGCCAATGTTGTCAGGGAGATCAAGGCTATGGAGAAGAGCAATATTTTCATAATGAGCATCCTAACAGGATTCTATTGACATGTCAAGGATAAAAGGCTAATAGGATATTACGGAGGTGATATCATGAAAATGGTCATAGAGCTTTTTTGTCTCGCTTGCTTTCATCACCAGGTCGTCTATATAAACGGGCATCCAAAAGGCGTTGTTGAATGCCCGGCCTGCAAATCAATTCTCGGTACTCTTACCGATAAAGACTTCATGCCGCACCAGATTTATGGTCGTATCGGTAAAATCAGATGGAGGGAAGATGCCTGAGTGGATCATGAAGTTGAGCCATAGCGGAGGCCAAGCTCGGATTACCGTCCCAAAGGATCTTGTTTCCGAGATGGGATGGGAAGACGTCAAAATCGTGGTGCTTCAAAAAATTAGTCCCAAGTATCTCGGAGTAAGGAGGTTTGAAGTTGGCAAAGAGAAAGATGCACGTAGTGAAAGAGATCGATTTGGCGGTGATCGATGAACCACGCGGTCGTATTAGAATGGAGATTGATCAAGACGAGGTCAAGAGTCTTGCGGATTCTATTGCCCAGATCGGCCTTTTGCAACCCATTATTGTACGTGCCGATGGACAGAGATATGAGATTATCGCAGGTCATAGGCGCTTTCTCGCATTTCGCTTATTGGGTCGTGTCCGGATCCCTGCCATGGTTCGTGACCTTGACGATGCCGCGACAGCGGTTGCCCGAGCTACCGAAAACCTGGGGCGTGTCGATCTCTCTCCGATCGAAGAGGCTGCCACTTATGCAGATCTACGTGACAACTATGGCCTATCACCGGACCAGATTGGCAAAGAGATGGGCAAGTCTCCCGGCGTCGTTAAGAGAAGGCTTGACCTTCTCAAAATGCCTCCCCAACTCCAGAAAGCAGTACATCTTAAGAAGATATCTTATGGCGTTGCTGAAGAACTTTGGCGACTTGGCGATGAAGGTGTGATTGACTATTATCTCGGATATGCAGTCGATCACGGAGTGACCGTCGCCGTTGCTCGGCAATGGGTAAACGATCATCGAAGGAGTCAAAGTCGTATAGATAACGATGTCGGGGGGGGCGGGGGAGCCCCTATGCCACTTGAGTCAAAACCGATTTATCTCACTTGTGAGATCTGCAATGGTCCTACTCCTTTGGAGGATGCCAAAAATATCACCATCTGCAAAGGCTGTCATATGGGCATTCTCGAAGGTTTAAAAAGAGAGCAGTAGTCATTAAAGGGGGTGGTTGCTGTGGCGTTTGATCGTGATAAGTTAGAGATCGATCGACTCGCAAACCTAGTGATAGGTTTCGGGTGGACGATCGCAAAGTCAGACTTCACCGACGATAAAATCAAGGTGGAGTTGACGAAGCCCCGTACCGAAGGGACGACGACCCCGGAGGCGGGGGCCGGGTAAGTACTTCACTTAATTTTCACGGCAGGTGCGGGACGGTCGGTGGTTGCCTGTGTTAAAATTTTTCGGACGACACGCCCGGCTCTATCTTTTCAGTCCTTGGGTTAGGTTACTGCATGGAGAGGGCGTGTCGTTCTTCTTGTTTCTGATTTAAAGGGGGTGGTCTTTTTGATGCGCTCTAAGTCGATGTTAGCACCTTATCTTAGGAGTTCAGGGTTTAAGGGGCGGGCGGTGTGGGGAACCCCCTTGAGGGGTGGTGAGGGGTGATCTGCGACCCATTTGCTGTGGTGCAAAAAGCCGAAAAGGGCCGGGGTCTCTGCCCCTGGTTGAAGGCTCTGCCCTGTGCTCGTAAACTGTAGCTGGCGTACAGTTGGTGAGAGCATAGGGTGGACATACCAGGGAATTAGCAG
>CAZAGT010000136.1:0-12401 GCA_964484515.1 uncultured Desulfobacteraceae bacterium | reverse complement strand
GCCCTTTCCTTACCGGCTTTGTCGCTATCAATGTCCTTTTCGACATCTTCTTCTTCATCATATTGATATCGGGCATCTTCGCGGTAAGCGAAAGGAAGAGCGGATTTGTGATCGGCATGATCCTCGTCATGCCGGCACTTGCTGCGGCGTTGTCTGGCTATGTCTTCAAGATTCCCGCTGTCGATGTCACGGAAAGGGTCTTTGAAGTACTATTCCTCGGTTATGCCGCATACAGGATCTTGGCCCACGTGTTCAGGCAAGAGCACGTAACCCTGGATATGATAGCCGGGGCGATTTGCGCTTATTTTTTAATTGGATTTGTGTGGGGGCTATGTTTCTTCTTGTTGGAACAGGCCCAGCCCGGGTCGTTTCGCATCCCGGAGCAACCGGTGGGTCCCAGTGATTTCATCTATTACAGTTTTGTGACGATGAGCACACTCGGCTACGGAGATATCACCCCGCTATCAAACCCTGCCCGCTCTCTCTCGCTCTTGGAGGCCGTCGTCGGCCAGCTCTATATAGCCGTCTTGATTGCCCGGCTGGTTGGAATGCACATCGCCCAAGAGCAAAATAAAAATAGTGTCTGACCCTCCAAACTCCCCACTTTGCGCCCACCCGGAAATCACTATGAGGACGAGGTGGACACTACCTATGCCTTGATCCATTCCATCGCCGCCGCAAGCTTATTGCGCTCAAAGGACTTGAGTTCGGCACCGGCGTGGATGGAAACGAGCCTTGAGGCGCCGCCGGCCCATGGCGGTGCACCGACGAGGGCCATTTTTTCCAGGGCGTTGTGATCCACGGCGTAATTGGCCAGATCACCGAAGGCCAGCAAATCCGCGCCGCGGTAGTCCCGCTCAAAGAGGATCAGAATCCTGACCTTCCCCTGCTCCTGGATCGTCTTTTGGAGATGAGGCATAAGTGCTTCGCAGTCCTCGGCAGTGACCTCCTGGTCAGCCTTGACGGCAATGACACTCGGATGGCTTTCAGGCAGCAACTCGAGCATAACGGATCGTCTCCCTTCCTTACAGGTCCCGTGAGGTCTGGGAATATGACATGATAATCGCCACATACCAGAAAAACGGAAAGAGAATCAAGCTGAGGATTTTTGATTGCGGCGGCGGACTTTTTGTTATGCTGGTCCACGTTGACAACCAGGATATAGTGCTTAAGCTGAAGGGTGTTATATCAGGTGAATTGGACTGGAAAAGGGAGTAGTTAATAAAATCAATTTAATGAACAACTTGCAAGCAGGAGGTCATGACCATGGAGCTGAAGAAGACAAAGATCGAGGCATTGATCGTTACCCTCATGATCGTATCTTTAACCGTCGGAACGGCGATAGCATCCGAGCAAGGGGACCGGCGCAAGGCCGAGGAGATCGTGACCAGGGCTGAAAAGACCTTTAAGGACTTTGCCGCCGATCCGGACATGGGTTGGTTTCGGGACAACCTGAAAAAGGCCAAGGGCATCTTGATTGTGCCTACCATGGGAAAGGGCGGTCTGATCTTTGGCGGCTACGGCGGTAGCGGCGCCCTGCTCGGACATGATGAACAGAAAGGCGAGTGGACCTATCCGGCCTTCTACACCATGGGCGCGGTCACCTTCGGGCTTCAAATCGGCGGCGCAGCCGACCAGGTGATCCTGGTCATCATGACGAACAAGGGGATGGATGCCTTGCTGAGCACGGAATTCAAGCTCGGCGCTGACGTCAGCGTGGCAGCGGGACCGGTCGGTAAGGGCGTCTCGGGCCAAACGGCGGACGTTTTGTCCTTTGCACGCTCGAAAGGCGTCTTTGGCGGGCTGACCGTCGAGGGCGCGGTCGTCAAGATCCGCAACGGCTGGAACGAGGCCTATTACGGAAGATCGGTGACTCCGGTGGACATCCTTGTGACTCACAAGGTGAGCAATCCTCAGGCGGATAGCCTCCGTCGTTTCGTAAGCAAGACCGCTGGCAAGTAACTCGGCAGCATGGGGGGGGACACGTGGTATAAGGCCCTATGCCGGCTTTGAGCCGGTTTCGGACGTCGAAGGACCTTCCAAAAGCAGACATTTTGTGCTAGTTTTCCTTGGCTTATGCCGGAAAGCTAACGCGGGTCTGCTTTTTTTTTTGAATCCAAATGCTAGTTGGTGGGCTCAGCAGAACGTGGCTGAGACAGAATTTCAAACATGAGCGACGTCACATCCAGTAGACAACTCGGTCATCTGATCGTCATCCTGTTGCTTGGTCTGACTCTCTTTTTTTTTCGCCTGGGCAGCAGGCCGCTATGGGACACTGATGAGGGGATGCATGCGGCTACGTCGAAGGACATGGTTGTTACCGGGGATTACATTACGCCACGGCTCAACGGAGAGGCGTTTTATGACAAGCCGGTCCTCTTCAATTGGCTGGTGGCTGTATCCTTGCGGGTGTTTGGGTTTACAGAGTTTGCGGCGCGGTTCCCCGCTGCGATATTGGGGTTTGCGGGTGTCTTCCTAACTTACATCCTTGGCAGGCGAATGTTTACCGCGACCGTCGGGCTGCTCGGCGCTGTGGTTCTGGCCACCAGCATCGAGTACATCATCCTCTCGAGAGTCGTGGTCCACGACATCGCACTGCTATTCTTCATGACCCTAGCCCTGTACTCCTTTTATGGCGCCTTCGAAAGCGGGCACCGCCGTTTGATCCATTTATTGATCTTTTACGCATCCTTGGGCTTTGCCGTGCTGGCCAAGGGTCCGGTCGGCCTGTTATTGACGGCCCTGATTGTCGGGCTATTTCTCTTTTTCATGAGACGCCTCGCGTTCATAAAGGAGATGGGGCTCGTTTGGGGGATCGCTGTATTCCTCTTGATTGCCGCCCCGTGGTATGTGCTGATCATGCTCCGAAATCCGGACTATGCGGGTTACTTCTTCCTAAAACAGAATGTCATGAATTTCATATCGGCGGAGGCCCGGCACCCACGTCCTTTCTATTACTACTTCCATATCTTGATGGGCGGGTTTTTTCCATGGAGTTTCTTCCTGCCGGTGGCCCTTATTCACGGTGTGAGACGCCGATCCGAAGAACATGGGAGTGCAAGGCTCTACCTTTTGCTCTGGGTCGGCGTTGTCTTTGTTTTCTTCTCTACGGCAAGCTCGAAGCTATCCCCCTATATCCTGCCCCTGTTTCCGGCCGCTGCGTTACTGGTCGGGGACCTTTGGCAAGACCTGCTGAAGGCGCCGACAACGTGGCTCCGGCGGGGCTTTGTTTTCTCACTGCTTCCCCTTCTGGTCATCTTTTTGGTGGGGTTGATCGCCATTTGGATAAACCCGCTAACCCGCTTGGAATCTAAGTATGGCATCGATTTAGTACGCATAAACGCACTCGTCTTCCTGATGTTGGCCGGCACCGCCGTTGCGTTTTTCTTGCTCCTGGGGAGGCATTACACGGGGTCCTTCGCCACGCTCGCAGGGATGGTGGTTGCGGCGATCGTCTATTTCATCGTCCTCGTCGTGCCGGCGATCAACCCCTATCGCTCCACCAAAGGGCTGGCCGCGACGCTGGATGCCATGCTCCCGCCAGGGGAGGAGATGGTCTTCTTCGAAGACCTGCGGGATTCGGCCCTCTTCTACACGAATCGTCACGCCGTTGTGCTGTTAGAGCCGACGCGACTGATGGAGTTCATGTTGAGGGACGAACAGGCCTTTTGCGTCATTGACAAGAAGCACTTCGAGAATCTTGAGGATCTCCGGAAAGTAGTCTATGTTATCGAAAAAGAGGGGAGCAAGCTGCTTATATCGAATAGGAGGCCTGACGATCATCCGGCAGTCCTTAGCGGCGAACGGGAGTCCGGTTCCTGACGGAGAAGGTCCGGTCCATAGGAAAATCCGATGGTAGTAGCAGGAGACTCGATACCACCTGAGAACAACAACAAAGTGCCCGCCCTTTTTGGCTGGCATACCTACTTGAGCCTTGCCGTGACCGCCATCATTCTCGCGTGCCTGGCGGCGTGGGTGGATATAGGCGAAATCTGGCGCGAGGTTTCGCGTTCCGACAAGGGCCTCCTTCTCTTGGCGGGGATCGCCCACTATGCGACCTATCCCATTCGAGGTCTGCGCTGGCGGCGGGTCTTGGGACACCTGCCGTTGCGAGCCGGACGGGTGAAGTTCGGCCTGCTCGTGTTCTTTTACAACTTCGTCGATAACCTGGTACCGGCCAAATTGGGAGATGTCTATGGTGCCCATCTGGCGCGCATCAACTGCGGGGTGCGGCGTTCGGCTGCGATCGGCTCGATCGTCTTCCTGCGGATGGTGGACGCCTGGATCGTCCTGGGGCTGGCGGCAGCCGCGTCCTGGGCCCTGTTTGCCGCTAAACTGCCAGGATCCGTCGTGTGGGCCCTGATTGGAGGTGCGATCATCGCCTTGGCGGCGACCTCGATCCTGATCGTCTTCCTGCTCATGAAGAGATCGGTGCCCGGTTGGATCCCGGAGAAGGTCAAACAGATGATTGAGGCCTTTCAGACGGGGATGTGGCCGCGGCCCAATGAAATTGTCCCGATCGCTATCCTGACCCTCATCGTTTGGGTCTTAGAGACATTGTGGATCCTGTCTCTGACCCTTGCCTTCGGGATAGAACCGAGTTTGGCCGAGGTCGTCTTTTTGACCATGGTGCCGCTTCTGGCTTCAGCTTTCCCGCTGACCCCCTCCGGGGCCGGTGTCGTCGAGCTGACCCTCTTCAGTTGTCTTCGCGTTGTCGGGGTAGCGGCTCCGCTGGCGGCCTCGGTGACGGCCGTCAACCGCTTTATTGATTATTGGCTGCATATCGGATTGGGCCTCGTTGTGTGGGCACTGAGACACAAGATCGGGCTTCGGAGCTGGCGCGACGTTCCCCTTGAGGGCGTCCCCGTTGCACGTGAGGCCGAAAGGCTCAAGGACCTAGGTTCGAGAGACCATAGCGAGCAAAAGAGACCTGCACTAAAGGACGTAGATCATGTGGCGAGCGTATCCGAGGCATAGTGTAAATCTATCGTGGGGGTGTTTTTCTGACGTATTGGGCGTCCTGATGCGGGGCAAGGTCTTAGCGGGACAGGAGGTCCCAGAGTTTGAGGAGCGATTTGCCGAGTTCATAGGGGCCCGGCACGCAGTCGGTGTATCATCCGGGCGGGCGGCCCTCTATTTGGCCATCAAGTCGCTCGGACTTGCGGAAGGGGATGAGATCATCATGCCGGCCTATACCTTCCACATCGTCCCTCTCGTTGTCAAAGCATGCGGCCTCAGGCCCATCTTTGTTGACGTGTTGCCCGATACCTACAATATAGATATTTCGTTGATCGACAAGAACCTTACGGCCAGGACGAAAGCCATTCTGGCGACGCACATGTACGGTCAGCCCTGCGATTTGGAGCCGGTTCAGCAGATCGCCGCTGAGAAGGGATTGAAGGTCATCGAAGACTGCGCCCACGCGCTTGGGGCTGTTTACGGGGGCCGCAAGGTAGGCTCCTTCGGGGATATCGGAGCGTTCACCTTTGCCATGGCCAAGAACATGCCTTGTTTTGGGGGCGGCATGCTGACCACCAATGATACCCAGCTTTACGAACGCCTCTGCGGCCTCGTGGGGGTGGCGGGCAAAGATCGATCGAAGAGTCTTTGGAAAGAGGTCGTGATAACCTCCTTCAATTTTGTCTGTACGCGCCCCCGTGTTTTCCCTCTCCTTATTTATCCTGCCATGCGGATGCTGAGCGCTGCCGGTTTGCGACCCTTTGACAGTGAGCCGGGGCAGGAGACCGTGTCTGAGACAGAAGTCCAGTCAATGTATTTTACGCGCCTGACCAACTTGCAGTCTGCTGTCGGGATTCGGCAGCTGGGGCGGATCGTCGCCATCAACGCCAGGGTCAACCACAATGCACTCATATACAACCAGGAGCTCAAGGGCCTTGCGAACATCAAGACGCCCCAGGTGACTCCCGGCAGGACGCACACCTTTCTCTACTACCGGCTTGAAGTCGATGACAGAGAAGCCTTGAGGCATAAGCTGCTGGGTAAGGGGATCGATACGGCCCCCGACGATATGTCGGATTGTACGACCTTGGCTCCTTTCAGCGGTTATGACGCGGACGTGCCCGTGGCGCGCTCGCTTCCGGCGCGCATCTTCGAGATTCCCAACAACCCCAACCTGCGGGAGGAGGACGTGCGGTACATCGCGCGCAGCATCAAGGAGGCGGCTGCCTAACATCATACCGCGGGTGCCCTTCTCTGAAATCACGGAATACAGGAGTATGGATTCGCTTTCGTAGGGAGTGCCGGGAGGCGGCTCTTGATATTGCGGTCTATTGGCTCGGAAGGAATACATGACGACGATGGAAATGCCGTCCCTGGAATCGTTATTCGGTAAGACGTTCCTGTGTCAATGCGGGCGCACACATGAGGTGCCTGTCAAGGTGGTTCATTACGCCGAAGATGCACTGCTCGTATTACCGGAGGTCTTCGCCCCCCACACCCGGGGCCGATCTGTCATCTTACTGTCTGACGTAAGGACCCACGAGATAGCCGCAAACGAAGCCGCGTCGAATCTCATCCGGGCCGGGTGGCAGGTGGAATCCGTTGTCGTGCCCGACCGGGATCTCGGCTCACCATTGTGCGACGACCGAACCTTTAACGCATTACTCTCAAGAGTAGGTCGCCCAGATGGACTTATTGCCGTGGGGAGCGGCGTGATCAACGATCTCACCAAGTGGCTGTCTTTCGAAATAAAGGTTCCCTATGTCACCGTCGCAACGGCAGCCACCATGAACGGCTATACAGCCGCGAACGTGGCGGCGACCATCAACGGCGTGAAGCAGCTCGTGCACGCCCAGGCACCGGTCGCTGTTCTCGCGGTGCCAAGCATGATTGCGCGAGCCCCTTTCGAGCTTACGGCGGCAGGTCTTGGAGACGCCGTTGCCAAGCCCGTCAGTGTGGCCGACTGGCGGATCAACCATTGGTTTTTCGACGAGTACTACTGTTCCTATTGTGCTGACATCATTTCAGGGATCGAATCCCTATATTACGACAATCCTCAAAAGGTAGGGATGCGAACGCCGGATGGGGTCAAGGCCGTGTTCGACGCCCTCATCTATTCGGGCCTTGCCATGACGTTGATTGGAACGTCTGCCCCCGCGTCGGGCGGCGAACACCTATTCAGCCACACCCTTGACATGATGGGCCTCGTCGATGGCCTTCCAACCGACCTCCATGGCCGGCAGGTGGGCCTCGGCACGATCCTCGCCTCCGCCCTCTATGAACGGATACTTGGGGTGAGTTCTCCCGAACTGTGCGACATGCCGGGATCCATCGATAAGACATTCTGGGGTCCCTTGGCCGGACCGGTGGCGGTGCAGTACGAAGGGAAGCGGGATCGTCTCAGGCAGGTACGCGCGCGACTCAGCTTACCGGGCGAGTGGCAGAACTTGCAAGCCATTGCGCGCCGCAACACGAAGGGGCCAAGGCAAATAGCGGACTGCTTGGCTTCTGCCGGTGCCGCGCGCTATATTGAAGACATCCGCTGTACAAGAGAACGCGCCCGGGCGGCGCTGTTACACATGCATGAAATACGACAACGGACCACGGTGGTCGATCTTGCATGGCTGGTGGGGATCCTGCCCGCGTCAGCGGAGGAGATCATAACGGAATGGCTGGAACCTTAAAGGCAGGGATTGGGGGTTGGGGACTAGGGGTTAGAACCGACCCGGGCTGAGGCGTGGGTAAGAAGACTGGGAGGGTAGCAGGGGCAAACGGATCCTTCGGCGTGTGTTTTGGTACAAAAAACGAGACAGGTCTTCTTTTCCGGCCTCGTGTCTCGCTCCTCGAGCCTCGTACCTTCTGTGTGCGCCCTAGTGACGAAGGTCAATAGGAATCCTGAGGCCACAGAGACCAGTCAGGGTTATTTGAAAGCCTCTCTAGTCTATTGAATGACGGATTTTGGCGTTGCCTCCAGCCGTGTCACCTGGATGCTTTCGCGATCCAACATGGTGCCGATATTGGGACTAATTTCATCTTTCCATTGGTCGCTATCGTAGACCGCCTGATAGAGTCGTTCCCGCTCTTCTTCGTTCTCGAAGCGACGGATCCAGACGTAGAGATCATCTTCCTCCTGGGCGACGAAGCTACCGACGACGACCATCCCCTTTGCGACCTGAAAGGGAATCACTTCTTCTTCCATGAGTTTGACAAACGCTTCGCGCTGTCCACCCTTTATCCGATACTGGCGAAGTTCAAAAAACATAGTCAGCTCCTTTCCTGACCGTCTGGATGTTTGAACAACAGCAGGCGCAGAACCCTTTTAGAGATCGAAGCCGATCTTAATGTCTTTCTGTGATGACCAAAATCCCTATATGTGAATCTCTCCCCGCAAGGTCGAGATCGTCAAGGACGAACCGCGGTCTCGCAGAATTCACCGAGCAGCGTCCTCGGCTTCTGCAGCATGGGGGTCCATCTTCATCCAGATCCGATACAGTGTCTCTCGTCCTTCCTCAAAACAGGGATAGCCAGCCGGATCGACCTCTTCCACCACCACTTCTCCCAACTCTTTGCACTGCTCGAGCCAGTTCTCAAAATGGGCTCCTCCCCCAAAATAGACCTTGCGCCAAGTATTTCCCACTTCATCGGTCCTCTCTTGAATCCGATCTTCATGGATCAAACAGGCTTGCGTTGATTCGGAAGGGGTTTCTGCGTCAGGCATCACAAGGGTCTCGTTAGGGGTGGATGAAGAGGTCTATCTGTTTTGAAGAAGTAGATCCTGAAGTCAGTCCTCTGCGGCCCGAGGTCTTACCGATAGGACCGGACAAGGCGCTTCTCGGACGGCCCGCGCCGTTGTTGATCCGACAAACAGGCTTTCAACCAGGCTGCGCCCCCGAACTCCCAACACGATGAGATCGACATTTTGCACCAGGGCATACTTAGTCAACTCCTCGTGAGGTTGACCGGCGAGTAGAACGGTTTTCGCGCTACAGCAGGCATGCGCCTCTTCCGGGACCATCTGGATGAGTTTCTCATTCAGCCGTTCACGCAGGTCCTTTTCGCTCATCTCTCCCCACTCCGCGCTTGACTTCAGCAGATCTTTATAGGCCGCTGGCTCGATCACGTGGGCGAGGTGGAACTCGGCCTGGAATTCTTGCGCCAGGCTGAGCCCATATTCGAACGCCAGGGCGGAATCACTGGAGAAGTCGCACCCGACAAGGATTCGTCGATACCGAATCCCTCGCTCCGTCACGGATTGCGACTCGGCTCCGGGGCTTCGAATGATCAGAATAGGGCAGGGTAGGACCCGCATGAGACGCCCGGTTACAGAGCCAAGGATGAGGCGTTTCAATCCGGATCGACCACGGTTCGCCGACACCACCAGTTCGACATCCTTTTCAGCGGCCAAATGGGCGATCGTCTCGGCAACGTGCCCGGTGGCAATAAGGGGTTCCCAGTCAGCGTCCCTTCCGTGCATAAGTTGCGAGAGCTGTTCAAGGGCATACGTTCGCATCCTCTTCTGTTGCTCCTCAAATGCCGTTATAGCTTCCCCATACATGGCGACGGAAGTCAGGTCGACGATGTGACAGAGATAAAGTTTGGCCCCAAACTCATTGGCTAGGGCCACGCCGTAAGGGATGGCATCGTTGGCAAGATCCGAAAAATCGGACGTACAAAGGATCTTCTGTGGTGACCATCTCATTTTTCCCACCCCCTTCATGGATGTCCGAGAACGATTCAACTTGGTTGACAAGAGGTTTCGATCGCTCCCTTATTGCCTTGAGCTCATTTTAGCAGAAGGGATAAACCGTTACAACGAAGATTGGGGATGAAATCCTGGCGGCGCCCTTTCAGTCTGTTGCAAATTGGAGCCTCGATCGGTATAAACTGACACAAGGAAGATGGTTCATCTCAGCATGGAGGGAGGAAACGATGATCGAATTGAGCGAAGAACAACGGCTGATCCTTAACACGGTCAGGGATGTGTCCCGCGAAAAAGTAAAACCAAGGGCCGCTGAGATTGATGAAACAGGTGAGTTTCCGTGGGATACAGTGGAACTATTTACTGAAAACGGCATCCTGACCCCGCTCTTGCCCGAGAAGTATGGCGGCATAGGGGCCACCTATCTCCTTTTTTCCATGATCCTGGAAGAGATCGCAAAGGTCTGCGCCTCTTCAGCTCTCATCCTGATAGCTCAGGCGGATGGAATGTTGCCGATCCTGGGGGGGGGTGGAGACGATCTGAAGGCCAAGTACCTCCCCGGGATGGCTCAGGGAAAGCTAGGCGCCTTTGGGGCAACGGAGCCCGATGCGGGATCCGATATCCTTGCCATGAAGACCCGTGCAGTGCGTCGCGAACAAGAATATGTGATCAACGGCCGCAAATGCTTTATCACAAACGGTTCAATTGCTGACACCGTTTGCGTCTATGCCTATACGGATCCCGACAAAGGGTCTAAAGGGTTGAGCGTCTTTGTGGTCGAGAAAGGCACACCGGGGCTTCAATACGGGAAGAACGAAAACAAGATGGGGATGCGGGGCTCCATCAACTCGGAATTGTTTTTTGACGACCTCACGGTTCCGGAAGCCAACCGAATCGGCGAAGAGGGCGACGGTATCGGAAACATGATGGCGGCGCTGAATACGAGTCGTCTCTTTTCAGCCTCTCAAGCCGTGGGGCTGGCTCAGGGCGCCTTCGACGAAGCTGTCAAGTACTCAAAACAGAGGATTCAATTCGGAAAACCGATCGCCGAGCTTCAGGCCATTCAATTCATGTTTGCCGATATGACGGCCAGTGTCGAGGCCGCTCGGCTCCTCACGTACGAAGCCGCGCAGTACATGGACAAGCGAGATCGGCGTCTGATCCCGAAGTTCTCGGCCATGGCCAAATTCGTAGCCTCCGACATGGCCATGGAGGTGACGACGCAAGCTGTCCAGGCCATGGGGGGATATGGGTACATGAAGGATTATCCCGTGGAGAGAATGATGCGGGATGCCAAATTGATCCAGATCTACACGGGCACGAATCAGATTATGCGTGTGGTGACCGCGCGCGAGATCTTCAGAGACTGAGGCCTTGATTCATAAGGGCTTTACATCTTTTTGTAGAGGTCCCGTATCTTCTCCCTCGTCATGATCAGCCGCCAGTCCGGTCCGAAGGCATGTTCCCAGAGCGGTTCAAGAAAGAGGGCGGCATCGATCATCTTTGAGATACGCTCATCCGCGACTCCCTCCATGATACCGCGCGGTAGTGCAATGTCTTGCCGGTCCATCATCTCACGGAATTCACGCACCCCTTCAGGGTAGTACTCTTCCAGATAATCAAAGGCAATACAGTTCCCGATTCCATGATGGATCCCCAACTGGAAAGAGAGTCCGTACGAGAGTGCATGACAGACGCCGACCTGGGAGTAGGCGATGCTCATGCCGCCAAAATAAGAGGCCATCATGAGTTTGTCATCCCTTTCCGGGTCGTCCCCCAGGAAGACCTCTCGACAGAGATCACGAGCCTTTTCGCCGTAGGCCCGGCTGAAGGCATTCAGATAGGTGCCGGCGAGGGATTCGATGCAGTGGATGTAGCAGTCCATGCCGGTGTAGAAGTACTGATCGGCCGGGGCTCCCTTCAGGAGATCCGGGTCGAGAACGATTTGGTCGAAGAGGGTGTAATCGGAATTGATACCGAGTTTTTTTTGGGGTCCAATCAGGACGGTCGTGCGCGAGACCTCTGCCCCGGTCCCGGCAAGGGTGGGGATGCCGACCTTGTAGACTGCAGGGTACTTGATCAGGTCCCATCCCTGGTAATCGGTCGCGGGGCCAGGGTTGGTGAGCATCAAGGCGATGGCCTTGGCGAGATCCATGGTGCTGCCGCCACCAATACCGACAACGCCGGCGGGCAGGTCGTTGGAAAGCGCCTTTACCTTCAGCGTAAGCTCATCGACATAGGTCGTCGTGGGCTCCGCCTTTACATTCACCCAGATAATGTGATCCTGTTCCTTCAATGGAATCCGTTCGCGCAGATTGCTTTGCATGAAGACGTCGTCCACGAGAATGGCCATGAAGGCGCCCCGGTCCCGGCGCTGATCATCGAGGATGTCTCCGACCTGCTCGAAACAGCCGCGACCGAAGACAACGCGAGAAATCATTTTGAAGTTTCGATGCACCTGTTTGCTCCCCCAAAGGCATTTGTGCCGCTTGATCCGACCCATTCAGCTAGAACTGCAATGCGCGGCAGCATAAGAGAAAACCTTTTTTAAGTCAATCGGCAACCAACGAGTCTGAATTCCTCAGGGTAGCTGAAGAAAGGATCCAAGTTGACATCTCCCTGAGGTGTCCGTAAGATGAAATCCGATAACACTTCGCTTTTTTGAAACACTCCAACGAGGTTTAAGTGTAACTGAACCCTACTGTTGCATAAACAACACGTCGAAAGGTGTGGAAAGACAAAA
>CAZAGT010000135.1:0-12439 GCA_964484515.1 uncultured Desulfobacteraceae bacterium | reverse complement strand
GAGACCCCCATGACCGGGCAACTCACCTCGAAAGTCCTGAAGATGTCAAATTCAAGGTCCGTGATCATGAAGTCTGCCGATCAATCAACCTGGTCGCTCCTGCGGCCAGCGGCAGCGCAGAATTCCGTCTCCTGCTCATTGAACATTTCGCTCAATTCGTGTAGTCACAATTGGGGGCGGAAACAACGACTAGCCGGTAACTAGCTTTCTTGAGTGGAGTCTGTACATTGCGTCTCGAACCTATAGGGCTCTTTAAGCTCATCTTCTTTACGGTTTTCTTCTGTGCTCTCGTCGTCGCTTGGCTCGGATTCGGCCAACGTGGCTTTGTTCATCTCTATCGCATGGATACGGAGAAGCAGAACTACATCGATCGGATTCGGAAGCTGGAATCGGAAAACAGCGCCCTGTTGGACGAAATCGACAGGCTGCTCAAAGATAACGACTACATCGAATCGGTGGTCAGGAGAGAACTTGGCTTCGTTAAGGATGACGAAGTCCTCTATCGCTTCGCACAGCAAGAAGACGAGATGATGTTCGGCGACCGAACGGAAGAAACCAGGTAGAGCGAGTCATTTACGTAGAAAGGGGGGAGCAGGGCGATGGTAAATCCGCGTGACCATTTGGATGATATCTTCAGGGAAGGGGCGTCCTCCCAAACCCTTTATCTCATCCTTTCAAGGTTGAAGGAGGAGGGCCATCTGAAGAGGGTCATCCAGGAATGCGTCAAGGCGCTAAAGGTCTACCCGCACGACCTCCAACTCAGACGGCTCCTAGCCGAGGCATATGCTGAAGACGGACGCTGGGCTCAAGCCGAAGCCGAAATTGAGAGCGCCGTCAAAGAGGTTGAGGAGCTGAGTTCCCTGTTCTCGCTGCAGGCCGATATCTATAAACAACAGGGAAGAGATGCCGAGGCTGATGAGGCCTTGAAACGCGCTATGGTACTTCGACCGGGGGATCATCGTTCACCCAGCCCTTCCGTGGAGGCGAAGACGACCCTGGACGATACCATTCCTGAATCAACACCCGAAAGAATGGAGGCTTCCCAGCCTCCTCTCTTAGAAGAAGCACCGGAGGAACCAACAAAGGATGTGCTCGAAATAGCAACCCCAACACTGGCCGAGATCTACTTCAACCAAGGACAGATTCAGGAGGCTGTCAGCACCTATGAAAAGGTCTTGGAACAAGAGCCTCAGAATCTGCAGGCTGAAAAACGGCTGGAAGAACTAAAGGCCTTGCTCGACGCCGGTCAGGAGCTAGAGGAGACGAAAGAAGATCCGGTTCAAGAGAAAAAGGCGAAGGTGATCGATACCCTCGAGACCTGGCTGGGCCACATCCGGGATATCGTCCCGCGCTCAAGCGCCCATTGAATCATTACTTCTAATTGGAGCAGTCTCACCATCGAAAGCTATGGCGTCCTACGGGAGGCCTGCGATCCTTCTAATCCATGACCCCTCTCCCATATCGAGACGCTGTTTCTTTGGTCTCGTCACTCGTGACCTCCTCTTAACTTTTCCTAGGAAACTTCATGAAATGAGGTCTTTGATACGTCATGGGCCGGCCATGGGGGTCTCTTTCCCAAAACGAGGAATTGAGTGCGTTGTCTGGGCATAAGGCGCTACCCGATGCGGGTAAATCCCTGCGGCAAGCGGCGGGGCTGGTTCCTGCTCATCGAGCATTTTCACTCTGTTAGATTAGGGCATTTCGCGATTTACACCATTTCAATGGTTAAGAACGTCACTGATTACCTGTTGCAGAATAGACACGGCAGTGCTAAATAGGCCCTGGCTGTCGAATGCGGAGACTCCGCCGGAAATCTGATATGCATGGGAGGTCGAGATGTTCAAAAGAATGGATCACGCAGCCATGAGCGTCAAAGATATGGAGAAGGCCATCGCCTTTTACCAGGATGTCATTGGGATGGAGAAGGTGTTCGATCGCGAATTCGATGCACCGATGGCAAAACTGATCGGGGTCGAAGGGACCCAGGTCCGCATCGTCCATATGAAGATGGGCGACGCCGTTTTTGAGCTCTTTGACTACAGGCACCCAAAGGGACGTGAGCCGCGGCCGGATCCGGTGCAGGCTGATTTCGGACTGACCCATATCGGATTCTTGGTCGAGGACTTCCAGGCCACGCTCCAGCACTTGCGAGACCACGGGGTCGAACTCCTGGGCGAGCCGGTGGAGATCCGACCCGGCGTCTTTGTGGCCTATTTTCACGGCGTGGAGCATGAGGTATTCGAAATCCGGGAGATCACGTCGAACTGAGCCGGACACCTCACGGGGGACCGCCTCCGGGTCGGTGGGCCATACCGGGGTGCTTTCCGTCTTCAAGACAACTCCCCCTTTGACCATGCGAGATACAGTGTCACAAGATTCTTGGAATTAGCCTGTTACGAATAGAGGAGATCTATGAGCAAGCGAGTGCAGGTCAAGATGCCAGCCACATGTCGTCGGCTGGAAGTTGACAAAACAGACTTGTTGAGTATCGACCGGGGCGATCTGGTTCAGATGCTCTTCCTGTTACACCTGGTGCGAGAGTTCGAGACGACGGTCCTGGATTTCAGCGAGACCGGACTTGTCCACGGTCCCGCCCACGTCAGCGTTGGCCAAGAGGCCGTCGCCGTAGGGACGGCCGTCGCTCTGCGAAAAACCGACATGGTGGGCTCTACCCACCGGGCTCATGGCCACTTCTTGGCCAAGGCCTTCATGTACTATGCACCGGACGGATTTGACCCGCTAGGGGAAACCATCCCGCCGAGCACCCAAGAGTCGGTCAACAAGACCCTGGCGGAAATTATGGGACTCCGGCAAGGTTGGTGCACAGGCCGCGGTGGCTCAATGCATCTCTATGACGGAGAATCGGGAAACTTAGGAAGTAACGCCATTGTGGGCGGCGGGATTCCTCTTGCAACCGGGGCCGCCTGGGCCGAGAAACTCCAGAAGAAGGATACGGTCGTCGTCTCCTTTTTCGGTGATGGAGCCCTCAACCAGGGCTGCTTCCACGAGGTGGCCAACATGGCCGCTTTGTGGGGGGCACCCGTTCTCTATTGTGTGGAGAACAACCTCTACGCGGTGGGCACCGCCACAAAGGATTCCTCTTATCTTAGCGATCTGGGGCTTCGCAGCCTGAGCTACGGCATAGAAAGCCTCGTGGTCGATGGCATGGACCCCGTCGCCATGTACGTCGGCGTCAGGGATGCGGCTAAGAAAATGCGCAAGACGCCCTTTCCATTCTTTATTGAAGCCAAGACCTACCGCCATTATCACCATGCCGGCCGCCTTGCGGGCAGTTCCTTCGGTTACCGTGCCAAAAAAGAAGAGGACGAGTGGTTCGCCAAGGATCCTATCAACGTCTTCAAGGCGGCGCTTATCGATAACGACATCATCAGTGCAAAGGACGCGGATCAACTTTACCAAAAGGCCAGGCACTCCATCGATGAGGCGATCGCTTTTACGACCGTCGAAAGAGACGGCAAGCGATTCATTCCCGACGGGCACTGGCCCCCGGACGAAGACTTGACGCGCGACGTGCGCTGCGAGGAAGACCTCTTCGCCGATGTGCAATTCGTCGAGAAGGAAGATTTTGATCGCTTCAAGGAAATGACCTACGTGGAAGCCGTGGCCGGTGTAACGCTGCGCAACATGGAACGGGATGAGCGGGTCGTCGTATTGGGAGAGGAAGTCGCCAATCTCGGTGGTGGCGCTTATCAGGCCACCAGGGGCATCAAAGAGGTGTTCCCTGAACGGCTCATCAATACGCCTATCTCAGAGTGCGGTTTTTCAGGTATGGCGGGAGGCGCGGCATCGGTCGGTCTGCGCCCGGTTGTGGAGATTATGTTCCCGGATTTCGCCCTGGTGGCGAGCGACCAATTGTTCAACCAAATCGGCAAACTCAGGTATATGTACGGCGGCAACCTGAGCTTTCCTCTCGTTGTACGCACCCGGGCAGCGATCGGATACGGTTACGGCGGTCAACATTCGATGAACCCACCCGGCCTCTTCGGCCTCTTTTCGGGATGGCGGGTGATGGCCGCCTCCAACGCCTTTGACTACGTCGGCCTGTTTAACACGGCCATGCGCCTGAATGACCCGGTGCTGATGATCGAACACGGCAAGCTGTATGCGGATCGAGATGAGGTGCCGGCCGATACGATGGACTACTTCATTCCCTACGGTAAGGCCAAGGTGGTTCGCGAGGGGAGCGACGTTACGGTATTGACCTACCTGACCGGTGTGAAAGATTGTCTGCAGGCGGCCGAGGAGTTGGCCTCCGAAGGGGTAAGGGCCGAAGTCATCGATCTCCGAACCCTCGACTACACCGGCATGGACTATGAGACGATCGGAGCTTCGCTCAAGAAAACAGGCAGCATCCTGATCGTCGAGCAGACGCCGCGCAGTATGGGTATTGCGGGACGCGCCAGCGATGAGATCCAGGAACGCTATTTCGATGACCTCGATTGCCCCGTCGGCAAGGTGGCCGCACCTGACATTCCGCCGCCCGTCTCCAAGGCGCTTGAGGAGGTCATGATCCCTTCACTCGCGCAAATCAAGGCCAAGATCGCCCAGGGGGCGCGCCATCAGTTCGGTGAGTAAAGAACCGGATCCTCTGCGTTGAGAGTATCGGTGAGAGGCTTGCGATGTCTTTTCTTCGATTCCGAGGCTCCCGGGCTGGTCTTTTCTATGGCTTATCTGCAGGGGAGTTCTGCTCCCTCCGACATTCCCCTCGACTTCGCTCGGGGCTGCGGTTTCCCCCACAGATACGCCATGAAAAAACGGCGCCCTCCCGCCAGTCACTGCGAAAAGACACCGCAATCCTCCCACTTTAGGGCAGGCTTTTTGGGAAGTACCGCGTGGGAGTCCGAAGGGCACTTACGGCGTGAAGGCCTCAAGTTCGTCTAAGGCCTTCAAGAGCATCTCCCTCGTCACCTTGTAGGGCATCTTCCCCATATCGGCGGCACCGAGCGCTTTTTCAATGACGGCCTCGGAGATGTCCTCACGGGACAGACTGAGGTCCTTCAAATGCGTCGGCCAACCCATCTCCCTGTAAAAGGGGTATAGCCTCCTGATTTCCTCGTGGTCTCCGTCCAACATGAGCAGGAACAAGATGCCATAGGCGACCACCTCTCCGTGAAGATGGTGCTCGATCTCGGGCAGCATCGTCATACCGTAGAAGAGGCCGTGGGCGGCGGCACCGTTATTCTCCTGCCCTATCAAGATCGAAGCGAGCCCCGTACTGATGAGGCTGTTGAGTGAAACCTCCCGTAACTCGAGGGAGTCAACCTGATCCTTGTTGTCTTCGACGGCCTTGACACCGCATTCCAGCATGGGCGCCGCACACAGACAGCTAATCTGCTTGCCCAGCTGCACGGAGTGGGAAAGGGTCTTTCCTCTCGTCGTGGCACGGGTCTCGTAGAACTTGGCCATCGCATCGCCAATGCCGGCCCACTGATATTTCCAAGGCGATTCGGCAATGATCATTGTATCGATGAAGATATGAACCGGACAATGATCCAAATAATAGAGGTCCGTAAAGTCACCCTTCTCGGTGTAGACAATCGACAAAGCGGTCGTGGCGGCACAGGTCGAAGCGATCGTCGGTATCGTGATCACAGGGACGTCCAGTTTTTCAGCCACGCCCTTGGCCGTGTCGATGGCCTTACCTCCCCCGACCCCAAGGACGAGATTGGACTCCCGCTTCTTGGCTTCCTCCAGGAGCGATTCCATGTTCTCATAGGTGCATTCCCCTCCGTACCAGGCAACCTGAAACTCGACCCGTTTGCATGCCTTCAGGGCCTCTTCAATCTTCTCTTTGGATTTCTCCAAGGCGGTCTTGCCACCAATGATCAAAATCTTGTCGCCCAGTTTTCGAGCCACCTGCGGCATCATCGCTATCGCATCGCTTCCGATTGTATAGTTCGGTACCGTGACCACGCTCGAAGCTGTCATCCTTTACACCTCCATCAATCTGCGCTTGAGCTTTCATCCATTGGTTCTCATCTTCTCACAAAGCGAACCTCCGGTCCAACGGAATCCTCTGTCTACCCCGGCAGCATATACTGCTGCGTCATCGCGCTGAAATGTGAGTTTACGCCTGATAGCCGACGGCCCTTTGATTGTGCCTTGGCGCAATGGGGGTAACATGCCGGCTCGGACGCCGGGGTTGCTCGTTGACACGTGGCGGTCCGCTCATTATAGAGAGACGATGACATCCGGTCGGGACGGCGATGCAAAATGATGGTATTGGGAATCTATGGCAGCCCCCGCAAAGGCGGGAACACGGATCAGCTCCTTGACAAGGCCCTGGAGGGGGCACGATCGGCAGGGGCTGAAACAAAGGCGGTGTACGTCCGGGATCTAAAGATATCGGGCTGTTTGGAATGCGGCGGTTGTGACAAGACCGGCTCGTGCGTGGTTCGGGACGACCTGGAGTCGATTTACCCCCTCCTGGAAGAGGCGGATATCGTCTTTTTGGCCTCTCCCGTCTTCTTCTACGGTCTCACGGCCCAGGCGAAGACCTTGGTCGATCGTTCACAGGCCCTGTGGTCGAAGAGGATGCTTAAAAAGTCACCTAAAGAGCGAAAATCCTACGATGGGGGCCGAGGCTATCTCATCACGGCCGGCGCCACCCGAGGAAAGAGGATCTTTGAGGGGATCGAATTGGAGGCTCGGTACTTCTTTGACGCCCTCGACATGAGCTATGAGGGGGGGCTCCTCGTCAGGTCGATGGAGAAGAAATCAGACGCTCGCGACCGTCCCGAGACCCTCGAGCAGGCCTTTGAGTTGGGCAGGAAGGCAGTTACGGGTTAGGAGGTGGCTGTTCCCCGAAGAGCTGCTGGCGTTTGATCGCGCGGATATTCTCCTTCAGCCGCGCCAGTCCGGCTCGAGCGAGGGCCGATCTCCCGAACTGGACTTTGAAGGCCTCCTCGGACATCTCTAACCACTCATGGCTTGAAGGAAGGACGACGGCCCTCTTTTCATCTTCTTGGTTAAAGGGGCATGCCTCTTGGCAACGGTCGCAGCCGAAGAAGCAATCACCCGTCTTCTGCGCCTGCTCTTCGTTCAACTGCTTTTTCGATTCGATCGTAAGATAGGATAGGCACCGTGAGGCATCCAAGCAAAAGGCCTCCTCGAGGGCAGCCGTCGGACACGCCTCGATACACCGCCGACACGAGGCGCATTGTGTCGCCATGGCCTCGGTAGGAGCAAACTCCAGGTATGCAGTCGTGAGTATTTCGGCCAAATAGACATAAGAGCCGTAGCCAGGGACGATAAGCATGTTGTTTTTACCAATGAAGCCGACTCCGGAGGCGCAGGCATAACTTCTCTCGAGAATAGGCGCCGAATCGACACAGATCCTTGACCTGCTCCCCCCGTCTGCGGCCTTGATGACGGCCGTCATTTCAAGACATAGCCGTCTTAACCGGGCGTGATAGTCATCTTCAGCCGGCTGGGCATACCTGGATACCGTCAAACCGTCCGGGCTGCTCGGCTTTTGGTGAGGAAACGGATAAGCAAGCGAAATGATCGTTTGGCAGCCCGCCAGCAGCAGGGTCGGGTCCCTCCGCACTCCCATGTTCCGATTCAGCCATGCCATATCGGCATTCTTGTGTCCGTCAAGCCAGGCACAATAACGATCAAAGTAAAGGGGCGCATCCGGTCTGCAAAAGCCCGTGGCGATGAAGCCCAGCTCTTTGGCCTTAAGGTTGATCGCTTCCAGCATCTCTAATCAGACGAATGACGCGTGAGGGGACCTGCCGTTAAGGCAGCAGCGGTTGGTCCAGATCGTAGGGCGTGAGGCTTTCAAAGCCATCCTCGGTAATGAGAATCGTCTGTTCAAACTGGGCCGAAAGGGATTTATCATCCGTCACGGCCGTCCAGTTATCCGGTAAGATGTGGAGGTCTCTCTTGCCTAGGTTGATCATCGGTTCAACCGTAAAGATCATCCCCGGCACAAGAGTGATGCCGGTTCCCTTGCGGCCGAAATGAGGGATCTGGGGAGCTTCATGGAAATCGAAGCCAACCCCGTGCCCCACAAACTCGCGCACGACCGAGCACCCCTGTCCTTCGGCGTACCGCTGAATAGCCCATCCGATATCGCCGGTCCTGTTACCGGGGCACGCCATGGCAATGCCCTGCTTAAGGCTTTCGCGGGCAACCTCCACAATCCTACGCGCGTCCGGTCCGGGCGGTCCGACGAAAAAGGTCTTGCTGGCGTCGGCGTAATATCCGTCCACGATCGGCGTAACGTCGACGTTTACAATATCGCCGTCCTGCAAGATTCTGCTGCCCGGAATTCCGTGACAGATTACTTCATTGACGGACACGCAAACGCTTTTCGGGAACCCTCGATAATTTAAGGGGGCGGGCACGGCCCCCTTTTGGATAGTGTATTCATGCACCTGGGTGTTGATATCATCGGTCTTCAGTCCGGGTCTTATCATTTTCTCCACCAGGCGCAACGTTTCCAAGGCCAAGTTGCCGGCCCTCCTGATCGCTTCGATGTCAGGTTTCGCCTTGAGCCTGATATTGTATTCGCGTTCGTATCTCTCCTTGAGATCTTCAGGGCCAGACTGGGGCTTTCCATAACAGCATTTCTTGTATTTGAGCCCACTGCCACAGGGACAGGGGTCATTTCGACCGACCTTGAACCATCTGTTCTTCGTCGAGAAGATCCCTCTGCTATTACCTGACATCCGCCAACCCCTATGTCCTGCTTTAAGCATTCCTAAGCTTGTGCTCTAAACCTAGCGCCGCGGTTAGCTGACAAGAACTACCCATATCAAAATAAAAGCCTATGTTCAAATCCGGCCACCACTTCAGGTATGGCAAAGGGCACAAAGAATCTCAAACGGATAGGCTGCACCACATCTGAGGGACCTTCGCTCGCCGACGACGAGCCCGTCAGATCTGCACCAAAATCGGATGTCGGGAAGGGTCCTTGAGACCCATGGCCTTGGTACCCGGGGGGAACCGTATCCCGGATCAGGATACCGCCAAGAACGTGTTAGGATCGAGTCTTACCTGCGTGGGTGGGACGACCGGAGTTTCGTGGTCCTTCAACAGTCTCAGGAACACACCCGTGGTGGTAGGTTGAAGTTCGATGACAATGCTCAGAAGATCGTCTATGTGGGTGCACGGGGAGGGTATCTGACTCTCATCCCCTTCGCGTGCGTGCTTTGAAGAAAGGGCTGAAAGCCAAGTCTCCAACCGGTACTCGGCCGCAACGTCCTTCAGCTCCTCAAACACCTCTCGCGGAGCACAGGCAAAATCGAGCCCGTCAATGATGAGTGTATTCGGCACAAACGAGATGGACTCCGCTAGATTCCTGATATTCTCGCGCAACCGCGAGATCTCAAAACTCTGATTCAAATAGGCCAGAATCATCCGGTTCTTTTCGAGGAGTCTTCGTAGCTTGGCCCCGTCCTCCGTTCCAAGGGCCGTGGCTAGATCTTCCGAAATAACGTGATAATAGGAGGATATCTTTTCCGGAATATCTTCCAGGGAGATATGGACGAGTTTGCCCTGCCGTAGGATCCTCCCGAGGGCGATATGGATAAGGCAAGCCGTCTTCCCGACCCCTGCCTGCGCCATGAGGACACCTAGGTTCCCCTGACCCAATCCCTTTTGAGAGGACCTCTCCAGGATCTTGAGCGGACTGACCTTCATAAGATCTTTAACCAACGTGGCTTTCTCCCCCAGTTGAATAGGGCCTTTATCCAGATAGGTAGAAAAGATACCTATTCTTAAGGCTACCTTGAAGACATCATGCGATCAAGAACGAAAAAAGAGGCACAAAAGGAGTACCTAAATTACTCCCTTTATCCAAAAACAACATCATTACATCCGGTTAGGCCTCATCGCCCGGGAGACCCTTTTCTGATTTTTATCTCAATCTCCTGGGGTACCTTGGCGTAGCGGGAAAACTCCATGGTGAACTCGCCTTTCCCCTCCGTCAGGGAACGCAGCCGGGTCGCGTATCCAAACATTTCGGCCAAAGGGACTTCCGCCTCGATCGTTGTAAAAACACCATCCTCGGTCGAACTTATAATCAAGCCTCTCCGCTGGTTGAGGGAGGCCATCACATTCCCTTGGAACTCCGAGGGGCACTCCACGGCAGCCTTCATGAGCGGCTCCAGGATAACCGGCTTGGCCTTTGAATACGCTTGCTTAAACGCTCCGATGGCGGCCTGCATAAAGGCCCTCTCAGACGAATCCACGGGGTGATGCTGGCCGTCATTGATGCAGATTCGCATTCCAAGAATCGGAAACTTCATCAAGCGGCCTTCTTTTAGGCAGGACCGAAACCCCTTATCGATAGCCGGAATAAACTCCGAAGGGATCACTCCCCCCTTGATCTCATCCACGAACTCGTATTGACCCTCTTTAGAGGGCTCTATATAGCCGGCCACTCGACCATACTGCCCGGAACCTCCCGTTTGTTTTTTGTGGAGATAGTCAAAGGACGCCCTGCGGGTGATGGCCTCGCGATAGGAAACCTGGGGCATACCGGTCACGACCTCTGCACCGAATTCCCGTTTCATTCGCTCGACATAGATTTCAAGATGCAATTCCCCCATCCCGGAAATGATCGTCTCTCCGGATTCCTGATCGACAAAGGATCGAAACGTGGGGTCTTCTCTGACGAACCGCTGGAGGGCCTTGGCCATCTTTGTGCTCGACTTGGTGTTCTGCGGCGTCACAGCAAGCGAAATGACCGGTTCCGGCACGTGCATCGAATTCATACTGTAGTTGACGCTACCATCCGTAAACGTATCCCCGGAGCGGCATTCCACGCCAAACAAAGCCGCAATGCTGCCGGTGCCAGCCTGCTCAATCTCCTCCATCTCATTGGCATGCATCCTGACGAGTCGGCCGACCCTGGTCTTCTTGCGGCTTCGGGTATTGACGATATCATCCGCCTTCCGAATCGCCCCCTGATAGATCCTGAGATATGTGAGCTGCCCGTAAGGCGTCACCTCAAGCTTGAACCCAAGGGCCACCAATGGAGCATTCGGTTCGGCCGAAAGCAGAACCTCCTTTTCTTCCTCATCGATATTGAGCGCGACGTTTCTGACCTCATCGGTGGATGTAAGATACCTTTTCACCGCATCGAGCACCGGCTGGACACCGACATTTCTATAGGCAGATCCAATCAGGACCGGGGTGATCTCTCGTCGTAAGGTCCCGATACGGATCGCCCGGTGGACCATCTCCTCAGCCACCTCGCCGGTAAGAATCGCCTCCGTCAACTCATCGGAGAAGAGCGATGCAGCGTCGAGTACCTCTTCGTGCCTGGTTTCGGCCTCTTCGAGTAGCTCCGGCGGTATTTCAGCTTCCCTGACCTCCTCGCCATAGGTCCCATCGAAATAATAGGCCTTCATCGATATTAAATCGACCAGGCCCGAAAAATCTGCTTCCAATCCGATCGGAATCTGCAAAAGGACCGGGTTGTGATTGAGTTTCTGGCGCAGTTGCTCCACGACTCGCTCCGGGTTGGCGCCTGCTCGGTCACACTTGTTGACAAACGCCAAACGGGGTACCTGGTAGCGGTTCATTTGCCGGTCAACAGTAATGGACTGGGATTGTACACCGCCGACAGCACAGAGGACCAAGATGGATCCGTCCAAGACCCTGAGGGCTCGCTCCACCTCGATGGTGAAGTCGACGTGCCCGGGGGTGTCGATGATGTTGATCTCGTGGTCTTTCCATCGGCAATTCGTAGCAGCGGAGGAAATGGTTATGCCGCGCTCCTTTTCCAGCTCCATAGAATCCATCTTGGCACCGACCCCGTCTTTCCCCTTGACTTCATGGACGGTGTAGATCCGTTTGGTATAGTATAGGATCCGCTCCGTCAGGGTCGTCTTTCCCGAGTCGATATGAGCGCTGATCCCTATGTTTCTAATTTTTCCGATCCCGTTCATCACCAAACCAACACAAATCCTCGCCAAAAATGAAAAAAGAGGGTTACTCAAGCCAACCCTCTACACCATTCAAACCATATTTCCGATTCTAGTATTCTCAGACGATGGCGAAAGGTCCTTTCGTTGCCGGAACGAGGCCAAAAGTGAAAAAGATCATTAGCATTTCATCCTCATTCCTGCTTTTATAACCACAAATTCTTAATATCAACTAAAATCGATATGGACGCGAGGCTGAGAGCTTTTCCCCGCATCCATTACCTCAACCCCGTCCTCCTTTGACTCTTCGCGTCTCGTCTCGTGTCTATGGTCACCTGCCACTCGTATGAAACTCCATGAAATGAGGTCTTTAAAGCCTTAACGCCCGGTCATGGGGGTCTCTTTTCAAAAACGAAACGTTACCCGCTCGAACGCTCCAGAAGCTTGCAAGCCGTTCGGCCCCGAGCTCGCGGCCGAGGGGCAAGGCGGCCGGAGCAGATTCGGAGAATGGGCCAAGGCTATCCATCCGGCCTATACCG
>CAZAGT010000134.1:959-12641 GCA_964484515.1 uncultured Desulfobacteraceae bacterium | reverse complement strand
GGCTTGCAAGCTTCTTCAGCGTTCGAGCGGGTCACGTTTCGTTTTTGAAAAGAGACCCCCATGGCCAGACGGGTGGTAGTCAGTGAATTCTCAGTGAAGAAGCGGCCACACATGATCTCGCCCTGCGCCTCGAGCCTTTTACTTCAGATGCCCGCCCCATTCAGCCAGCTCCTCCAGCCGCTCGCGATCCAGGATCTTGATGCGGGGACCATCCGACTCTATGAGACCCTGACCGGCCATCTTGCCCAGGATGCGTGACAGGGTTTCGGGGATGGTCCCCAGCAGACTGGCAAGCTGGCTCTTCTTGATGCTTAACTCCAGGTTCCGCGAATTGTGTTCTTTTTCGCTCAAATACAAGAGGTAAGCGGCCAAACGCCCGGGCACTTCCTTGAGGGATAGATCTTCAATGAGGCTGGCAAATCGGCGTAGTCGCATCGATAGGATGGCGAGGATGTTGAGGGCCAGGGAGGGGTTCTCTTTGATACGTCTCAGAAGCGCATCTCTCTTAAAAAAGAAGATGTGACTCTTTTCGATCGCCTCGGCATTGGCCGGGAAGTGCTGATCTGCAAAGACGGCCACTTCGCCAAACGGCTCGCCTGGCCCGAAGATATGAAGAATTTGCTCTTTGCCATCAGGAGATAGCTTGAATATCTTCACCCGACCCGCAACGACGACATAGAAACCATTCCCCTCGTCCCCTTCCGAGAAGATGATCTGCCCGCGGTCAAACGCTTGTTCGAAGATAATGGCGGCCAGGTCTCTGAGCTGTTCAAGCGGGAGCCCTTCGAAAAGAGGTATCTTGGCGATCTGCTCAACCGCTTCCATCACGCCGTCACCTGCCTCCCTAAAGCGGGCCTTTGGCCGAAACCAAGTTCCCCTAGAGCCCTCCGAAGGATGATCTCTTACGAACGGCAACCACATCATCGGCGCTCTGTGGACCGGCGCCGAATAGTCTAACCCTCACCCGTTGATCAATCGGACCAATCTGGAGTCAGCGCGGTAATCAATGATATTGAGACATCCGTAGTCTTGCTGAAGGCTTATCATGTTGGCCAAATCGAGTCCGAGGGCATGGCAGAGGATGACCCGATTGACACCTCCGTGCCCCACGAGGAGGATATCGCTTCCTTGCAGATCGTCCAAAATACTTTGGAGGCAAGGGATGATCCTCCCGGCAAGGGCCTTGACGCTCTCTCCGTTGCCCGGTGCAGCGTAATTGCTGAGATCATCTTTACGGCGCTCTAACTCACTCGGATACCGTTTCTGGATCTCGCTCATACTGAGCCCTTCCCAAGCCCCGAAATACATCTCCCGCAACTCGGGTAGGGAAATGATAGGGACGTTGTGATGACAGGCTATAATTTGAGCGCCCTTGACGGATCGCTTGAGATCGCTCGCATAGATCGCCTTGAGATTGACGAGCCGCATGCGTTCGGCCAGATGCTCCATTTGGAGCATTCCCACCTCGGTGATGTCGAGGTCCGTGTGGCCCACTGCCGGAAAACGATCGTATCCAACCACTTGGCCATGTCTAACCAGGTACAACCTTTTGCTATTATCCATAACCGGCTGATGATAGGAGTGAATGTACTACCTGTCAATGAATTTGGCCTTTAACAAGACCGGCGAATATAGTATAAGCGTGACGCCTTCGGGAAAAGCACACCATTTCCGATTGAGACACGTTTTCGCGGGGCGGGGCTTGCAGGGATAGCCTTCTGCGGGCATCTATTTTGGATCATCTGGCAGACGTGTCGAAAGACCTATTAGCAATGACAAAGCAAACCCCAAAGACATGTTACGGCATTCTGGATCACGTCTTCCCGGTTGGAAAGAGCGGTTTACGGGAAGTGACCTCGGAATGCTTTCGGTGCCCCGAGGGCCCTCGATGCCTGAGAGAAGCCCTCTCCACAAAGGAAGGGCTTGAGATGCGCGCGGCTCTCCTCGAACGGCGAGGGAGCGGCGGCCTGGTGGGCAGACTGAGGAGGTGGTCGGCCAAAAAGGAACTGAACCGCCTGAACAGGATCAAGACAAGGGAGGGGCAGGCACGGTGGAAATAACTTGCCCCAACTGCAACTTCTCGAAGCGAATTCGAGCGGAGAAGATTCCGGCAGGTGTCAAATGGGCCACTTGTCCCCGTTGCGAGCACCGTTTCGAATTCACCCTCTCCTCGACCGGAGCGGAACCTCGCCAAGGCCCGGTCGGTCGTGCAACGGATGGCCGGCCGCAGAGAAGTATCGCCCCTTGGGAGAGCCGATCGGAAATCGGGCTATGGCCGGCGATGTACCGGACTTCCAAGGCCGTCCTCTTTTCCCCCGAGGATCTTTTCGCGCACCTTTCATATCGTAGCGGAATCAGGGAGCCACTGGCCTTTGGGCTCCTGTGCGGTTCGCTCGGTACGCTGTTCAACCTGTTTTGGCAAGTCTTGATTATAGCCGGCCCAATCCTTCCGTTCGATCCGGGTTTCGGTGAAGAACTCGTCTTCGTTTTGCTCTTCATGGTGGTAGCCCTATTGGTGCCGCTCTTCGTCACGATCACCATATTCGTCAGCAGTGGCATTCTCCACGTGCTTCTCCTGCTGGTCAGGGGGGGACAGAATGGGTTTGAGGCCACATTCCGCGTCATTGCCTATTCCCAGGCGACCCAGGTTTTGGGGGTGATCCCCTTCATTGGTGGAGTGGCCGGCGGTCTTTGGCTCCTGGTCATTCAGGTGATCGGCGCACGGGAAATGCACGAGACTTCCTATTTGAAGATTTTCATTGCTTTTTTGATCCCCTTCGCCTTGATCTTCCTGGTGGTCATCTTGGCTTTGACGGCAATTTTCGTGTTTGATGTCTTCACGGAGGGTCTCCCGGTCCTCAGAGGCATGTCCGGGCTTTAAGACATCAACGATTTCATGATGTTTCATAGAGCAACGCGGTGACACCGGTCCTTAACCATATCTGAGGACGAAGAGATTCTGGATCGAGCATGTATCAAAGGAGGTTTGGCTAAATGATTTACACGGCTTTACGCTGGATAGGAGATGAGAGCCTCCTCAATCACCTCGTCTCTGGATTGCCGACAATCGCGCTTCTGCTGATTATCGCCGTCTGTATCGTCCTTCTCTCAAAGGGCGCCGATTGGATGATCGACGGTGTGGTCGATTTGGCCCAAAGGACGGGTCTGCCGAGAATCGTGATCGGTGCCACCGTGATTTCCCTCGGTACCACCACCCCAGAGGCCGTCGTCTCCGTCATGGCCGCTTTCATGGGGAACCCGGGTCTCGCTTTGGGCAATGGGGTGGGATCTATCATTGCCGATACGGGCCTGATCTTTGGTCTGACGTGTGTCCTGGCGGTTGTCCCGGTCAATCGGTTCATCCTCAATCGCACGGGCTGGGTGCAGGTCGGGTCTGCGACCATGCTCGTCGTCATCGCCCTGATCATGGCGGCGACCGCGACCGGTGAGCCCAGGTTAGAGCGTTGGGTCGGATTTTACTTTCTGGCCCTGTTGGCGGCCTACATGTACGTGACGTATCGATGGGCCAAGCAGGGGGGGGACCTGGCCCTTGAGGGAGAGACGGAGTCGGACGCGGAGCCCGCGAGCTTGGGCAAGTGCTGGTTGATGGTGATCGGCGGGCTATTTCTCGTGGTGCTCGGTGCCCGGTTTCTGGTCCCGAGCGCATCGGAGATTGCCTCACGGTTCGGCGTCCCCGAGGACGTCATCGCTGCGACCATGGTCGCATTCGGCACCTCTTTGCCCGAACTGATGACGGCCATTGCAGCGGTACGCAAGGGGCATCCGGAAATCACCGTCGGGAACATCGTCGGGGCGGATGTCCTCAACTGCCTTTTCGTGATTGGTGCCGCCGCGGCCTCCAGACCGTTGGCCATCCCAACCAACTTCTATAATTTCCACTTCCCGGCCATGCTCATCATACTTTACTCTTTCAGGGCCTTTATCTTCATAAACAAGGACGGGACGTTCAAACGTTGGCAGGGCGTATGGTTGCTTGCTGTGTATCTAATCTACGTCATTCTGCAATACACGCTCAACGTCGGTTTGGCTGAATGATGAGGGCTTACCTGTGCCGTCCGGAAGTTCCAACGGTGCCGTAGGTCTCGAATGAAACTCCATGCAAGGAGATCTTTGATCCCTTAACTCGAAGAGACGTCGAAGAATCTCAAGATGTCATATTCGAGTACCGACTTCATGGAAGTTTCCCGCTTGATCAACCTGGCCGCCCTCCCGAGGCGGGTAAACTCCTGCGGCAAGCAGCGGGGCTGGCCACGAACTCTTACAGCTTCATCAAGGATAGGGATTTGAACCAGGATCGAATCGAGTATCAAGAGGAACTTAATCCGGCCCAGCTTGAAGCGGTAACGACCTCGGAAGGCCCGGTCTTGGTGATCGCCGGGGCCGGGAGCGGCAAGACCAGGACCCTGGTCTACCGGGTTGCCCGCCTGGTCGAGATGGGTATTCCGCCGGATACCATCCTTTTGCTCACCTTTACGCGCAAGGCGGCCGGTGAGATGCTCGAAAGGGCGGCCTGCCTAACCGATCCAAGGTGCCGCAGCGTGTCGGGTGGGACCTTTCATTCCCTGGCCCATCGGGTCTTGCGGCAACATGGCCGCCTGCTCGGCTTCGACTCAACCTTCACCGTGCTGGATCGCTCCGACATGGAGGAGATCATTAAGTCCCTGGTGCGAGAAAACCACCTCGATGAGGGGGGTGTGCGGTTTCCAAAACGCACCACTTTGGCCAACATCCTGAGCAAGGCAGCCAACCTCCAGTTGCCCATAGAGGGGGCCATGGCCGAGGAGTATCCTCAATTCCTGGGTCATGCCGCCCAGATCAACCGTCTCGGAGAGCTTTATCGGGAATACAAGCAGTCCAATCAATTGATGGACTATGACGATCTGATCATCTTTTTCCGGCAAATCCTGTCCACAAACGAGGAGGTGCGCCAACAGCTGAATCGGCAATACCAGTACGTCATGGTCGACGAGTACCAGGACACGAACTCGATTCAGGCCGACATCGTCTATTGGCTTGCTCATGACCACCAGAACGTCATGGTCGTGGGTGATGACTCCCAGTCGATCTATTCCTTTCGGGGTGCCAATTACAGGAACATGTTCAAATTCCCGACGTTGTTTTCCGATCCCAAGATCATCAAGCTCGAAGAGAACTATCGGTCTACCCAGCCAATCCTTAGCTTCACAAACGCCCTCATGAGTCAGGCGGAGGAGAAGTACACCAAATGCCTTTTCACGAAAAGGCGTGATGGCGTTCTACCGAAGGTTATCAACGCCCGGACCGAACCTGAACAAGCCCTATTCATTTGCCAAACGATCAGGGAGCAGATGGATCGTGGACGTCCGCTACGAGACTTTGCGATCCTGTTCCGGGCCGCCCACCACTCATTTACCCTGGAAGTCGAACTGACGCGCCAGGGTATGCCCTTCGTCAAGTACGGGGGCTTCAAGTTCATGGAATCCGCCCATATCAAGGACTTCCTGGCCCACTTGAGGGTTGTGGTGAATGGGGAGGACACCCTGAGCTGGGGTCGTATCCTGCGGCTGATAAAAAACATCGGACCGGGCAAAAGCCAATCGATCGTAGGATGGCTGAGGTCGAACCGAGGCCTTCCCTGGCAGGTCGCTGACTGGCCCGGCGCAGGCAAGAGCAGTGAAGGATTGAAGGAACTTGCCCGCCTGCTGAAGGACCTCTGCGTCAAAGGGATATCTCCAAAGCGCGCTGCTGAGGCCGTCATCGCTTATTACGACCCGATCTTACAGGCGAGTTACGATGATTTTCCCAGGCGACAAAGAGACCTCGAGCAGTTGATCCCCATGGCCGGCCGCTACCGGACCCTGCGGGCCTTTCTGGATGACGTCGTCCTTGAGCCACCGACCTCCCTGGCCGACATGCGGCCGGTCTCAAGGGGAGATTATTTGACCCTGTCTACGGTACATTCGGCCAAGGGTCTCGAGTGGCCCGTCGTCTTTATCATTTGGGTTATGGAGGGGTATTTCCCTTCCGTGCGGTCTCATTTCAACCCGGCGGCCCTCGAGGAAGAGCGACGGCTGATGTACGTAGCCGCCACCCGAGCCAAAGACCGTTTGATCATGTGCTACCCCGGCCAACAGCCTCCCCCCGCCTGGCACTCTGCAGGCGCCGGCATCGGCAATGGTCTGTCCAGTTTCATTCGTGATCTGCCGCCGGAGGTGGTAGAGTTTGGCGTTTCCGATGGAACCGCGGAGCGGCCGTTATTCAGCGAGAGGTCAGCGGGGGTCCCGGTAACCGAAAAGCGGGCCAAGGCCCACCCCTCTGGACTGCGGCAGGGCGACCGGGTCAGCCATCCGGCTTTCGGTCAGGGGGTCGTATCGAAGTTCGTGGATAGCGAAAAAGTCGAAGTGCTGTTCAGGGACACAGGCCGCAAATTGCTGCACCTCGGATATACGACCCTTGAGAAGACCTGAGCCTGACGTAGCAATTCATGCAGGCCTTCGGCAGCAGCCGAGTCCTCCTTGTGGCCCCGGGAGGATGATCCCGTAAGACCGGCAACCATTTCCCCAACGCTTCGCGGCACGGCGCCAAATAGTCATGGGGCTCCTCCGGAAATCTCTGGGCGGGAGGCTCCGGTGGGTACAGTCTTCCGCGCCTGTCTGTCGAAGACCATCACCCCTGGTGCATCAAGGACCCTTGGGAAACCGGTCGGTTGCGGGCTCTCAGAGACCATCCTCCTTGGGCCTGGAGAATCTTCGTAAGTTAACTTGTTTCAGAAACCTAGAGTGATACCAGCTCAAGTGATAAGACGTGAAACGAAGCCAGCCTTCCTACAAAGAAGCTCTCCAGTCACTCTATGGCCTCCAGACGTACGGCATCAAGTTTGGCCTATCGAAGACATCCAATCTGTTGCAGGCCCTCGGGAACCCCCACCACCGTCAAATGTACATTCACATTGCAGGCACCAACGGCAAAGGTTCCGTCGCCGCCATGCTCGAGGCCGTTCTGCTGCGGGCCGGCTATAAGGTCGGTTTCTACTCCTCCCCCCATCTGGTGCGGTTTACGGAACGCTTTCGGGTTGGCGGTCAAGAAATACAGCCTGAACAGGCTGCTTCGGTCGCCAGCGACGTCCTGGACGTGATCGCACCCGGACATCCACCCACTTTTTTCGAAGCCACCACGGCCATGGCTCTGCTCTATTTTGCCAGAGAAGGGACCGACATTGCCATTATGGAGACGGGCATGGGCGGGCGCCTCGACGCCACCAACGTCATTACCCCCGTCGTTTCCGTGATCACCAATATTTCGCTCGAACATCAAGCTTTCTTAGGTTCACGCCTGCTCGACATCGCCGCGGAAAAAGCAGGGATCATCAAGAGCGGAGTTGATCTGGTGACGGGAGCGAAGCAGCCCAAGGTCATCTCCTATTTGAATGTGCGATGCCGAGAGGAAGCGGCGCCTTTTTGGCGTCTTGGTAAAGACGTCCGCTATCGCATGACAGGCTCATGCCTTGACTATTACGGCTTCAAACGCCGAATCCATGGTCTCGCATTGGGACTCAAGGGACAATTCCAGGGCCGTAACGGGGCCCTCTCCCTGGCCGTGGTCGAGCTGCTCGAGGAGAAGGGGTTCGAGATTTCAACACAGAATATAGCCGCCGGGCTGCGGCATGCGCGCTGGCCGGGTCGCATGCAGGTCGTCTCGCGGAGACCCGACGTCGTCCTGGACGGTGCCCACAATCCCACCGCCGTCAGAGAACTGGTGCGTGCGGTTCGACGCGGTTTTGGCTACCGGCGCTTGATCCTGGTCATCGGCGTGATGGAGGATAAGGATTTGAAAGGGATCGTCAGCGGAATCGTCCCGGCGGCCGATTATGTCATTTTCACCAAGCCGGCATATTACCGGTCGGCACCACCGGAGCGCCTAGCGATGGAAGCGGCGGCCTACGATAAACCTGCTGAAATCAGGCCGGTGATTTCGGAAGCACTCGAGAGGGCCCGACACATGGCTCGCCAAGAGGACTTGATCCTGGTCTGTGGCTCACTTTTCACGGTTGGAGAGGCATTGACATGCCTTGATCCGGAGAGGTACCGGCCGGACCAGGTGGCGTAAAGGGAAACGTGTTGTCTATGAGAAAGCGCCAGCTTCTATCGTTCGCCCTCATCTTGATCCTAGAGGCCGGTTTCACATTCGCGGCGGATCGATCCGTCCAGGATCTCCTCGGCACTGACGAGAAGGCCCCCTGGGAGATCACCGCCAATAGAGTGAGTTACGACAATGCAAAAGGTCTTATCATCGCCGAGGGGGAAGTGGAGATCAGCAGGCCGGGCCAGGCCGTGACGGCGCAGCGAGCGGTCTATAATCAGAAAACAGGTGTTGTCGAGGTCTCGGGAGGTTTTAGGCTTCAAGCCGAAGGAGATACGCTCAGCGGCGAGCAAGGCCGCTTCGATCTCAACAAGAACACCGGCCAAATCACCGCGGGTAGTCTCTTCCTTCAGAAAAACAACTTTCATGTCCGCGGGAGCGTCATCGAAAAGACGGGACCCAATACGTACCGCGTCAAAGACTGCCGTTTGACCACGTGTGACGGTGTCAAACCGGCCTGGAGCATTACGGGGTCCGAGGTCAAGGTCACGCTCGAGGGATACGGCACGGTCAAGGGCGCCGCCTTTCGGGTCAGCGACGTCCCCATCTTCTACTTTCCTTACGCCATCTTTCCCGTCAAGACCAAACGGCAGACGGGCCTGCTCACCCCTCGGGCGGGATACTCCAATGTCAACGGTCTCGAGTTTGAGCTCCCCTTTTTCTGGGCCATCTCCGATCAGACCGACGCCACGTTTTACGGCCGGTTCATGAGCGAGCGCGGCTACATGCAGGGGCTGGAATTCCGCCACCGGACCGGCGTCGAGTCCAAGGGAATCCAGCTCTTTGATATCCTTTCAGACCAGATCGAGGTCAAGGACCTGACGGATCCCGACCAGGTGAAGGTGAGCCCTTTCGAGCGCACGAATTCGACACGCTACTGGCTCAGGGGCCGGCTCGATCAAGATCTTCCGGCCGGTCTGCTGGCGCGACTCGATACCGACTACGTGAGTGACCAGGACTACCTGTATGAATTTGGGCTTGGGTTGTATGGATATGAGGCCAGGCCGGATCTCATGGAGGAATTCGGGCGCCCCTTCCTCGAGATTCAATCCCCTACTCGGCCATCGAACTTCAGGCTCAGCTATGACAAGGCCGATTACACGCTCCAGGTGGGATCATCCTACCAGCAACTGCCAGAGAATCCGTCTTTCGATCCGCTGCCCCAGCCCCTGGCCGGGTTCAATTTCGCCCTGCTGCCTCGCCCCACGCCGTATGTGCCGATCTTCTTCCAATTTGATACGGAACACGACTACATCTGGCGTGAAGACGGTATCAAGGGGCACCGGATGGCAGCGACACCGGCTGTTTCCTATCCGGTTTGGCTCGTCCCCTTCCTCCGGTTTGAACCCTCCCTGAGTTATACCTGGAATGCCCAGTGGTTTGACAATCCTTTGGAAGATTCCGAGTGGGAGTCCAGGGAGACCTATGCTTTCCGGGCGGACCTGTCCAGCATCATTGATCGCGTTTACGAGGTGGACTGGGCCAACGCGGACAAGGTGAAACATCGGATCCTACCGACGCTCGCCTATGAATTGCGGGCCCCGGAGGACGAAACGAGATTCAATCCCTGGTTCGAGCCCCTCGTGGAGGAGGGGAAACGTAACCGCATCGTCCTCTCGGTTGAAAACCGCCTGGATGCCCGCAAGGACGGTGAGGACGGGTCGGTGGAATATTTCCAGTGGTGCACGTTCTTTCTCTCACAAGCCTACAACATTGACGCGGCGCGAGCGGATGGGACGCCCTTAGAGGACGAGGAGCCCTTTGAGCCGCTCACGGCACTGCTACGCATGGACCCGTTTTCCGGCCTGAGCGTCCTTGCAGAGGGGAAGTGGGATTGGAAGCAGGATACGATCTCGTTTGCAGATGTGTCCTTAGAGTACAAGCTTGACCGGGCGGGTGACCTCCAGGACCAATTTGTCATCAACTATGAGCGGCAGATTGAAGGTAGAGACGCCTTGAATGTCTACATCAATGTCAACCTGATCCACGGCGTTTCGCTGGGGACCGCCCTGCGGCGGGATCTAAGCGCAGGACAGACCGTTCAAAGCAGTTTCTGGCTCGACTATCAGGCTCAGTGCTGGGGCGCGCGCTTGAGCACGGACAGCCTTGATGACATAAGCACGCTCATGTTGACATTTCGTCTCACCGGCCTGGGCGCGCTCTAATAACGTGATAAGAAAAGATGAACATCAATCGTCTGCGCCATGCCAACAAAGGTGACCACGCAAAAGTGGTTGAAAGGGTCTCGAAGAAGGGTGAGAGTCGGAGGCGATACGTGGGTTTTGTTGTCATATTTTGGCATGATTCCTGCTGCAATTAGGCACGATGAGCGCTCACTCTTGAGTGTGCGGTCAATAATCTCTCGAATCGTGGAAGGCCTATGGACATTGAAAAAAGGATCGCGGACGTCATTCGCGACAAAAAGACGCAGCTCCCTACCCTACCCACCATGGTCGACAATATCCTGAGCGCCGCCCGGGACGAAAGGACAACGGCCCAACATCTGGCTGATTTTATCATCAAGGACCAGGCCATTTCCAACAAGATCCTGAAGCTCGCCAATTCCGCCTACTACGGTCTTGCCAGAGAGGTCGATTCCATCTCGCGAGCCATCACGGTCATCGGCTTTAATGAAATCATCGGCCTAACGATCGGGATGAACGTGGTATCGACCCTGAGCCAAGATGGCGCCCACAAGATCTTCGATATGCGTGATCTATGGCTTCATTCGATTGGCTGTGCGACCGGCGCCAGACAACTGGCGAAGAGCCTGAAAATCAACAGGGCGGAACAAGTGTTCCTGAATGGCCTGCTGCACGACACCGGCAAGATCCTTTTTGCGACCTATTTCTCAAAGGAGTACCGGCCGGTGGTGGAAAGCGCCAAGGGATCCCAAACGGCCCTCCATGTGAAGGAAAAACAGCTTCTGGGTATCGATCATGGGACACTCTCGGGTATGCTGATGGAGAGCTGGCACTTCCCTGACAGCCTGATGCTGCCTTGCCGTTTTCATCACGACTCCCTGGCCTGCCCGGATGACTACCGCACACAGGCCATGGTCGTCGAGTTTGCCGATTTTCTGTGTCAGAAGGCCCAAATCGGGTTCAGTGGCAATCTCGCCTTGAAGGATCCGGATGGAGTCAGCGAGGAACTGGGGCTTACGCCGGAAGATATTGAGGAACTGGTGCAGGGCTTGAAGGAAGAGCGGCCTCAGATTGAGGAGTTCCTGGAGCTGATAACGTGAAGCGGGCCTTCGGCCGAAATCGAGGCGGCGCTCAGATTCAGCGCCGCCGCTTGCCGCATGGGTTTACCCGCCTCGGGTAGCGCCTTACACCGAGACCTCGCACTCAATTGCTCGTTTTTGAAAAGAGACCCCCATGACCGGACGGACCAAGTGAAGAAATGTTTCAAGAATCTAAAATGTTACAAGAATTCTAAGGGCGGACATGGTGAGCGAAAACGTCTTAGAAAGCCTCAAGTCTGAGAACAGGCTGCTTCGCGAGCAGATCAAAGATGTGCAGCGACGCTTTGAGTATAAGATCG